>NZ_JAGMUF010000067.1:0-25480 GCF_019049125.1 Streptomyces sp. AC602_WCS936 | reverse complement strand
ATCTGGCGGTAGGTCGGCCGGTGCGCGAGCGGGCCGGCGGGGGTGGGCGGCGGGATGGTCGCCTCCCAGGGCCGCAGCCAGTCGCGGTTGCGCCGGTTGACCTCGCGCCAGGCCCGCTGGTCGCGCAGCCTTATCGGCCTGAGGACGATGTCGCCGTCCACCAGCTCCACGGGCCAGGATGGGCTGTTCAGCTCGCACCGCCACCACTGGCGGGTCTGGGGTGGTCGCCGCCGCGGAGCTGGTCCACGGCGTGGACCAGCAGCGGCTCCAGCACGGCGAGGCCGTCCTTCACACCGCCGGAGGAGCCCGGCAGGTTGACGATCAGTGTGCGGCCCGCCACCCCGGCCAGGCCCCGGGAGAGCACCGCGGTCGGCACCTTGTCCCGGCCGTACGCCCGGACCGCCTCCGCGATGCCCGGGACCTCGTAGTCGATCACCGCCCGCGTCGCCTCGGGGGTGCGGTCGGTGGGTGAGATCCCGGTACCGCCGGTCGTGACGATCACGTCGTAGCCCGCCTCGGCGCCCGCGCGCAGGGCCGACTCCACCGGGTCGCCGTCCGGGACGACCTGCGGGCCGTCCACCGCGAACCCGAAGCGGCGCAGACCCTCGGCGATCAGCGGGCCGCCCTTGTCCTCGTAGACCCCGGCGGCGGCCCGGTTGGACGCCGTGACCACCAGGGCGCTGTACGGGGCGCGGAGGGCACCACCGGCCGACGCGTCCAGTGTCATGACCGGCTCCACTCGCCCGACTTGCCGCCCGTCTTCTCCTCCACCCGCACGTCCGTGATGACCGCTCCCTTGTCGACCGCCTTCACCATGTCGACCACCGTGAGCGCGGCGACGGAGACGGCTGTGAGCGCCTCCATCTCGACGCCCGTGCGATCCGTCGTCTTCACCGTGGCGGTGATCTCCACGGCGTCGTCCGCGACCGACAGGTCCAGTTTCACACCGGAGACCGACAGCGGGTGGCACAGCGGGATCAGGTCCGGGGTGCGTTTGGCGCCCATGATGCCCGCGATGCGTGCGGTGGCGAGGGCGTCGCCCTTGGGGACCCCTTCGCCGCGCAGCAGCTCGATCACGCGGGGCGCGACGAGGACGCGTCCGCTCGCGCGGGCGGTGCGCGCGGTGACGTCCTTGGCGGACACGTCGACCATGCGGGCGGCGCCCGCCTCGTCGATGTGCGTCAGCCGGTCCTGCGGGGCCTGCGCTGCCTGGCCGCTGCGGGCTGCCTGGCCGTCGTGCGGGGGTCGGTCCTGCGTACTCATGCTCGTGTGGCGCTCCCGGTCCGGGCCCGGCGCGGTGCGGCGCGCGGGCCTGCTGTGCGCGACACGGTACCGCCAACGAGGGGTGCTCAGCCGAGCAGGACCACGCCGACCTCGGCGCCGGGCTCGACGGACTCGGTGTCCTCGGGGACGACGATCAGCGCGTCGGCGTGCGCGAGGGCGGCCACGAGGTGGGAGCTCGACCCGCCGACCGGGGTGACCGTGCCGTCGGCGTACGTGGCGCGCAGGAACTGGCGGCGGCCCTTCGGCGAGGTCAGCGTCTTGTCCGCCGCCAGCGACGCGGTGGTGGTCGGGCGGTGGAGGTCGGCGAGCCCCATGAGGGTGCGGATCGCGGGGCGGACGAACAGCTCGAAGGAGACGTACGACGACACCGGGTTGCCCGGGAGAGCGAGCAGCGGGGTGTGGTCGGGGCCGATGGAGCCGAAGCCCTGGGGCTTGCCGGGCTGCATGGCGAGCTTGCGGAAGTCCACGCCGCCGCCCGGCTCGTCCTCGTCGGCGACGTGCGCCAGCGCCTCTTTGACGACGTCGTACGCCCCGACGCTCACGCCGCCGGTGGTGACCATGAGGTCGGCGCGCACCAACTGGTCCTCGATGGTGGACCGCAGGGTCTCCGCGTCGTCGGCGACGGCGCCCACGCGGTAGGCGATGGCGCCGGCGTCGCGGGCGGCGGCGGTGAGGGCGAAGCTGTTGGAGTCGTAGATCTGGCCGGGTGCCAGTTCCTCGTCGGGCTGGACGAGTTCGCTGCCGGTGGAGAGCACCACCACGCGGGGGCGCGGGCGTACCCGGACCCTGCCGCGGCCGATCGCGGCGAGCAGGGCGATCTGCGGCGGGCCGAGGACCGTACCGGCCTCCAGGGCGCGGTCGCCGGCGGCGACGTCGCTGCCCTTGGCCCTGACGTGCGCGCGTGCCGCGGCCGGCCGGTAGACGTGCACCTGTCCCTCGGCGCCCTCCGGGGCCAGGCTGCGGGCCCGCATTCCGGCCACCGCGCCTTCGCCGAGCCCGCCGTCGGTCCACTCGACGGGGACGACGGTCTCGGCGCCGGGCGGGAGCGGTGCGCCGGTCATGATGCGGGCGGCCCGACCGGGGCCCACGGAAGGCGGGTCGGCCTGGCCGGCGGCGACGTCCCCGACGACCTCCAGGACGGCGGGGTACTCCTCGCTCGCGCCCGCGACGTCGGCGACCCGCACCGCGTACCCGTCCATGGAGCTGTTGTCGAACGGCGGCAGGGAGAGCGGCACCGTGATGTCGTCGACCAGGACGCAGCCCTGGGCGTCGAGCAGGTTCAGCTCGATGGGCTCCAGGGGCCGGACGGTCGCGAGGATGTCGTCCAGGTGGTCCTGCACCGACCACAGCCGGTCCGGACCGAAGTCCGCGGTGGCGTGGTCGTGGCCGGTGTCACGGTGCGCGGCGCTGCTCAACGTCCTTACATCTCCTCGGCTACGTAACTGCGAAGCCAGGTCCGGAAGTCCGGGCCCAGGTCTTCACGTTCGCACGCGAGTCGGACAATGGCACGCAGATAGTCGCCGCGGTCGCCGGTGTCATAGCGGCGGCCCTTGAAGACGACGCCGTGCACCGGGCCGCCGACCTTCTCGTCTTCCGCGAGCTGCTGCAGGGCGTCGGTGAGCTGGATCTCGCCGCCGCGGCCGGGCTCGGTCTTGCGGAGTATGTCGAAGACGTGCGGGTCGAGGACGTAGCGGCCGATGATGGCGTAGTTGGAGGGGGCGTCGGCCGGGTCGGGCTTCTCGACCAGTCCGCTCACCTTGACGACGTCGTCGTCCCCGGTGGCCTCGACGGCCGCGCAGCCGTAGAGGTGGATCTGCTCGGGGGCGACCTCCATGAGGGCGATGACGCTGCCGCCGTGCTGCTCCTGGACGTCGATCATGCGCTGGAGCAGGGGGTCGCGCGGGTCGATCAGGTCGTCGCCGAGCAGGACCGCGAAGGGCTCGTCACCGACGTGCGGCGCGGCGCACAGCACGGCGTGACCGAGGCCCTTGGGGTCGCCCTGGCGGACGTAGTGGATCATGGCGAGGTCGCTGGATTCCTGGACCTTCGCCAGCCGGCTCGCGTCGCCCTTCTTCTGGAGGGCGGACTCGAGCTCGTAGTTGCGGTCGAAGTGGTCCTCCAGGGGGCGCTTGTTGCGGCCCGTGACCATGAGGACGTCACCGAGGCCGGCGGTCACGGCCTCCTCGACCACGTACTGGATCGCCGGCTTGTCGACGACCGGCAGCATCTCCTTGGGAGTGGCTTTGGTGGCCGGCAGGAACCGGGTGCCGAGTCCGGCTGCTGGGATGACAGCCTTGCTGATCCTGGGGTGGGACTGAGTCATGCGCGCCACCATATCCGGTACCTATGGGGAGAATCTGTGACTCCGGATACCGGATGCTCATATGAGCATCCTAGACGTTACAGGAGCGGTCCATGAGTCACCACGCGCCCCCGGCCGAGCCCGACAAGCGGAGCCTGCGGCGGGGTTTCCTCGCGGCGCGGAACGCGCTGACGCCGGATGACGTGCGGGAAGCGGCGGACGCCCTGGCCGGGCGGGCGCTCGCGATGCCTGAGGTCGCGCGGGCGCACGCCGTTGCGGCGTACGTCTCGGTGGGCGCCGAGCCGGGGACCCTCGCGCTGCTGGACGCGCTGCGCGCGCGGGGTGTGCGCGTGCTGCTCCCCGCCCTGCTGCCGGACAACGATCTGGACTGGGGCGAGTACACCGGTGAGGGATCTCTCACGCGCGTGCGGCACGGCGGACGGATGACCCTGTCCGAGCCCGCCGGCGAGCGCCTGGGACCGGACGCCGTCACGGAGGCGGACGTGGTGCTGCTGCCGGGGCTGGCGGTCGACGGGCGCGGCATGCGGCTGGGACGCGGAGGGGGCTCGTACGACCGGGTCCTGGCGCGTCTGGAACGGGCGGGCGCGCGTCCCGCGCTGCTGGTGCTGCTGTACGACGCGGAGGTCGTGCGGCAGAACCTCCCGGAGGAACCGCACGACCGGCCGGTGGACGCGGTGGTGACGCCGACGGAGGTGCGCCGCTTCCGCTGACCGCGCGTGGGAACGACTGCGGGTGCGGACACGTGAACGGCCGCCACGCGCGCGTGGCGGCCGTTCACGTCAACCGGTGGGGCTACGGCTCGAGCACCAGCGTGTCGCTCGTGCTCTCCTCGACCGCCTTCTCGGTGAAGGCCCACGGCAGCAGCTCGCCGTCGGCCCACTTGTCGGTCTGGTCGGTGTAGTGGGCGCTGTAGGCGTGGCCGGAGGCGCCGGTGAGGTTGATCCAGCGCGACTTGTCGAGGTCGCCGAGGTTGACCACCATCCGCATGGACGGCACCCACACCACCCCGTAGCCGCCGGCCGCGTTCCAGCCGGCGGCGTTGACCGCGGCCTCGCCGCCGCTGAGCTTCCACGGGCCGCGGTTGAGGGCGTACTTCAGGAAGCCGGGGCCCTCGGTGCCCAGGGTCTGGTTCTTCAGGAACAGGCGGTGCAGCCGGCCCCAGTTCCAGGTGTCGATGTCCTTGCCGAGCTTGGCGGTCAGCTCCCAGCGGGCGTCGACCATGGCGCGCTTGAACAGGTCGTCGCGGTTGTGGTCGGCGCCCTTGCGGGTGCCGTTGGCGGGCGTCGTCCACCAGTCGCTCTTCGGCTTGTCCATCAGCTGCCGCACGACCTCGAACCAGCGGTCGCCGCCGTCCGGCTGCGCCTGGTCGGCGTCGCGCTGACCGCACTCGCGGACCTTGTTGGTCTCGTCCGCCGGACCGGTGGTGTTGACCGGGTCGACCCACAGGCACTGGCCCTCGACGCGCAGCTCCTTGGGCAGCTTGTTGCCGAAGGCGAGCTTGAGGATGTTGCGCCACACCGCGTTGAAGTAGGCGGCGGCCGCCGAGTCGGCGTCCTGGGTGTAGTCCCAGCCCTCCAGCAGCTTCTGCGCCTCGCGGACGTCCTTGTCCCCGACGTCGATCTTCAGCAGCTGGGGCACGAGCAGCTTGGCGATCTCGCTGCTGTTGTCCAGCTGCATCTGGCGCATGTCGTCGGTGGAGATCTTGCCGCCGTCCTTGATCTTCTGCTCGATCAGGGAGGTGATCCGCTGGCTGCGGGTGCCGTAGCCCCAGTCCGTGGTCAGCGTGTACGGGTAGTCCTCGTCGACGACGGCCTGGTTGGCGGTCACGATGTAGCCGCGTTCCGGGTCGTACTCGTACGGCAGCTCGTCCTCGTCGATGTACTCGCCGGTCCAGCGGTAGTCGGGGTCCCATCCCGGGGCCGGGACCGAGCCGTCGTGGCCCTTCGCGCGCACCGGGATCCTGCCGGGCAGCGTGTAGCCGATGTGCTCGCTGTCGGCGTAGACCAGGTTCTGCGAGGGGACGTCGAACAGGGCGGCGGCCTCGCGGAAGTCGTCCCAGTTCTGCGCCCGGTCCATCGCGAAGACGGCGTCCATGGTGGTGCCCGCCTCCAGCGCCGTCCACCGCAGCGCGACGCCGTAGCCGTCGCCGCGGTCGGGGGCGGCGGTCTCGACGGTGGCCTTCTTGCCGACCTTCACCAGTTCGTTGTCGCGGTCGGAGAGCAGGGGGCCGTTGTTGGTCTCGCGGACCACGATCTTCTTGGACTCGCCGCCGGCGACCTTGATGGTCTCCTCGCGGGTCTCGAAGGGGACCACCTTGCCGTCGTACTGGTAGCCGTCGCCGGTGATCTTCTCCAGGTAGAGGTCGGTGACGTCGACGCCGGAGTTGGTCAGGCCCCAGGCGATCTCCTGGTTGTGGCCGACGACCACGCCGGGCATGCCGGCGAAGGTGTAACCGGCGACGTCGTAGCGGCACTTGTCGGAGACGGTGCGGCAGTGCAGGCCCATCTGGTACCAGACGGACGGCAGGGACGGCGACAGGTGCGGGTCGTTGGCCAGCAGGGGCTTGCCGGTGATGGTGTGCTTGCCGGAGACGACCCAGGAGTTGGAGCCGATGCCGTTGCCGTTCACGCCGACGGCGGTGGGCAGGTCGTCCAGGACGTCCTGGAGGCCGGAGAGCTGGCTCTGGAGGGCGTTGCCGGTCTCGGAGCCCGTTCCCGTGCCCGTGCCCGTTCCGATGCCGGTTCCGGTGCCTGTGCCCGTACCCGTGCCGGTGCCGCTTCCGGTCCCGGTGCCCGTGCCTTCGTCGCCGCCGGACGTGCCGCCGCCCTCGAACGTCTCGGAGAGCTCGTCGTACTGGCCCTCCTGGACGATCGCCTTGTTCCGGTCGTAGGGGTACTCCGGGTACAGGTCGGCGATCTGCTTGGGGCCCAGGCGGCTGGTCATCAGGGCGCGGTCGACCTCGTCCTGCATGTTGCCGCGCAGGTCCCAGGCCATCGCCTTCAGCCAGGCCACCGAGTCGACCGGGGTCCACTCCTGGGGCTTGTAGTCGTTGGTGAAGCCGAGGGCGGCGTACTCGAGGGAGATCTCCTCGCCGTCCTTGCCCTCCAGGTAGGCGTTGACGCCCTTGGCGTACGCCTGGAGGTACTTCTTGGTGGAGTCCGACAGCTTCTCGTCGTACTCCTTCTTCGCCACCCGGTGCCAGCCCAGCGTGCGCAGGAACTCGTCGTTCTCCACCTGGCTCTTGCCGAACATCTCCGACAGGCGCCCGGCGGTCATGTGACGGCGCACGTCCATCTCGTAGAACCTGTCCTGCGCCTGGACGTAGCCCTGCGCCATGAACAGGTCCTCCTCGGAGGACGCGTAGATCTGCGGGATGCCGTAACCGTCACGCTTGACGTCGACCGGGCCGGACAGTCCCTTGAGCGTGATCGAGCCCGTGGTCTGCGGGAAGGACGCGCGGACCGTGCTGACGGACCAGTACCCGCCGTACACGAGGCCGCCGATGACGGCCAGGACCAGCACGAGGACGATCAGGCGGCCTTTGCGCCCCTTCTTCCCCTTCTTCCTGCCGGACGTGCCGGGCTGCTGACCCGTGGAGGCGGTGGTGGTGGGGGGCATCGCTGTCCTTGCTGTCCTAACACGAGCGGCAGGGGCGGGCTGTGCTTCGTACTGAGCGACCGAGCGCTGGAGCAACTGTAGGCGCAGGCCCGGCTCTCCCTTGACGCGGAGTCGGGTACTGGCGCGCACGGACGTTCGATCCTGCCAAGGCGAACGTCAAGAACTCGTCAAGAGTTAGGTAAGGTAACGAAGTAGTTGTCCGCAGAGCACTGCGGTTTCGTGTACGTCTCGGTACATGCCCCGTGGGGTCCCCAGGTCTCCGTGCGATCCGTGCTGTGCGTCAGGGAAGGGAACGGCCGCTGACTGTCCACCACCTCAACCAGCTCCTGCTCGTCTGCTCGCTCGTCCTGCTCATCGCCGTCGCGGCGGTCCGGATCTCCTCGCGCAGCGGGCTCCCCAGCCTGCTCGTCTACCTGGCGATCGGCGTCGCCATGGGCCAGGACGGCATCGGCGACATCCACTTCGACAACGCCGAACTGACCCAGGTCATCGGATACGCGGCCCTGGTCGTGATCCTGGCCGAGGGCGGCCTCGGCACGAAGTGGACGGAGGTCAAACCGGTCCTGCCGTCGGCCTCGGCCCTCGCCCTGGCCGGGGTCGCAGTGAGCGTCGGCGTGACCGCGGCGGGCGCGCACTACCTGACCGGGCTGGAGTGGCGGCAGGCGCTGATCGTCGGAGCGGTGGTGTCCTCCACGGACGCGGCGGCCGTGTTCTCGGTGCTCCGCAGAATCCCGCTGCCCGCGCGCATAACGGGCACCCTGGAGGCCGAGTCCGGCTTCAACGACGCCCCGGTGGTCATCCTGGTCGTCGCCTTCTCCACGGCCGGCCCGATCGAGCACTGGTACGTGCTGCTGGGCGAGATCGCCCTGGAGCTGACCATCGGCGCCGCCGTAGGACTCGCGGTCGGCTGGCTCGGGTCCCTGGGGCTGAGGCACGTGGCGCTGCCCGCCTCCGGCCTCTACCCCATCGCCGTGATGTCGATCGCCGTCACCGCCTACGCGGCCGGCGCCATGGCCCACGGCAGCGGCTTCCTCGCCGTCTACCTCGCGTCGATGGTCATGGGCAACGCCCGGCTGCCGCACTGGCCCGCCACTCGCGGCTTCGCCGACGGGCTGGGCTGGCTCGCCCAGATCGGCATGTTCGTGCTGCTCGGCCTGCTGGTCACCCCGCACGAGCTGGGCGACGACATCCTGCCCGCCCTGGTCATCGGGCTGGTGCTGACCATGGTGGCGCGTCCGCTGAGCGTCGTGCTGTGCCTGCTGCCGTTCCGGGTGCCGTGGCAGGAGAAGACCCTGATGTCCTGGGCCGGGCTGCGCGGCGCCGTGCCCATCATCCTGGCGACCATTCCCATGGTGGAGGGCGTCGACGGCAGCCGCCGGATCTTCAACATCGTCTTCGTCCTGGTCGTCGTCTACACCCTGGTCCAGGGCCCGACGCTGCCCTGGCTGGCCCGCAAGCTGCGCCTGGGCAAGGGGGACGAGGCCGCCGACCTCGGCATCGAGTCGGCACCCCTGGAGCGGCTGCGCGGACACCTGCTGTCCGTCACGATCCCCGAGGGTTCGAGGATGCACGGCGTGGAGATCAGCGAGCTGCGGCTGCCCGCCGGGTCCGCGGTCACCCTGGTCGTCCGCGACGGCAAGTCGTTCGTACCGCTGCCGACGACGGGGCTGCGGCGCGGGGACGAACTCCTCGTGGTCGCCACCGACCCGGTCCGGGACGCCGCCGAGGCGCGGCTGCGCGCGGTCGGCCACGGCGGCAAGCTGGCCGGCTGGCTGGGCACGGGCGGCAGCCCGCGGTGAACGGGCGAGGGTCGGTCGGGGGGCAGTCGGGAGATGGGCGAGGGTCGGTCGGGGGGCAGTCGGGGGACGGACGAGGGACGTTCGGGGGACGGGCGAGGGACGTTCGGGGGACGGGCGGGGGTGCGCGCTTTCACAGGTTGCGCCCGTCTTCGTCCCTGTACGATGAACGCGGCACCTGATCGAACCAACTCTGCCTGAAGCAGAGCTGGCGCGACCGTATGGCGGCCGGCACGCCCCCTCCCCGTTCGGGCTCCGGCATCTACCGCAGTCCGCGCAAGAGGACAGCTCTCGGCGCTCCCGCGCGGCGACAGCCGCGAGGCGGACCGCGCTACCAGGCGGCAGAAAGGCACGGGCCGTGGCATCCACGGTCACCCCGTCGAAGAAGTCGCCGGACCGGACGCGGACCGCGTCCCGCTCCGACCGCCCCGGATACGGGCAGCTGCTGCGCACCCGCGGCGCCTGGACGTTCCTGCTGCCCGGCTTCGCGGCACGCCAGCCCTTCGCCATGCTGACGCTCTCCATCGTGCTGCTGGTACAGCACACCACCGGCTCCTACGGCGTCGCGGGCGCCGTCGCGGCCGTCACCGGCGTCTCCATGGCCCTGTTCGCCCCCTACAGCGGCCGGCTCGCCGACCGCTACGGCCAGCGGGCCGTCCTCCTCCCCGGCGTGCTCGTGCACGCGGCGTCCGGTCTGACGCTGACCGTCCTCGCGCTCGCGGACGCGCCCCTGTGGGCGCTGTTCGTCGCGTCGGTGCCCACCGGCGCCTCGGTGCCGCAGATCGGCCCCATGGTGCGCGCCCGCTGGGGCGTGAAACTCAAGGGCACCCCGCTGATGAGCACGGCGGCGGCCTTCGAGTCCGTCACGGACGAGCTGACCTTCGTCCTCGGCCCGCTGGTGGCGACCGCCCTGTGCACGGCCGTGGACCCGGCCGCGGGCCTGGTCACGGAGGCCGCGCTCACCCTGGTGGGCGGTCTGCTGTTCGCCGCCCAGAAGAGCACCCAGCCGACGGTCGGCGACGCCGCCGACGGGCACGCGCGCGTGGAGCACGTCTCGGCGCTGCGCGTCCCCGGGGTGCGCGTGCTGATCGTGGCCTTCCTGGGCATCGGTTCCGTCTTCGGCGGCATGCAGGTCTCGCTGGCCGCGTTCACCGAGTCGATCGGCGAGCCCGGGCTGAACGGCGTCCTGTACGGCGTCTTCGCCGCGGGCAACATGCTCTCCGGCCTGGCCTGCGGCGCCATCGCCTGGAAGGTGGCCCCGCAGCGGCGCCTCCTGGTCGGCTACACCGCCCTCGCCGTGACCGCGTCCGGTCTGTGGGCCGCTCACTCGGTGCTCGTGCTGGCGGGCCTCGGTCTGCTGGTCGGCATGTGCATCGCGCCGGCCCTCGTCACCGGCTACACGCTGGTCGAGGACCTGGTCCCGGCGGGCGCCCGCACCGAGGCGTTCACCTGGCTGACCGGCGCGGTGGCGCTCGGCCAGGCGGCGGCCGTCACCGTCTCCGGCCAGCTCGAGGACCGGTTCTGGGACGGCGCCGGGTTCCTGATGCCGATGGCCGGCACGGTGCTCGCGCTGGCGACGCTGCTGGCGCTGCGTTCACGCCTGGCGCCCCCGCCCAGGGGACGTACGGTCGCACGTGGCGTCGGTCACCGCGAGCACGCCGCAGTGGACTGATCCCGGGGAATGCGTCACTATGGACCGTCGTTAGCACTCATCGAGTGAGAGTGCCAGGAGGAAGACAAGTGCCGACGTACCAGTACCAGTGCACCGAGTGCGGCGAGGGCCTCGAGGCGGTGCAGAAGTTCACCGACGACGCCCTGACCGAGTGCCCCAACTGCCAGGGTCGCCTGAAGAAGGTGTTCTCGGCGGTCGGCATCGTCTTCAAGGGCTCCGGGTTCTACCGCAACGACAGCCGCGGCAGCTCGTCCAGCAGCTCGCCGGCGGCGGCGTCGTCGAAGTCGTCGTCCTCGACGTCCTCCTCGGACTCGGCCTCGTCCTCGTCGTCGGGTTCGTCGTCGGGCTCGGGCTCGTCGTCGAGCTCCGGCAGCTCCTCCAGCACCACCGCCGCGTAAGGCGCCCGGCAACTGCTCACGGGACCCTGTCGTCGTCCGACGGCAGGGTCTTCGGCGTAAGCCGGGCGGCTAGGGTGCGGGCATGGCGAACAAGGTGAATGCCGAGATCGGCGTGATCGGCGGCTCCGGTTTCTACTCGTTCCTCGACGACGTGACCGAGGTCGAGGTGGACACCCCCTACGGGCCGCCCAGCGACTCCCTCTTCCTCGGCGAGGTCGCCGGCCGGCGGGTCGCCTTCCTCCCCCGGCACGGGCGCGGCCACCATCTGCCGCCGCACCGGATCAACTACCGGGCCAACCTGTGGGCGCTGCGCTCGGCCGGCGTCCGCCAGGTCCTCGGTCCGTGCGCGGTCGGCGGCCTGCGCCCCGAGTACGGGCCGGGCACGCTGCTGGTGCCGGACCAGTTCGTCGACCGCACGCGGTCCCGGCCCTCGACCTACTTCGACGGGCTGCCGACGCCCGACGGCACGGTGCCCAACGTGGTGCACGTGTCGCTGGCCGACCCGTACTGCCCCACCGGGCGGGCGGCCGCGCTGAAGGCGGCCCGGGGGCGGGACTGGGAGCCGGTGGACGGCGGCACGCTGGTCGTGGTCGAGGGGCCCCGTTTCGGCACCCGGGCGGAGTCCCTGTGGCACCGGGCGCAGGGCTGGTCGGTGGTGGGCATGACCGGCCACCCCGAGGCCGCTCTCGCCCGTGAACTGGAGCTCTGCTACACCTCGCTGACCCTCGTCACCGATCTCGACGCCGGCGCGGAGAGCGGTGAGGGCGTCTCGCACGAGGAGGTCCTGCGGGTCTTCGCGGCGAACGTGGACCGGCTGCGGGGGGTCCTGTTCGACGCGGTGGCCGCCCTGCCGGCGACCGGCGACCGGGACTGCCTGTGCTCGACGGCGCTGGGCGGGATGGACCCGGGGATCGCGCTGCCGTAGAGCCACGGGCCGTGTGCATGGCCGTGTGCATGGCCGTGTGCATGGCCGTGTGCATGGCGGGCGGAACGGCACGTTCGGGTGGCGGAGTTGTCCACAACCGGCCGGTAGCCCACGGGCTCCGGCGGGCATCGGCGAAAAGCCTCATCGTGGTCACGCAAGCCCGATCCCTCGTCACAGGTGGTGGTGACCGTGTCCGTACCCGTGTCCGTACCCGTCCCCGTGTCCCCTTCCGTCCTGGCCTCCCCGCTGCCGCTCGGCACCGAGGCCCCGCCCACGTGCGAGGTGCCGCACTTCGCCCCGGTGCGGGTCGGCGGCGGCCGGCACCAGCTGCACCGGCTCCTGCGCCACCGGCGCCGCGCCGTCGCCGCCGGGCTCGCTGTCACCGCCGCGGCGCTGGTGGCGGCGGGCCCGCGTCCGGGAGCCGGCGCCCCGGACGCCCAGCGGGCCCGCGGGCACCCCGTGACCGAGCCGGTGCGCGAGCGGCGCGGCGCGCAGCCGGTGTCGGCGCCGGTGCGGATCGCCGACGCAGCCACGGTGCGCCTGCTCGGGCCCGGCGACCGGGTCGACGTCATCGCGGCCGGAGACGGCGGCGCGGGCGACGCGACCGTGCTCGCGCGCGGGGCGCGGGTGACGCGGGTCCCGGAGCCCGTGGACGGGACGGCTGCGGGCGGCGCGCTGGTCGTGGTGTCGGTGCCGCGCGCGACCGCCCACCGGCTGGCCGGCGCGGCAGCAACGGCACGGCTGGCGGTGACGCTGTGCTGAGCCCGTCAAGTCCCTCGTTCGAGGGGCCGGATTGGACAGGGTGGCCCAACGCTGACGTAGGTTGCGGAGCGTTTTGTTCCACACCCGGTCCAGTCAAGGAGTGCCCCCGAGGTGAGCGAGAAGAAGGAGCCGAGCGTCTTCGAGGGCTTCAAGGCCTTCCTGATGCGCGGAAACGTCATCGACCTGGCGGTGGCGGTCGTCATCGGCGCCGCCTTCACCAACATCGTCAATTCGGTGGTGAAGGGGGTCATCAACCCCCTGGTCGGCGCGTTCGGCACCAAGAGCCTGGACAGCTACAGCTCCTGCCTCAAGGGCCCGTGCACCGGTACCGGCGACAGTGCGACGGGCGTGCGCATCCTCTGGGGCTCCGTGCTGGGCGCCACGCTCACGTTCCTGATCACCGCGGCCGTCGTCTACTTCCTGATGGTCCTGCCCATGTCGAAGTACCTGGCCCGGCAGGAGGCCCGCCGCAAGGCGAAGGAAGGCGCGGAGGAGGTCATCGAGGTCTCCGAGCTGGAGGTGCTCAAGGAGATCCGCGACGCGCTGGTCGCACAGCGCGGGTCGGGGCACGACCGCCCGTAGGGGCGCCGCGCCCCGCGGCTCACAGGTGGTGGGGCGGCTTCTCGTCGAGGAAGCGCTTCAGGTCGGCCGCGCTGTCGGCCGCGCTGTCGCCCTCGGGGCGCCCGCCCCAGCCGCGGTCGGTGTCGTCCGAGCTCTGCTGGTCCAGCGGGTCGTCGAAGACCAGCGCGGGCCTGGGCGCGCGGGGCTCGGGTGCGGGGGGTTCGGGGGCGCTGCTCATGCCTCCAGGGTACGGCCCGCCTGACGGGCGGTATCCCGTCCGACCGGACCGGTCCGGCGGGCGGAGCCGTCCGCAGGCGGACCGGCGCCGCCTCTGCTGTGCTGGGAGCCATGACGTCCAGTCCGACTCCCGCGGCAGCGTCCTCCGGTCCGCCCGGCGTCCAGCCGCCACTGCGCAGGCTGACGGCCCGCGGCCGGCACGAGTCGCATCGTGCGGCCACGCCGCTGGAGCTCTTCTTCGACCTGTGCTTCGTGGTCGCCATCGCCCAGGCGGGCGTCCAGCTGGTGCACTCCGTCGCCGAGAGCCATGCCGGCGAGGGCGTCCTCGACTACGCGATGGTCTTCTTCGCCATCTGGTGGGCCTGGATGAACTTCTCCTGGTTCGCCTCGGCCTACGACAACGACGACGTGCTGTACCGGATCGTCACCCTGGTGCAGATCGCCGGCGTGCTGGTCCTGGCGGCCGGAGTCTCCCGGGCCTTCGAGGAGCACGACTGGACGGCCGTCGTCATCGGCTACGTGATCATGCGTGTGGCCATGTCGGCGCAGTGGCTGAGAGCGGCCCGTTCCGCCGCGCCCGCGGAACGCGCCATGGCCCTGAGGTACGCCGGTGGCGTGCTGGTCTGCCAGGTCGGCTGGCTGGGGCTGTTGCTGCTGCCGGAGAGCGGCCGCGGCTGGCTGTTCCTGGTCATGGTGGTGCTGGAGCTGAGCGTGCCGGCGTTCGCCGAGCACAAGCACCAGTCGTCCTGGCACTCCCACCACATCGCCGAGCGGTACGGGCTGCTCACGATCATCGTGCTCGGCGAGACGATCGCGGCGGCCACGGTCGCGGTGAAGTCGGGCATCGACGAGAACGACGCGCTGGGCGAGTTGGTGCCGATCGCGGCGGGCGGGCTGCTGATCGTCTTCGCCGCGTGGTGGGTCTACTTCGTGGTGCCGGTCCACGGCCATCTGCGGTCCAACAGGCAGTCGTTCCTGTGGGGCTACGGACACTACTTCGTGTTCGCGTCGGCGGCGGCGATCGGGGCGGGCCTGGAGGTGGCCGTGGAGCAGGCGGTGGGGGAGGCGCACATCTCGACGCTCGCGGCGTCCGCCTCGGTGACCCTGCCGACGGCGCTGTTCCTGCTCACGGTGTGGGCGCTGCACGCACGGCACTTCAAGGTGGGCGTCGCCGAGCAGTCGGTGCTGCCGACGGCCGCGCTGCTGGTCCTCTGCTGCACCTTCGCCGGCGACCTGGCGGTGCTCGCGGCGGGACTCGTCCTCGCGGTGGCCGTGGCGACCGGGGTGATTCTGACCGCGCGGCGCAGCGTGCCGGAAGGCGACCCGGCGGCACCCACCGCCTGACGGCCCGGTTCCGCTCTCCCCCACGGCACCGCGCTCCTCCGGGAAGGCCCGTGCCTGGATCAGACTGACGGCATGACAGTTGACGCATTGACCGACGTCGCCGGCGTACTGGTGGGGCACGCGACCCGCAGGGGCGAGGGGTGGCTCACGGGCACGACGGTGGTCCTCGCGCCGGAGGCCGGGGCGGTCGCCGCCGTGGACGTGCGGGGAGGCGGGCCCGGCACCAAGGAGACCGACGCGCTCGATCCGCGCAACCTGGTGCAGCGGGTCCAGGCGCTGGTGCTGACCGGCGGCAGCGCGTACGGGCTCGACGCGGCTTCCGGGGTGATGGCCTGGCTGGAGGAGCGGGGCCGTGGCGTACGGGTCGGCCCGGACCCGGCTCACGTGGTGCCGGTGGTGCCCGCCGCCTGCGTCTTCGACCTGGGGCGCGGCGGCGACTTCCGGGCCAGGCCGGACGCGGCCACCGGCCGGGCGGCGGTGGAGGCGGCGCATGCGAGCACGCCGGGCGGAGAGGTGGCCGAGGGATGTGTCGGTGCCGGCACCGGAGCGGTGGTCGGCACGTTGAAGGGCGGGGTGGGCACCGCGAGCACCGTGCTGGACTCGGGGATCACGGTGGCGGCGCTGGTGGTGGCGAACGCGGCGGGGTCGGTGACCGACCCGGAGACGGGGGTGCTGTACGGGGAGTTGTTCCGGCGCGGGCGGGTGCGGTACCCGGCGCCGGAGGTGCACGAGGCCGCCGGGCGGCGGCTCGCCGAGGTCGCGGCGAGGAACGCGCCGCCCCCGCTGAACACCACCCTCGCCGTGGTCGCCACCGACGCGGACCTGTCCAAGGCGCAGGCGCAGAAGCTGGCCGGCACGGCGCACGACGGCATCGCGCGTGCCGTCCGGCCGGTGCATCTGCTGAGCGACGGGGACACGGTGTTCGCCCTGGCGACCGGGGCGCGTCCGCTCGACGCGGGGCAGCCGCTCGCGCTGAACGAGGTGCTGGCGGCGGGCGCGGACGTGGTGACGCGGGCGATCGTGCGCGCCGTACGGGCCGCCGGGCCGGTGGACGGGCCGGGCGGGGCGTGGCCGTCGTACGAGGAGCTGTACGGGCGGGAGTCGGGGGCCGGTCGAGCCGGGTGAGCGGGCGATTGTCCCGGTTCTGTCACGCGTCGGCGATCCGGGCGGTCGGCGGGAACCCGGTCGACCCCCGCTCGCCTCTACAGGGTTGAAGGTAATACCGCACAACACCTCATCCTGGAGCAGCCCGTGACAAGGCCGGTCATAGCATCGCGGCGCGTACTGGGGGCCTGTGCCGCCCTGGTGGTCGGCGCCCTCACCCTCACCGCCTGCGGCGGCAGCGCCAGCGCCGACGACAAGAAGGACGGCGGGGGCGGTGGCGCGGACTCCGCGAAGACCTCGGCTCCGAAGGTCGTGATCTCGGCCGAGGACGGTTCGACCGGTGCCTCGATCAACACGACCGGTGTGAAGGTCAGCGACGGGCGGCTGACCGAGGTGCGGATGACCGTCGCGGAGACGGGTGCGGCCGTGCCGGGCGCGGTCTCCGCCGACGGCGGCAGCTGGAAGCCGAAGGAGCAGCTGGAGCGGGGCACCGAGTACCGGATCCACGCGACCGCGAAGGACGCCGACGGCCGTACGTCGACCGCCGACTCGGCCTTCACCACGGTCTCCGCGGCCAACAGCTTCATCGGCACCTACACCCCGGACGGCGGCACCACGGTGGGCGTGGGGATGCCGGTGTCGTTCAAGTTCGACAAGGCGATCAGCGACAAGAAGAACGTGCAGTCGCACATCTCGGTCACCTCCAGCAGCGGGCAGGAGGTGGTCGGGCACTGGTTCGGCGACCAGCGGCTCGACTTCCGGCCCGAGGAGTACTGGAAGGCCGGCTCGAAGGTCACGATGAAGATCGACCTGGACGGCGTGGAGGGCGCGAACGGCGTCCACGGCGTGCAGAAGAAGACCGTCACCTTCACCGTGGGCCGCGCCCAGGTCTCCACGGTCGACGCGAGCACCCAGACCATGACCGTCGTGCGGGACGGCGAGACGCTCAAGTCGGTCCCCATCTCGGCGGGCAGCGCCGAGAACCCGACGTACAACGGGCAGATGGTGATCTCGGAGAAGGCGGAGCAGATGCGCATGGACGGCTCCACGGTCGGGTTCACGTACGACATCCCGGACGTGCCGCACGCGATGCGGCTGAGCCGGTCCGGCACCTTCCTCCACGGCAACTACTGGTACAACAAGGGCAATCCGCCCTTCGGC
Organism: Streptomyces sp. AC602_WCS936; assembly: GCF_019049125.1. NCBI lineage: Bacteria > Bacillati > Actinomycetota > Actinomycetes > Kitasatosporales > Streptomycetaceae > Streptomyces > Streptomyces sp. AC602_WCS936. The sequence goes on along the minus strand of NZ_JAGMUF010000067.1, from coordinate 8,295 downwards.
GTGCAGGGCACCAGCCACGGCTGCGTCGGGCTGCGGGACGTGCAGGGCGGGCAGGGTGCCACCGACGGCAAGTGGTTCTTCGACAACTCGCTCATCGGGGACGTCGTGGTCGTCAAGAACTCCCCGGACGGCACCATCGCGCCGGACAACGGCCTCAACGGCTGGAACATGGCGTGGAGCGAGTGGGTCGCCGGGAGCGCCGTCTGACCGGGCGACCAGCCTTTTGACCAGCGTATTTTGACGGTTCGTCGGGTCGCGCGGGAACTTCTCGCGCGGCCCGCGCGTTTTTCGTGCGTACGTTTTCTCGGTTCCCGGACATGATGTCCGACCGAGGGGCTACGGTATGCACCCACAAGGTGACATGCAGCAACGCCGGGAGAAACCTTGAGCGTTCCGTACGAGACGGCAGCGTACGAACCACCCGAGTCGCCCGAGTCTCCGGAGGAGCACCTCATGCGACTGCTCGGTCGCGCACTGAACTCGTTCGAGCTGCCCGACGAGACGATACGGCAGCTGGACGGCGCGCTGGCGCACGACGGTTCGCTGCACTCCGCGCACCACAGCGCGGGGCTGCACCGCGAGACGTACCGGCACACCTGGCTGCTCGCCGACGGCGCGGCGGTCACGCTCTGGGAGCTCGTCCACAACACCACCCCGGGCGGAGAACCGCAGCACGAGGTGTACGTCGACGAGGAGGAGCTGCGCGCCGCCACCGCCCGGCTGGCCCTGCCGCCGGACACCCCCGACTTCGAGTTGCCGGTGCAGGTGCAGCTGTCCCCGGTCCCCACCCCCCGGCACAGCTACGCCCCGGACGCCTCGGCGGACCACGCCCGCCGGCTGCTGCGCCGCGCGGAGAACCCGGACCGGCCCGGCGCCGAGCTCGCCGCCCGGCTGACGACGGCGTCCGCGCACCAGATCACCCAGGCCTTCGGCGGCCCCGGCCGCGCGCGCCGCGCCCGGATCGGCTTCTCGCTCTACGAGCACGCGTTCCTGCTGCGCGACGGCGCGGAGGTCTCCCTCTGGGAGGTCGAGCACACGGCCACGCCCGACGGACGGCACATGTGCGAGGTGTACGCCAGCGAGGACACCGCCCGCCGGGCGATGGAGCGCAGGGCGGCACAGGTCTCCTGAGCGCGACGCCGGGTTCAGGAGCGCGACGCCGGGCTCCTGAGCGCGCAGGCGGAGCGCGTGGGCCGGGACAGCGCGCGGGCCGGGTCCCGTACGGAACCCGGCCCGGACATCACCGGGGCGTGCCGCCCCTCACGCGGTCACCGGCTGCTTCGCCCCCGGCGCCGGGGCCGACGGGTCCGTGCCGCCCGGCCCCTGCGCCACCGCCCCCGGCGCCGGCTTGCGCAGGCCCTTGAGGACGATCACCAGAGCCGTGGTGACGCAGACGCCCGCCGCGATGGCGACCAGGTACAGCAGCGGGTTGCCGATCAGCGGCACCACGAAGATGCCGCCGTGCGGGGCGCGCAGCGTGGCGCCGAAGGCCATCGACAGGGCGCCGGTGACCGCGCCGCCCGCCATCGACGCCGGGATGACCCGCAGCGGGTCGGCCGCGGCGAACGGGATCGCGCCCTCGGAGATGAAGGAGGCGCCCAGCACCCAGGCGGCCTTGCCGTTCTCGCGTTCGGCCGCGTTGAAGAGCTTGCTCCGCACGGTCGTGGCCAGGGCCATGGCCAGCGGCGGGACCATGCCGGCCGCCATGACCGCCGCCATGATCTTCATCGCCGAGTCGCTGGGGTCGGTGACCGCGATGCCGGCCGTGGCGAAGGCGTACGCGACCTTGTTGACCGGGCCGCCCAGGTCGAAGCACATCATCAGGCCGAGCAGGGCGCCGAGCAGGACCGCGTTGGCGCCGGACAGGCCGCTCAGCCAGTCGGTCATCGCCTTCTGGGCGGACGCGATGGGCTTGCCGATCACCACGAACATCAGGAACCCGACGACCGCCGAGGAGATCAGCGGGATCACCACCACCGGCATGATGCCGCGCAGCGCCACCGGGATGCGTATCCGCTGGATCGCCATCACCACGGCACCGGAGATCAGACCCGCCGCCAGGCCGCCGAGGAAACCGGCGTTGATGGTCAGCGCGATCGAGCCGCCGACGAAACCGGGGACGAGACCCGGGCGGTCGGCCATGCCGTAGGCGATGTAACCGGCCAGCACCGGGACGAGGAAGGCGAAGGCCACGCCGCCGATCTGGAAGAGCAGCGCCGCCCAGCTGTCCGCCTGCGACCACACGAAGTGGTCCATCACCGACGGCGCCTCGTTGATCTCGTAGCCGCCGATCGCGAAGCCCAGGGCGATGAGCAGACCGCCGGCGGCGACGAACGGCACCATGTAGCTGACGCCGGACATCAGCCAGACGCGCAGCTTCGTCCCGTATCCCTCACCGGACCCGCCGCCGCGCTCGACGGGCGACGCGCCGGAGGAACCGGCGCCGCCGCCCGCACCGGCCGCCGTGACCTCGCCGCGCGCCGCCTTGCCGCGGACCTCGCCGATCAGCTCGCCGGGCCGGTTGATGGCCGCCTTCACGCCGGTGTCGACGGTGGGCTTGCCGGAGAAGCGCTCCTTGTCGCGTACGGGCACGTCGTGGGCGAAGATCACGCCGTCCGCCGCCTCGATCACCGCCGGGTCGAGCCGCGTGAACCCGGCCGAGCCCTGCGTCTCGACGACGACCTCGACGCCCGCCTCGCGGCCTGCGTTCTCCAGCGACTCGGCCGCCATGTAGGTGTGTGCGATGCCGGTGGGGCAGGAGGTGACGGCGACCACGCGGAAGGGGTGTGCGGGTTCGCCGGGAGCCTCGTCGGGGCTGCCCGTGGCGGTCCCGGCGGAGGCCGCCGCCGGGGCCGCCACGGAGTCCTCGGTGCCGTCGGGAGCGCCTTCGGCACCGTCCGGCTCCTCACCGCGGATCAGCGCCGCGGCGGCCGACGCGTCGCCCGCCGACCGCAGCGCGTCGGTGAACTCGGCGTTCATCAACTGCCGGGCCAGGGAGGACAGGATCGTCAGGTGGGCGTCGTCGGCGCCCGCCGGAGCGGCGATCAGGAAGATCAGGTCAGCCGGGCCGTCCGCCGCCCCGAAGTCGATGCCTGCCGCGCTGCGCCCGAAGGCCAGCGTCGGCTCGGTGACGTGTTCGCTGCGGCAGTGCGGGATGCCGATGCCGCCGTCGAGGCCGGTCGGCATCTGCGCCTCGCGGGCGGCCACGTCGGCGAGGAAGCCCTCCAGGTCGGTCACCCGGCCCAGGGCCACCATCCGCTCGGCGAGGGCGCGCGCCGCCGCTTCCTTGGTGTCGGCGGACAGGTCGAGGTCGACCAGGTCCGCGGTGATCATCTCGCTCATCGCGGGCTCCTTAGCTCGCGTATCGCCCGGAACGTGGGGTGGTGGGCGGAAACGGGGAGGGTAGGGGGACGGGGGCACTGCGGTGGGGATCGGGGACGGTCCCGGCGAGCGGGCCGGGGACGTCGCGGTACGGATCGACGCCGGGGAGCGAGGCGTGGGTGCCCCGGCCGGGACCGCCCCCGCTGAGCCGGCCGGCGACTCGACGTACGGAAGTCATGACGCCGGCTCCTTCAGTGCGCGGTCCGCCGGCACCTGAGTCGTGACCGTCACCGCGCCCGGGTCCAGGTCGGCCGGCGTCGGCATCACGCTGCCGGGCAGCCGGACGGCCGCGGCGCCGTGCGCCACCGCGGAGGCCAGGGCGCCCGCCCCCGCACCCCCGGCCACGAGGAACCCGGCGAGGGAGGCGTCACCGGCGCCGACGTTGCTGCGTACGGCGTCCACGCGGGCGCTGCCGAACCAGGTGCCCGCGTCGTCCACGAGGAGCTGTCCGTCGGCGCCGAGGCTGGCGAGCACGGCCCGGGCGCCCAGCTCCCGAAGTTCCTCGGCGGCCTTCACCGCGTCGCCGACCGTGAGCAGGGGACGTCCCACGGCTTCGGCCAGTTCCTCGGCGTTCGGCTTGACCACGTCGGGCCGCTCGCGCAGGGCCTGGAGCAGGGCGGGGCCGGAGGTGTCGAGGGCGATGCGGACACCGGCGGCGTGCGCGCGGGCCACCAGGTCGGCGTACCAGGAGGGGGCGAGCCCGCGGGGCAGGCTGCCGCAGCAGGCGATCCAGTCCGCGCCGGGCGACTGGCGCCTCACGGTCTCCAGCAGCAGTTCCCTTTCGGCCGCCGTCAGTTCGGGGCCCGGCGCGTTGATCTTCGTCAGGACGCCGTCGGCCTCGGCGAGCGCGATGTTGGCGCGGGTGACCCCGGCGATCGGCACGGGCGCGACCTCGATGCCCTGCGCGTCGAGCAGTTCGGAGACGAGCGCGCCGGACGGGCCGCCGAGCGGCAGCACCGCCACGGTGCGCCGGCCGGCCGCCGTCACCGCGCGGGAGACGTTCACACCCTTGCCGCCCGGGTCCACGCGCTCGCCCCGGGCGCGGACGACCTCGCCGCGGTCGAGGGAGGGCACCTCGTAGGTGCGGTCCAGGGACGGGTTGGGGGTGACGGTGAGGATCATGCGCGTACTACTTCCGTGCCGTCGCGCTCGACGGCGGTGGCGTCTTCGGGGCTCAGCCCGCTGTCGGTGATCAGCAGGTCCACGTCGCTCAGCGAGCCGAAGCGCGCGAAGTGCTCCTGGCCGTACTTGGAGGAGTCGGCGAGCAGCACCACGCGGCGGGCGGCGGCGACGGCGGCCCGCTTGACCGCGGCCTCGGCGAGGTCGGGGGTGGTCAGCCCGTGCTCGGCGGAGAAGCCGTTGGCGGCGACCAGCACCACGTCGGCGCGGATCTCGCCGTACGCCCGCAGCGCCCAGGCGTCCACGGCGGCGCGCGTACGGTGCCGCACGCGCCCGCCGACCAGGTGGAGCTGGATGCCGGGGTGGTCGGCGAGGCGGGCGGCGATGGGCAGGCTGTGGGTGACGACGGTGAGCGAGGTCTCGCGCGGGATCGCGGCGGCCAGCAGGGCCACCGTGGAACCGGCGTCCAGGATCAGCGTGCCGTCGGCGGGCAGTTCCGCCAGGGCGGCCTTGGCGATCCGGTCCTTCTCGTCGGCCGCCGTGGACTCGCGCTCGGCGAGGTCCGGCTCGAAGTCGAGCCGCCCGGCGGGGATCGCGCCGCCGTGCACGCGGCGCAGCAGACCGGCGCGGTCCAGCGCCTTGAGGTCGCGGCGGATGGTCTCCGCCGTCACCTGGAACTCCTCGGCCAGCGACACCACGTCCACCCGGCCGCCGTCCCGCGCGAGCCGGAGGATCTCCTGCTGCCGCTCCGGTGCGTACATGACCGTTCACCTCCGACCTGTGCCCAGACCTTGTGCCCGAACCTGTGGTTTCTCTCGGAGGCTACGCCCGGTTTTCCGGAATGTAAACAAGTAACCGGACCCATTCAAATACAATCGGGCACAGGTGGGCACGAGCGGGCATCCGCATCCGTGCCGACGTCCTCAGACCAGCGCGTGCTGCTTCTCCTCCACAGCGGCCTCGGGAGCATCCCCCGAAGCCCCTTCCACGTGCTGCGCCGGCCGCTTCGGCAGCGCGAACATCAGCAGGAAGATGACGCCGAGTACGGCCGCCACCCAGCCCAGCGCGTTCTGGAAGGCGTCCGCGTAGGCGGGACCGATCCGGGACGGCGACACGTGGTCGCTCATCGTGCCGAAGAAGACCACGGAGACCAGCCCGAGCCCGAGCGCGTTGCCCATCTGCTGCACGGTGTTGATGAGCCCGGACGCCGACCCGGCGTGCTCGCGCGGCACCTGGGACAGCACCGCGTCCGTCAGCGGCGCGACGATCAGCCCCATGCCCACGCCCATGACGACGAGCGGCAGCGCCATCTGCCAGGAGGTGATGCCGAGTCCGTAGTGCCCGGCCTCCCAGAGGTAGAGCAGTACGCCCGCCGCCATCACCAGCGCACCCGCCTGGAGCACCTTGCGTCCGAAGCGCGGCACCAGCTTCTGCACGGACACTCCCGCCGCCACGGAGACGGCGACCGAGAACGGCACGCCGGTCAGCCCGGCCCGCAGCGGCGTCCAGCCGAGCCCCACCTGCATGTACAGGGTCCACACCAGGAAGAAGATGCCGAGCGCGATTCCGAAGACGGTCTGCACGGCGATACCGGCGGCGAAGCTCTTCACCCGGAACAGCGACAGCTCGACCAGCGGCGAACCGTCCCGCGCGCTCTTCCGCCTCTCGTACGCCACCAGCACCGCGAGCACGACGAACGCGCCGGCCATCGACAGGTGCCCCCACAGCGGCCAGCCCAGCTCGCGTCCCCGGGTGAGCGGGTAGACCAGCATCAGCAGACCGAGGGTGACCAGGGCGACCCCGACCAGGTCCAGCCGCAGGGCGCGCGGCGCCTTGGACTCGTTGATGAAGCGGCCGCCGAGGACGAGTGCGGCGACGCCGACCGGCAGGTTGATGAGGAAGATGGGCCGCCACTCGAGCCCGAAGAGGTTCCACTCGGTGAGCAGGGCGCCCAGCAGCGGTCCGGAGACCGCGCCCAGACCGACGATCGCGCCGAACAGCCCGAACACCTTGCCGCGTTCGTGCGCCGGGAAGGTCGCGTGCACGATCGACAGCACCTGGGGCACCATCAGCGCCGCCATCGCCCCCTGGAGGATGCGGGAGGCGACCAGCATCTCGGGGTTCACGGCGAGTCCGCACAGCGCGGACGCCAGGGTGAAGCCGGCGACTCCGGCGAGGAAGACCCGCTTGCGGCCGTGGATGTCGCCGAGCCGCCCGCCGGTGATCAGGCCGGCCGCGAAGGCGAGGGCGTAACCGGCGGTGATCCACTGGATCTGGCTGAAAGAGGCGCCCTCGTCCTGCCGGATCGACGGGATCGCGATGTTGACGATGGTGACGTCGACCAGGTCCATGAACGCCGCGGTCATCACGATCGCGAGGGCGTACCAGCGACGGCGGTCGCCCGCGGGAGGCGTGCCCGGCACGGGGTTCGGGGTGTGCTTTGAGGTCATGACCGTGAAGCTATGACCCCAGTAGGACAGTTCATGTCCTACCCATGCGCCATCCTCGAACCCATGACGACGGACACTCCGGCCCGGCTCCTGACGCTCCTCTCCCTCCTCCAGACGCCCCGCGAGTGGCCCGGCGGCGAGCTCGCCGAGCGGCTCGGCGTCTCCCGCCGCACGGTCCGGCGGGACATCGACCGGCTGCGTGAGCTGGGCTATCCCGTACAAGCGACGATGGGCGCCGACGGCGGTTATCGCCTGGTGGCGGGCAAGGCGATGCCACCGCTGGTGCTCGACGACGAGGAGGCGGTGGCGATCGCGGTCGGCCTGCGCGCCGGCGCCGGGCACGCGGTCGAGGGCGTGGACGAGGCGTCGGTGCGGGCGCTGGCCAAGCTGGAGCAGGTGCTGCCCTCGCGGCTGCGGCACCGGGTGGCCACGCTCCAGGCCGCGACGACCCCGCTGACCAGTGGGGACGGGCCGAGCATCGCGCCCGAGACGCTGACCGTGATGGCCTCCACGGTGGCGGGGCAGGAGCGGCTGCGGTTCGCCTACCGCGCGGCGGACGGCACCGAGTCGCGGCGCGTGACGGAGCCGTACCGGCTGGTCTCGACGGGACGCCGCTGGTACCTGGTCGCCTACGACCTCGACCGGGAGGACTGGCGGACCTTCCGGGTCGACCGGGTGAGCGAGCCGTTCGCGACCGGGGCGCGGTTCGCTCCCCGTGAGCTGCCGACCGGGAGCGCGGCGGAGTACCTGCGGCGCTCGATGCAACGGCACGGCGACTCGTACGACGTCGAGGTCGCCTTCGCCGCGCCGCCCGAGGCCGTCGCCGCACGGTTGCCGCAGTGGCTCGGACCACCGGAGCCGGCGGACGACGGCACGTCGTGCGTACTGCGGGCGACCGTCTCCGACCCGGTGGACTGGATGGCGGTACGGCTCGCGATGGTGGGCCTGGAGTTCAGGGTCCGGGAACCGGCGGAACTGGTCGAGTGCGTACGGGAGCTGGGGACGCGGCTGGTCGGTGCGGCGGGCGAGTGACCGCCTTGTCCGCACCGACGCGGGCGTCCGGGCCGTGGTGACCGGCGGGCCGGGGTCGTCCGGGCCGTGACCGACCGGGGGCATCCGGGCTGCGGCCGCCCGGAGGGCATCCGAACCGTGACCGGCCCGGGACGTGACCGACAGGGAGGCAGCCGGACCACGACCGCCCCCGGCACGTGACCGACCGAGGACCAACCGGACCACGACCGCCCCCGCCCCATGACCCGACCCAGAGCCAACCGGACCACGACCCACCCCGCCCCATGACCCGACCCAGAGCCAACCGGACCACGACCCACCCCGCCCCATGACC
>NZ_JAGMUF010000066.1:287069-550405 GCF_019049125.1 Streptomyces sp. AC602_WCS936 | reverse complement strand
TTCCTCGACAGCTCCACTCCACAACCGGAGGCCTTCGCCGTCCTACAAGTTCAGACCGTGTCGTCGCACAAACTCGACCAACCTGGCTGGGCAGTACAACTAGGGCAGGCCTTCAGCCGACCGTCCACTTCTGGTTGGCGCCGCCCGTGCAGGTCCAGATCTGCAGCCGGGTGCCGTTGGCCGAGCTGTTCCCGGTGGCGTCGAGGCACTTGTCGGCCTGCGGATTGACGATGTCGCGTGCCGCGGTGACGACCCACTGCTGGGCCGCGCTGCCGTTGCAGTCCCACAACTGGACGACCGTGCCGTCCGCCGTGCCGCCGCCGTTCACGTCCAGGCACTTGCCCAGCGCCCGGATCGTGCCGTCGGAGACCACCGTCCACCGCTGGGCCGCGGTGCCGTTGCAGTCGTAGAGCTGTACGGGGGTGCCGTTGGCGGAGTTCGCCGCGGCGACGTCCACGCACTTGCCGGCCAAGCCGCGGATGGCGCCGCCGGTCCCCGAGTCGCCCGTCGTCACGGTGACGTGGTCGACCACCAGCGTCTGCGGGAAGACCGTGGAGGCGTCCGGGTCGCCGGGCCAGTAGCCGCCGACCGCGAGGTTGAGGATCAGGAAGTACGGCTTGTTGAACACCCACTGCTTCCCGCCCAGGTCGGCCGGGGTGCGCCGCTGGTAGACGTTGCCGTCCACCGACCAGGTGATCGAGTCGGGTGCCCAGTCGACGGCGAAGGTGTGGAAGTCGTCCGCGAAGGCCTGCCCGCCCGGCAGGGTGTAACCGGCTCCGATGCCGCCGGAGCCGGAGTAGCCGGGGCCGTGGATCGTGCCGTGCACGGTGGAGGGCTCGAAGCCGACGTTCTCCATGATGTCGATCTCGCCGGAGTCCGGCCAGTTCACCGGGGTGCCGAGCATCCAGAACGCGGGCCACATGCCCTGCCCGCGCGGCACCTTCATCCGGGCCTCGACGTGTCCGTACTGCGCCGTGAACCTGCCCGAGGTGTTGAGCCGGGCGGAGGTGTACTGGCAGGTGCCGTACCAGCACTGGTAGTTCGCCGGGTTCTCCTTGCGCGCGGTGATGACCAGGTGCCCCTGGCCGTCCAGCGCCGCGTTCTTGTTGCCGGAGGTGTAGTACTGCCGCTCGTGGTTGTTGACGTTGTCACCGGTCTCGATCTGCCACTTCGAGGAGTCGACGGCCGCTCCGGCCGGCCCGTCGAAGGTGTCCGAGAAGGTCACGGCGGCGGCCGTGGGGGCACCGTCGGCATCGGGTTCCGCCTGAGCGGCGGGCCCGGTGACGAGGGACGCGGCCAGCCCGGCGGACAGGGCGGCGGCGAGGAGGCATCTGCGGAGCAGGCGTGGACGGGCCACGGCGCTCTCCCTTCCGTACGGCGTCCCGGGGACGGGAGCGCCGAGCGAGGTGGGGGGTAAGGGTGATGCCTCTTGATTTAAGGGGTGAGGTAAGGGGTGGTCAATACCTTGGTACGGACTTGGTACGGACCACCTTTCCCTCTCTCAGTCGCGGGGCCGGCGCGCGTGCACCGCGCGGCTCATCCGCCGGCCCAGGAGCAGGTAACCCGCCAGTGCGCCCGTGGTGTTGAGGATGACGTCGTCGATGTCGAAGGCCCGCCCGGTGACCAGGGCGCCCTGGGCGAACTCCACCAGCAGCATCACCACGGCCGTCAGCAGCAGCACCCTCAGCAGCCCCCGGGTGCGCGGGGCGACCAGCGGCACCAGCACGCCGAACGGAATGCCCAGCAGCAGGTTGCCGCCGATCTGCTTCACGGCGTCCCGCAGCGCCGGCTGGTCCAGATAGGCCCGCAGCGAGCTGCCGGGACGCATGTTGGTGTGGGTCAGCGCCTCCGAGGCGGGGGAGGGGTGCAGCGTCAGCCTTGCCAGCACCACCGCGAACGCCACCATGAAGACGAACGCGCACGCCGTCGCCAGCAGGCGCAACGGAAGGGCGAGGGGGCGCCGTTCGTGCCGGTCGGCGTCGTCCTCGGCCTTGGCGGCGCGGGTGCGCAGCAACGAACGCGGCCCTGAGGCGGCACGAGCCATGTCGGTCCTCCAGTCGTCGACTTCCCCGCGTGGTGGAGCGGTTACCCGGGCAGGCGGCGAGGATGCGGTGGTCCTGCCCGTTGCTCAGGCCCCGTAGGTCACGCGCACCTTCTCGAAGCCGAGGGAGTGCAGCAGGCCCTTGAGCATCGCCGTGGTGTTGCTCTCCGCGCGCGCCTTCAGCTCGCTGTCCTTCGCCGCGTCGGCGATGTGCCGGGCCGCGAGCCTCCGCACGGCCTGTTCGCCGTTGGGATTGTCCGAGAACAGGTCGCCGAGGCGGTCGAGGAGCCCCCGCTGCTTGGACACCGCGTAGGAGCGCTCGGGGTCGAGGGCCGGCTCGCCGAGCGCGGCGTGCGGCAGCCGGAGCGTGGCCGAGGTGCGGTCGCCGTCGACCGTCACGTCGTCCTCGCCGACCTTCCCGAGGTCGACGTGGGCGTCGACGGTGCCCGCGCCGACGTACAGGGTGCGCGTGCCCCGGATGGCGTCGGGCAGGAACTTCGCGTCCTTCTCCAGATCCACGACGACCTGGAAGTTGCCGGACGCGGCCTCGTAACGGCTGATGTCCTGGACGGACTCCAGCAGCGCGGGGCCCGAGCGGTCGTGGGTCTCGCTGCCGAACACGTCCTTCAGCCCCGGTACGAGGCTCAGCCGGAACCCCGCGAACAGCACGACGAGGACCAGCAGGAACGCGGTCAGCACCTTCGCCCAGCCGGGCATCCGCCCGGGGAGCTTCCTGACGGGAGTCGTCATGGCGACGGCCCTCCTTCCTACTGTCCGCATGCCCCCCATCTCCCGTGCCAGACCGGGGAGTTGACGCGCGGCGGGGGAGAGTGGGGGCATACGGGGAGCGTTCGGCGGCTCAGTGGGACGGCTTCAGCGGGCGGTCCGCGGACGGGCGGGACGACCAGACCGCCTCCCCGCGGGTCAGCCCCGGCAGCCGCAGCTCCGCCTCCCGCACCCGCCGGGCCGGCAGCTCGCCGGTGATCAGCCAGGCCGGGTCGCCGCCGGTCGTGCCGGTGAAGTCCGCACCCAGCGCGGCGAGCTGGGCCGTCACCGGCGCCAGCGCGTCCCCCGGTACCTCCGCCTCGAAGGAGTGGTACGGCTCGTACAGCCGGGTCCCCGCCCGCCGCAGGGCCCGGCGCAGCACGATCGGGGTGAGCCCGCGGAAGTCGGCGGCGGTGCTGACCGGCGAGCTGAAACCGGACCGGGTCAGCGTGACCCGGCAGTCCGTGACCGCGGCACCGGACAGGCCGGTCAGCAGGGTGGCGCGGACCGTCTCCTCGACGGCCTGGTGGAAGGCGCGGGGGAGGGCGCCCAGCTCCGTCTCGTAGGCGAACACCCCGCCCGAGCCGCGCGGCCCCGGCTCGACCCGCAGCCCGATCGTCGCCCAGTACCGGGTGTGGTCGAGCCACGGCATCTCCTCGACCGCCTCGCCGGTGCCCACCGGGCGCTCCAGGAACCGGACGCGGCCCGGCGCGAACTCGGCCTCGATGCCGAAGTCCTCGGCCAGCGTCGCCGCGAGCACCTCCATCTGGACCTCGCCGTACAGCAGGAGCGCGGTGGCGCCGGACGCCTCGGGGCGGGCGTGCAGCAGCGGGTCCTGGTCGGCCAGCGCGAGCAGGGCGGAGCGCAGCGGCGCCGCCTGCCCGGGGTGCCGGGCCCGGACCAGGGTCTGCAGGGTCGGCGGGGCGAACTGCGGGGCGCGGTCGGTGAGGCCGCCGAGCCGGTCGCCGACGCGCAGGCCGCCGGGGACGCCGAGGGCCGCGATGTTCCCGGCGGTGAGCGTGCCGGCCCCGCCGACCACGTCCAGGCGCGTGACCCGGCAGGGGACCTCGGTGGTCCGGCCGTCGGACTCGCGCCGCAGGAACGTCAGCCGCTGCCGCGGGCGCACCTCACCGTCGTACAGCCGCAGGTACGCCGTCCGCCCGCCGCCGGGACCGGGGCGCACGGCGAACACCGTGCCCCGGGGTGCCGTGGTGCCCTCCGTCGCGGGCTGGGCGGCCGGGACCAGCCGGACCAGGTCCTCGACCAGTTCGGGGACGCCCTGGCCGCCGAGTGCGGAGCCGTGGTGGAGCGGATGGAAGGACCCGTCGGCGGTGCGGGCGGCGAGTGCGGCGGCCAGGTCCCCGGCGGCCGGCGCGGGACCGTCCACCAGCGCCGCCAGGATGCCCGGGTCGACCTCGGCGAGCGCCTCGGCGGTCCGCTCGTCCGGCGGGCGCCGCGTGACCCGCGCCCGCGCGGTGCCGGCGTCCGCCACCTCCGTCAGCGGCGCGACGTGCGGGGTCAGCAGGCGCCGGACGTCGCCGAGCAGGCCGTCGGTGCGGGCGCCGGCCCGGTCGATCTTGTTGACGAAGACCAGCGTGGGCAGCCGAAGCCGTCGCAGGGTGCGCATCAGCACCCTGGTCCGCGCCTGTACGCCCTCCACGGCGGACAGCAGCAGCACCGCGCCGTCGAGGACCTCCAGGGCGCGCTCGACCTCGGCGACGAAGTCGGAGTGCCCAGGGGTGTCGATCAGGTTGACCTGGGTGTCGCCGACGGTGAACGAGGCGACGGCGGAGCGGATGGTGATGCCGCGGCGGCGTTCGATCGCGCCGTCGTCCGTACGGGTGTCGCCGGTGTCGACGCTGCCGAGCCGGTCGACGGCGCCGTGGTCGAACAGCAGCCGTTCGGTGAGGCTGGTCTTACCGGCGTCGACGTGGGCCAGGATGCCGATGTTCAGGGTGCGCGGGGCGCGCGAGTCGTGCGGGGTCTGCATGCGGGGTGGAGTCCTCGTGAACCGTGGGCCGGAAGGGGCACTGGGGGTTTCCGAGGAGTCGGCGCATGCGAACGATCCTGACCTGTGGGAACACGGACGGTGTCATCATGGCGCCAACCCCCGGGTTCGCCGCAACCGGGTTTCCGTAAGCTGAGGTCCCCGGCCGGACAGGATCATGGCCGGACAGGATCACGCGAGGAGCGGTCCGTGCGAGACATCGCCGTGTTCAGCGGTAGTGCCCACCCCGAGCTGGCCGAGGAGGTGTGCGCGCATCTGGGCGTGCCCCTCAGCCCCATCCGGGTCAGCCGGTTCGCCAACGACTGCCTGGAGGTGCAGCTGCGGGCCAACTGCCGGGAGCGGGACGTCTTCCTGATCCAGCCGCTGGTCAAGCCGGTCCAGGAGCACCTGGTCGAGCTGCTGATGATGTGCGACGCGGCCCGCGGGGCGTCGGCAGGCCGCATCACCGTCGTCATGCCGCACTACTCCTACGCCCGCTCCGACAAGAAGGACGCGCCGCGCATCTCGCTCGGCGGGCGCCTGGTGGCGGACCTGCTGGTGGCGGCGGGCGCGAGCCGGGTGCTCGCCATGACCCTGCACGCGCCGCAGGTCCACGGCTTCTTCACGGTCCCGGTCGACCACCTGCACGCCCTGCGGGAGCTGGCCGCACACTTCCGGCGGTACGACCTCTCCCGTACGACGGTCGTCTCGCCGGACCTGGGCAACGCCAAGGAGGCCGCGGCGTTCGCCCGGATGCTCGGCGCTCAGGTCGCGGCCGGTGCCAAGCAGCGGTTCGCCGACGACCGGGTGAGCATCAGCGCCGTGATCGGGGACGTCGCCGGGCGGGACGTCATCGTGCTCGACGACGAGATCGCGAAGGGCAGCACGGTGCTGGAGCTGCTCGACCGGCTGCGGGAGGCGGGGCCGCGCACGATCCGCCTCGCCTGCACGCACGGGCTGTTCGCGGCCGGTGCCCTGGGGCGGCTCGGCGAGCAGCCGGACGTACTGGAGATCGTGTGCACCAACACCGTTCCGGTGCCGGCGGACGATCACACGGACAAGCTGCGCGTTCTGTCCATCGCCCCGGCGCTGGCCGAGGCCGTGCGCCGCATCCACAACGGGGAGTCGGTCAGTGCCCTGTTCGACGCCCCGCCGGCGGGCTGACGCCGAAGACCTCCTCCAGGGACGGACGCGGCGGCAGCACTTCCGCCAGGCCGGTGACCCGCAGCATGCGCAGGGTCAGCGGGTGGGCGCACACCAGGTGCACCTCCCCGCCCCCGTCGAGCACCCGGTGCCGGGCCCGGTACAGCAGCCGCAGCCCGGAGCAGTCGAAGAACTCGATGCCGCCGAGGTCGAGCACCACCCGGGCGCCGGGGCGGCCCGTCTCCCGGTCCAGGAGCGGGACCATCTCCCCGGCCGACGCGATGTCGATCTCCCCCCGGAACTCCAGCACCGTGTGCCCCCGCTCGCGGCGCACACGCAGGTGCCAGGTGGGCGACGCGGGTTCCTGCCGCACGACGACCTCGCCTCCAGCCTTCCGGGTCACAACCGTTCGTTCCGCTCGGGAAGTTACCCCGATCGAGCGAGTTTGAGCATGTTCGATTGACATATGTCATCGAAATCTCACACCGGGGCCAACCGTCGGTCAGTCCATGACGAGCACGAGCTTGCCCGTCGTGCGGCCCGTCTCGCCCAGCGCGTGCGCCTCGGCGGCGTCGGCGAGCGGGAACGTCCGCTCGACCGTCGCCCGCAGCTTCCCCGACTCCACCAGGCCGGCGATCTCCCGCATGTCGGCCCGGTCGGCGTCGACCAGCATCCGCACCGCGCGCACACCCAGCCGCTCGGCCTCCTCGTAGAACTCGTCCGACCCGACCGGCAGGATCGACACCACCACTCCGCCCGGGCGCAGCACGCGCAGCGACCGCAGGGACGTGTCGCCGCCGATCGTGTCCAGGACCACGTCGACGTCCTTCACGGCCTCGGCGAAGTCCGTCTCCCGGTAGTCCAGCGGCTCGTCCACGCCCAGGGAGCGCAGGAACTCGTGCTTGGCGGCGCTGGCGGTGCCGATCACGTGGGCGCCGCGGGCCTTGGCGATCTGCACGGCCACATGGCCCACACCTCCGGCCGCCGCGTGGACCAGCACCCGCTGTCCCGGCCGGACGTCGGCCCGCTCCACCAGCGCCTGCCACGCCGTCAGCGAGACCAGCGGCAGGGCACCGGCCTGCACGTGGTCGATCCCGGCCGGCTTGTGCGTGAAGGTGCGCGCGGGAGCGGTGACGTACTCCGCGTGGGAGCCGTGGCCGAAGGGGTAGGACAGCATCCCGAAGACCTCGTCGCCCGGCCGGAAGGCGGCGACCCCGATCCCGACTGCCTCCACCACGCCCGAGACGTCCCAGCCCAGGACGAACGGGGGCTCGCCGAGGAAGCCGCCGTTCGCCCGGTGCTTCCAGTCGGTCGGATTGACCCCGGCGGCCCGCACCCGCACCAGCACCTCGTTCGGGCGCGGCTCGGGGCGGTCACGCCGCACCTCCTTCAGGACCTCCGGACCGCCGAGGGTGTCCTGGCTGACGGCGCGCATGGTGTTCATCAAGAACCTCGCAAAGGGGAGAGGGGTTCCAACGGCACGGACTGCAACCTCCGACGAGATCCTGTCATTCCCCGACGCGGCGGGCACCCGGAGGCGAGCGGAGGCCCACCCGGTCGTCGGCAACTGCACACTCCGGCAGCCGCCGCGCCCCTGTCCGCCGTCCCGGGTTCCTCGCGGCCAACCGGTCGACCGCCCCGGTTCCAGCGCCTCAACTTGCCTACGTGCCACAGAGATTTGTCGATCCGGCGACCCCTGGCGGAGCGTGACGGAATCCTCACTTCCGCCCGGCCGTGAATTTGATCTTTTTGACTTCACAACCGATAAGCTCCCGACCGGCGCTGCGAGTTGACGCGATCGCGACGGGTCGGCTCGCGGTGCGTACTCATGAGTGCGGTCCCCCTTGCACGCCCCCCCGTGTTCGATGCACACCCCCCGTGTTCGATCGTTCTTGTTCGAAGGATGCAGATGGAACTCGCCACCCCGCCACCGGCGGCGCGGGCCCCTGTCGCCTGGTACAGCTGGTGGCTGATGCCACTGGGCCTGGGAGGCGGGACGGTAGCCGCCACGTTCATGAGCTCGGAGCGAATAACCGCGGCCGTCGCCGGTGCGGCGGCGACGGCGGCCGGCACCCTGTGCGTACGCCTGCTCCTGCGCACCCGGGCCCAGCTGCGCCGGGCCGAGGACGCGCACCGCGCCGCGCAGGCCGAGCACTGCCAGCAGTGGCAGCGGCACGTGGCCGGCCTGGAGCGGAAGTCCTCCGCCGACCGCGCCGCCCTGGAAGCACAGCTCTCCGAGCAGGCGCAGACGTACGAGGCGCGGCTGGCGGAACACGCCCGCGCCGCCGAGGGCCGGCTGGCCGAGCGGACCACCGCGTACGAGACCCGCCTCGCCGAGCAGACCGAGGCCTGGCAGGAGCGGACGGAGCACCAGCTCTCCGCGGTGGCCCGGCTCGCCGACGAGCAACTGCCCGACGCGATGCGCAGGCTGCGGGCCGGCGACGCCATCGACGACATCCTGCCCACCGTCGAGCAGTGCGCGAAGGTCGGCGCCGACCTCCAGGCCGAGCTGCGCAAGGTCCTCAGGACCGCGCTGATCGGTGTGGAGGCGGAGTTCGACCGCTCCACCTCCGCCGAGCAGGCGGTCATCGGCGTCGGCAACCGCATCCACGTCCTGACCAGCAAGCTCCGCGGCCGTCTGCACGAGCTGCAGGGCGAGCACGGGCGGCTGCCGGCCGTCGCCCGGGGCCTGATGGAACTCGACCAGGCCATTGGCCCCGCCGACTGCCTCGCCGCCAGCATCGGCGTGCTCGGCGGCTCCGACCGGCCCGGCCGGCAGTGGCAGGAGCCGCAGCGCCTGCTGAGCGTGGCGCGCGGCGGCATCGGCCGGATCAAGGACTTCCACCGCGTCCAGCTGCACCATCTGCCCGAACTCGGCGTCGACGGCGGCCTGGTGGACCACCTCACGCTGATCTTCGCGCACCTGCTGGACAACGCCGCGCGCTACTCGCCGCCCACCGAGCCGGTGGTCGTCTCCGGCAAGGAGGTGCCGAACGGCGTCGGCATCGAGATCCAGGACTCCGGCAAGGGTCTGAGCGAGGAGAAGAAGCGCGAGGCCGAGCACGCCCTCGCGGGCACCTCGCCCGGCCCGGGACTCGGCGGCATCTCGGAGGACGCCAACATCGGCCTCCGTGTCGTCGGCGCCCTGGCCCGCCGCTACGGCATCCGGGTGACGTTCGCCGACTCGCCGTGGCTGGGTACGTCTGTCGTTGTCGTTGTACCCCACAAGTACTTCGGCCCGCTGCCGGCGGCCGCCACGGCTCCCGCCGCCGCACCCGAGGCCGCGCCGGCCGCGCCCGCGACGACCGCCGCCGCGACGCCGGCCCCGGCCCCGGGACCAACCTCCGGACCGACGCCGGGACCCGGACCGGCCGGTGTCCCGGCTCCGACCGGAGGGGACACCGTGGAAACCACCCCGGGCGGCCTGCCCCGGCGCCGCAGCAGGCGCGCCGAGCCGGCCACGGCCGGGACGCGGACGCCCGTGCCGACCCGGACTTCCGGGTCCGCCGCGTACGGCGGCCCGACCGGCCCAGTCGGCCCGGCCGAGCAGTCCGCGGTGTCCGCGGTGTCCGCGGTGTCCGCGGTGCCCGCCGTCCCGCCGGACGCGTCGTTCGCCGGTCTCGCGGCCTTCGCCACGGCCGGACGCGACGCCGGCCCGGCGACCGGCGCCGCACCGCAGTCCGGATCGGCACCGCAGCCCGAAGCCGCACCGCGGAGCGAAGCCGCGCCGCAGCCCGGGCCGGCCCCGCAGCCCGGACCCGCACCACGAACCGGAGCCGCACCGCCGACCGGGGCCGCCGACGCCCGTGTCACGACCACCGGTGGGGCGCCCACCGCGCACCGCACTGAAGAGACTGAAGAGAGCGACTAGTCCCCATGACGCACCAGGGAACCGACGTGAGCTGGGCGCTCCGCGACCTTGTGGAGTCCATCCAGGAGATCCGCTTCGCCCTCGTGGCCTCCAGCGACGGCAAGGCCATCACCTCCTACGGCGCCGAAGACCCCGACGACGTGGACCGTTTCGCCGCCGTGGTGGCCGGACTGCAGGCGCTGGCCCAGCCGGTCGCCGAGCAGTTCCCGCAGCACGCGGGCCAGCTGCGCCTCGCGATGATCGAAGTGGACGGCGGGCACCTCTTCGTGGTCCGCGCGGGCCTGGAGACGTATCTCGGCGTCCTCGCCCGCGAAGGCCTCGACCAGGGCCTGCTCGGCCATCAGATGCGCGACCTGGCCCGCCGGATGGGTGAACTCCTCGGCACCACTCCGCGCCAGGAGGAGCACTCTGGATGAGTGCTCCCCGCCGACCGACCGACCCGTCCGGTCTCGAGCGCTACTACGTCCTCACCGGCGGGCGCAGCGGGCCGGGCGGTTCGGCGTCGACCCTCGACGTGGCGACCCTCGTCGTCTCCCGGGCCGCCCCCTTGCCGGGCATGCAGCACGAGCACGAGGAGATCCTCCGGCGCTGCCGCGAACCGCTGTCGGTGGCCGAACTCGGCGCCCACCTCCACCTGCCGTTCAACATTCTCGCGGTGCTGCTGTCCGACCTGCTCCAGGCGGGCCGCGTCGAAGCCCGTGATCCCATCCCGGCTCACGACGCCGGCCGCGGGCCCGACCTCGCGCTCCTTGAGGAGGTACTCAGTGGACTTGAAAGGCTTTGACCGACCGGGGTCACCGACGCCGGGGGAGGGGGACACCCGCTCGGTGAAGGTGATGATCGCCGGCGGCTTCGGCACGGGCAAGACCACCATGGTCCGCTCCGTCAGCGACATCAAGCCGCTGACCACCGAGGAGACCCTCACCCAGGCCAGCGCCGACGTCGACCGCCTCATCGGCGTCGCCGACAAGACGCAGACCACCGTCAGCCTGGACTTCGGCAAGATCAGCCTCAACGACACGCTGATGCTCTACCTGTTCGGCACCCCGGGCCAGGAGCGGTTCTGGTTCCTGTGGAACGGCCTGTTCAAGGGCGCGCTCGGCGCGGTGGTCCTGGTGGACACCCGGCGGCTGGCCTCCAGCTTCCGGGCGATCGAGGAGATGGAGCGGCAGAAGGTCCCCTTCGTCATCGCCCTCAACGTCTTCCCCGACTCCCGCGACTACCCGGTCGAGGAGATCCGCGACGCCCTCGACATCCCCCCGCACACCCCCGTCGTGGCCTTCGACGCCCGCGACCGCACCGCCAGCCGCGACGTGCTCGTCACCCTGATCCGGCACCTGAAGGACCGCTCGGCCGCAGCCCTGGAGCTCCGATGACCGACGACCAGACCGCGCCCGGCGCCACCGGCGGCGGCTGCCCCGTCGCCCACGGCGAGGGCGTCACCCGGCTCTACGGCCCCGAGGCGGCGACCGACCCGCACGAGATCTACGCGCGTCTGCGCGGGGAGTACGGCTCCGTCGCACCGGTGCTGCTGGAGGGCGACGTCCCCGCCTGGCTGGTGCTCGGCTACCGGGAGAACCGGCGGGTGCTGGACAACCCCCTCCAGTTCAGCCGCGACTCACGCATCTGGCGGGACTTCAGGGGCGGCCGCGTCGAGGCCACCTCACCGCTGATGCAGATGGTCGGCTGGCGCCCCGACTGCGTCTCCCAGGACGGCGAACCGCACCGCAGGCTGCGCGCGGCCGTCACCGACAACCTCTACGCCGTCGCCGGCCGCGGCATCCGCCGTCACGCCACGCACTTCGCCCACAAGCAGATCGACGCGTTCGCCGACGCGGGCCGCGCCGACCTGGTGGCCGAGTTCGCCGAGTACCTGCCGATGCTGGTCCTCACCCGCGTCTTCGGACTCGCCGAGCGGGAGGGCCGCAGCCTCGCCGAGTCCAGCAATCAGGTGATCAAGGGCGGAGCGGACGCCCTCACGCACAACGAGCGCATCATGGGCATCCTCGGCGAACTCACCGAACGCAAGCGCGCCGAACCCGGTTCCGACTTCACCTCGGGGCTCATCGAGCACCACGCCGGTCTGGACGAGGACGAGATCGTCAACCACCTCCGCCTGGTGCTGATCACCGCCCACACCACGACCAGCAACCTGCTGGCGCGGGCGCTCCAGCTCGTCCTCGGCGACCCCGCCTGGCTGTCCGGCCTGGTGAGCGGACAGCTGAACATGTCCTCGGTGGTGGAGGAGGTGATGTGGAACTCCCCGCCGCTGGCCGTGCTGCCCGGCCGGTTCGCCACCGCCGACCTGGAACTCGGCGGCTGTCCGGTCAAGGAGGGCGACCTGCTGATCCTGGGCCTCGCGGCCGGCAACCACGACCCCGAGATACGTCCCGACACCGCCGTCTCGGTCCAGGGCAACGCCTCGCACCTCGCCTTCAGCGCGGGCCCCCACGAGTGCCCGGGGCAGAACATCGGCCAGGCCATCATCGAGACCGCCGTCGACGTCCTGCTCCACCGCCTGCCCGGGCTGCGCCTGGCCGTGCCTCCGGCCGAGCTCACCTCCACCGCCTCCACCTGGGAGTCGCGGCTGGACAGCCTGCCGGTCGAGTTCGCCGTCTGACCGTTCCACCGGCCGGGCTCCGGTGGCACACCGCCGCCCGGCCGGAGGGCTCCGGCCGGGCGGCGCGCCCGTCTCACACCGTCAGCAGGTCGTCCACCGAGCCCCGTCCGGCCAGTTCGGCCGTGGCCACGGGTCCCTCCTTGGCCGCCGCGTACCGGCCGGAGGTCAGCGCCCACTCGTAGTTGCCGTTGATCCAGTGCTGGATGGCCTCCACGCCCATCGCCACCCGGGCCCGTTCCCGGTCGTCCAGACCCAGTTCGTCGCACATCCCGGGCACGCGGGCCTCCAGGGCCACGTACGCGTCGAGGCAGGCGGTCGTCATGCGGTATGCCTCGTCGGCCGCCTCCCGCCAGGAGCAGTCCCGCTCCCGGTGCAGGACGGCGATGAGGTTGTGGCCGTCCCCGCGGCGGCGCTCACGCTCGAAGGAGTGGATGTCGTTCATGAATCCGATGGTGTCCGCGGCCAGGTCCCGCAGCCGTTCCATCAGCGGATGCGCCATCGCCGCGGCGGGCACCTCGAATCCGCGGCTGCGCTCGCCGGCGTCGATGCTGTGGTGGATGCCGACCGTACGGCGCCGGAAGGCGGTGTAGTCGGCGAGGCCGAGCGTCCCGGCCCGTCCGCCGGCCGCCAGGTCGACCTCCTCGCAGTGCGCCACGAGGAACCGGCCCCAGGACGCGGAGAACCGGGACTTCCATGTCAGGGACATGCCATCCGAGAGGCGTTCCCAGACCTCCGCCCAGGCCAGGGTGATGGGGCACGTCACCCGTGGTGCGGTGCCCGCCGGGCGCAGCGGCGTGGCGATCAGTTCCCGCGCCACCTCCGCTATGCGCTCCGCACGGTCGGGACGGCTCGCGTCGAACTGGTCGTCGAAGAGGAAGGCCAGGGAGAACCAGTTCATCAGGACGACCATGTCGTCGGCCGACGCGTGCGGATAGGTGCGGGCCGCGGCCCCGGCGAGGTCCCAGGACTCGTACTCCTCGAAACCGGCCCGGCTCCGTACCAGCCCCCGCTCGCGCACCCAGCGCAGATGACGGTCACGGGCCGGGGCCAGGTGCGGGCTGACCGGGGTGTCGAAGGGGAGGTCGAACCGGACGTGCTGAGGCATGTGCTTCCTTTCGGGAGACGGAACGCAGAGTCCCCCCGCCCTGCGAGCGGGCGGCCAACGGACCGCCCGCACACTCGAACTGGGCCTCCCGGATCGAAAGTTGAACCGAGAAGCGATACGAGGCTGCCCCGACCTCAAATGATCTACACGACGCCCCGTCGTGATCTTCGTTACTGCCCGGGAGTCGTGGCACGATCGGGGCCGAGTCGATCACGACGCCGCATCAGGAGGCCCCGCAGATGACCCCGCCACCGGCCCGCAGCGCCGAGCAGCGCCGGCACGACACCCTGCACCGTCTGGATCACGACGAGGACGCCTGGGTGGCCACCGCCGACGGTGCCTCGGGCACGCCGTACCTCGTCCCCCTGTCCTTCCTCTGGAACGGCTCCTACCTGCTGTTCTCCACTCCCGCCGCCAGCCCCACCGGCCGCAACCTCGCGGCGAGCGGACGGGCGCGGGTCGGCATCGGGCCGACCCGCGACGTGGTGATGGTCGAAGGCACCGTCGAGACCGTGACCCCCGAGGAACTGCCCGAGCAGGACGCCGAGTTGTTCGCCGCCAAGACCGGCTTCGACCCGCGGGCGCTCGCCACGCCGTACCTGTACTTCCGCGTCCACCCGCAGCGCGTCCAAGCATGGCGCGAGGCCAACGAGTTGGAGGGACGCGACCTGATGCGCGAGGGCCGGTGGCTGCCGGCCGACTGATCCGGCCGGACCGGGATATCCGCAAGGTACGGGACGCGGGGCACGACCGCCCCGCGCCCGGAATCCTCCGGAGGAGACATGGCACTGGTCAACGCGGGCGTCGTGGTGCTCGACTGCGCCGAACCCGAGAAGCTCGCCGAGTTCTACAAGGGCCTGCTGGGCGCCGAGGAGAGCGATGCGACCGCCAACCGGATCGAGATCCAGGGGCCCGGCGGCTTCCGCATGGCCTTCCGCCGGGACGTCAACGCCACCCCGCCGAGCTGGCCCCGCCCCGAGAACTCCCTCCAGGTCCACCTGGACTTCGTGGTCGGTGACCTGGACGAGGCGGAGCGCGTCATCGTGGGGCTCGGCGGGCGCCCCGTGGAGGCCAAGGACCCGGCGGGCCCGCACGAGGAGCGCGGCTTCTCCGACCCGGCGGGCCACTCCTTCACCCTGCGCGGCACTCTCGCACCGACGGCGCCCAAGCAGGGCTAGGGGCTGTCGTTTGGATCAGGTCGCAGGGAAGAGACGGTGCTGGTCAGTGCCGGTGAGCGGGGGCGATGGGGGCCCCTCCCGCGCGAGCGAAGCCGAGCGTGGGGGAGCGTGCAGCTGCAAGGCGGAGGAGGGCGCCAGGGCGGAGCCCTGGCAACCGACGACAACGCGGCAGATGGGCGTACCAGACCCCGCGTCTGCGGCATGGTCCAAACGACAGCCCCTAGGGCCTGTCCGGAGGGGGCGGGTCAGTCCCGGCCGCCCTTCTCGGGGACCGGCCAGACGCCGGTCCGGCGCTCGATGGCCTTGGCGCCCGTGCGGTCCACGGCACTGCGCACCGCGGCGAAGATGGCGCCCTGGATCGCCGCGGCCAGCAGGATCTCGCCCCAGCCGCGGTCCGGGTCCAGGGCATCGGGCGCGTCGTCCTCGTGCCGGATCATCTTCCAGGTCTTCTGGAACGTCATCCCGGCCAGCGTGCCGCCCAGCCAGCCGAGCGCGAACCCGACGGGCTTGTAGGCGAGGGGGAGCTTCTTCTTTTTCTTCGCCATGGAGATCTCCTTGCTTCGTGTGCGCTGAATGGTCGTACGGATGTCCCGGATCAGGCCCTGCCTCGCACCGGCACCTCCTCGCCGGTCCGGACCGGCCCCGGCGGTGTGCCCCCGCCGAACGGTCGGCCGCCCAGTTCCTCCCGGTGATGGGGCGTGAGCCAGCCGGACAGGTCCGGGCCGAGGGGCACGATGGCGGTCGGGTTGATTCCGGTGTGCACCTGGTAGTAGTGGCGCTTGATGTGGTCGAAGTCGACGGTGTCGCCGAAACCCGGCGTCTGGAACAGGTCGCGGACGTACCCCCACAGCACCGCGTTCTCGGCCAGCTTCCAGCGGTTGCACTTGAAGTGACCGTGGTACACGGCGTCGAAGCGGACCAGCGTCGTGAACAGCCGGATGTCCGCCTCGGTGATCGTGTCACCGACGAGGTAACGCCGCCGTTCCAGGCGGGGCACCAGCTGCTCCAGGCGCCGGAACACGCCCGCGCACGCCTCCTCGTACTCCTCCTGGCCGGTGGCGAAGCCCGCCCGGTAGACCCCGTTGTTGACGTCCTCGTACACGCCCGCCATGACCTCGTCGATCTCGTCGCGCAGCGCCTCGGGGTACAGGTCGGGCGCGCCCGGCCGGTGCAGGGACGTCCACTCGGTCGCGAGGTCCAGGGTGATCTGCTGGAAGTCGTTGGTGACCAGCTTCCCGCTGGGCACGTCCACGATCGCCGGCACGCTCACGCCGCCCGGGTAGCCGGTCTCCCGCCGGTCGTAGGCCTCGCTGAGGTAGCGGATGCCGAGGACCGGGTCGCGGCCGTCGGGGTCCAGGGTGAACCGCCAGCTGCGGTCGTCCTGGACCGGGTCGGCGACCGCGAGGGACAGGGCGTCCTCCAGGCCGAGCAGCCGCCGGGAGACCAGCGCCCGGCTCGCCCACGGACAGGCCCGGCTCACCACCAGCCGGTAGCGGCCGGACGCCACCGGCCAGCCGTCCCGGCCGTCCGCGGTGATCCGGTCCGCGAAGTGGCTCCTGGACCGCTTGAACGCCTTCCTGCCGTAGCCGCTGTTGCCGGGCGTCCCGCCGTCACCGCTCATGCCACTGCCCTCCGGTCGTCCGTGTGCTCCGGTGGACGCGTTCCCCGTTTTCGGCCGTCGGCACTGGTGGGCCGCGGCGGGCCACCCGCAAGGCGGGTGTGAGCCACGCGGGTGGGGGCAGTCGGCCCCCCGTGAGCGGTACAGCGAGTGGGACAGCGACAGCGAGTGGGACAGCCTCGAAACGGACGCCGGAGCAGAAGACCGACCGCAGGACGCGCGTCACCGTGCTGGTGGCCCTGGCCGCCAACCTGGTGATCGCCGTGGCCAAGGCGGTGGGGGGCTTCCTCGCGGGATCGCCCGCCCTGCTGTCGGAGGCGGCACACTCGGTGGCCGACAGCATGAACGAGGTCTTCCTCCTCGCCGCGCTGCGCCGCAGCCGCCGGCCCGCCGACCGGCGGCACCCCTTCGGCTACGGCAAGGAACGGTTCTTCTGGTCGCTGCTGGCCGCCGTCGGCATCTTCGTCATGGGCGGCTGCTTCTCCTTCTACCAGGGCGTGGCGGCCCTGCGCACCGGCGCACAGGAGGACCTCAGCGGCTACGTGGCCGGTCTGATCGTGCTCGCGGTCGCCCTGCTCGCCGAGGGGGGCTCCCTGCTGCGCGCCCTGTACCAGGTGCGGGGCCAGGGCGGGGTCGCCGCCGGTCTGCGCGACCCGGCACTGCGCACGGTCGTCGCCGAGGACGGCACCGCGGTGCTCGGGGTGACCCTCGCCATGACCGGCATGATCCTGCACATGGTCACCGGTCAGGTCGTGTGGGAGGCCTGCGCCTCGCTCGCCATCGGCGCGCTGCTCGTGTACGTGGCCTACCGGCTGGGCCGGGAGGCACGCGACCAGCTGATCGGCGAGGCCGCCGACCCGGAGGCCAGCGGCCGGATCCGCTCGCTGCTGCGGGCGCAGCCGGAGATCGACAGCGTCGAGGCACTGTTCACCATGAAGACGGGACTCGACTCCGCCCTGGTGGCCGCCCGCGTCGACCTGATGCCGGGCCTGGACAGCGAGCGGGTGGAGGAGGTCGCCGTGCGCATCAAGCGGTCGATCGCCCACACCGTTCCCGAGGCCGAGCAGATCTTCCTCGACGTCACCGACCGGCGGGCGCGCGAGGCAGCGGAAAGCCCCGCCGCGACGGGGGAACGCGGCGGGGCCTGATCCACGTGTGCCCGGCCGGCGCCGGTCCATGCGCACCGGACCGGAAAACACGCGCCCGCCCGGCTCAGCTCCCGTCGGCCGGTTCCAGCACGAAGACCGGGATCTCGCGGTCCGTCTTCTTCTGGTAGTCCGCGTACGGCGGATACGCCGCGACGGCGCGCTCCCACCACGCGGCCTTCTCCGCGCCCGTGACCTCACGGGCCGTCATGTCCTGCTTCACCGGCCCGTCCTGGAGCTCCACACGGGGGTCGCCCTTGACGTTGTGGTACCACACCGGGTGCTTGGGTGCCCCGCCCAGGGACGCGACCACGGCGTACCGGCCCTCGTGCTCGACGCGCATCAGCGGTGTCTTGCGGATCTTGCCGCTGCGCGCTCCCCGAGTGGTCAGCACGATCACGGGCATGCCCGTGTCCAGCAGGGTCGTGCCCTTCGTACCGCCCGAGCTCTCGTAGAGCTCGACCTGTTCGCGCACCCACTGCGTCGGGCTGGGTTCGTACTCGCCGTCCAGAGGCATGGCATCCGTCCCATCGTCACGTCGTACGGCTGACTGGCACCGTGGTTCAACACCGGCCGGTGCCCGATCCATCCATACCCGCCGCCGCGCCCCGGTCCACGACCCGGCGCGCCGTCACCGCGACGGAATCCGGCGCACCGCGACGGCGGGCGGACGGCCCTATCGCGCCACGTCCGCCGTGCGCGGACGGCCCAGCGGGGGCACAGGTGTTCACCGTGCGGTGGTGCCTACGGCGATCTCCGGCCAGTCCGTCCCCACCACCGATCTGGCCGAACTTCACGTCGTCCCATAGGTGCCCGGGGCATCTAATGAAGATCGGCACGACGCACACTTCGTCTGCGAGGTCTTCCATGACGGACACCGACACGACGACGGCCGGGAACGCGACGCGACCCGTCGCCTTTCCCCAGGACCGGACCTGCCCCTACCACCCGCCCGCCGCCTACGACCCGCTGCGCGCCACCCGGCCGCTGGCCCGGATCACCCTCTTCGACGGCCGCCCGGCCTGGCTGGTGACCGGACACACCACCGCCCGCCGGCTGCTGGCCGACCCGCGGCTGTCCACCGACCGCACCCGTGACGGCTTCCCCGCCACATCCGCCCGCTTCGCCGCCGTACGCCCGCGCAGAACCGCCCTCCTGGGCGTCGACGACCCGGAGCACCGCGCCCAGCGCAAGCTGGTGCTGCCCGAGTTCACCCTCAAGCGCGCCACCGCCCTGCGCCCGCGCATCCAGCGGATCGTCGACGAACGGCTCGACGCGATGATCGCGCAGGGACCGCCCGCCGAACTCGTGTCGGCCTTCGCCCTGCCCGTGCCCTCGATGGTGATCTGCGCGCTGCTCGGAGTCCCCTACGGCGACCACGACTTCTTCGAGGAACAGTCCCGCCGCCTGCTGCGCGGCCCCGGGCCCGCCGACGTCCAGGACGCCCGCGACCGACTGGAGACCTACCTGGGCGAGCTGATCGACCGCAAGCGGCACTCGCCCGGTGAGGGCCTGCTGGATGACCTCGTCCGCAAACAGGTGGCCGAAGGGGAGTTCGACCGCGAGCAGCTCATCGCCTTCGCGGTCATCCTGCTGGTCGCCGGCCACGAGACGACCGCCAACATGATCTCGCTGGGCACCTACACCCTCCTCGGACATCCCGGGCGCCTCGCCGAGCTGCGCGCGGACCCGTCCCTGCTTCCCGGCGCGGTCGAGGAACTGATGCGCGTGCTGTCGATCGCGGACGGGCTGCTGCGCCTGGCCACCGAGGACATCGACGTGGACGGCACCACCGTCCGGGCCGGCGACGGGGTCGTCTTCTCCACCTCCGTCATCAACCGCGACGAGACCGTCTACCCCGACCCGGACGCCCTCGACTGGAACCGCCCGGCCCGGCACCACGTGGCCTTCGGCTTCGGCATCCACCAGTGCCTCGGCCAGAACCTGGCCCGCGCCGAACTGGAGATCGCCCTGCGCACCCTCTTCGACCGGCTGCCCACGCTGCGCCTGGCCGCCCCGCCGCAGGAGATCCCCTTCAAACCCGGCGACACGATCCAGGGGATGCTCGAACTCCCCGTGGCCTGGTAGGAGGCTGACGGCCATGAACATGAACATGGGCATGGACATCGCCATCGACAAGGACACCTGCATCGGCGCGGGCCAGTGCGCCCTGACCGCCCCGGACGTGTTCGCCCAGGACGACGACGGGTACAGCACGGTACGGCCCGGAGCGGAGGACGGCGGCAGCGCCCTGGTGCGGGAGGCGGCCCGGGCGTGCCCGGTCGGCGCCATCAGCGTGTCGGAGCGGGTGGGCTGAGACCGGGCACCGCCACCCGCTGTCGGTTCAGTAGGGTTCCCGGGTGAGCGAACAGGCCCGGAACACCGAGGAAGCCGACGAGCCGGCGACGAACGAGGGCGGCGGGACGTCCGAGGAGCCCCGGAAGCCGTTCCTGTACGTCGTCGTCTGCGCCGCCGGAGTGGCCTCCGGGGTCGGTCAGCTGATCACCGCCGCGCACCGGCGCGGCTGGGAGGTCGGCGTCTTCGCGACTCCGGTCGCCCTGAACGGCTTCTTCGACACCGCCGCCGTCGAGGAGCGGACCGGGCGGCCCATCCGGTCGGCCTGGCGCCGGCCCGGCGAGCCGCGCCCCTTCCCGGCGCCGGACGCCGTGGTGGTCGCGCCGGCCACCTTCAACACGGTGAACAAGTGGGCCGCCGGGATCGCCGACAACCTCGCCCTGGCCACCCTGTGCGAGGCGTGCGGCCTCGGCGTCCCCGTCGCCGTCCTGCCGTGCGTCGCCGACGCGCTGGCCTCCCACCCCGCGTACCGGGAGAGCCTGACCCGGCTGCGCGGGACGGGCGTGCGCTTCGGCGACCCGTACGCGGGGGAGGGCGAGGACGGCGGCCGGCCCGAGTTCGCCTGGGAGCGGGCACTGGACCTGCTCGAACGGGGCTGACCCGCCCCCGCTTCGAGCCCGCGCGAAGACGTACGCTCGCTCCTGGTACTGATGATCCCGAAGACAGGAGCAGCAACGATGCAGTACGTGAAGCTCGGTTCGACGGGCCTGGAGGTGTCGCGGATCTGCCTGGGCTGCATGACGTACGGCGTTCCCGACCGGGGCACCCACGAGTGGACCCTCGACGAGGCGGCCTCGCGCCCGCTGATCCGGCAGGCGCTGGAGGCGGGCATCACCTTCTTCGACACGGCCAACGTCTACTCCGACGGCACCAGCGAGGAGATCGTCGGCAAGGCCCTCGCCGACTTCGCCCGCCGGGACGACATCGTGCTGGCGACCAAGGTCAACGGCCGGATGCGGCCCGGGCCCAACGGCGCCGGACTGTCCCGCAAGGCGATCATGACGGAGATCGACCACAGCCTGAGGCGCCTGGGCACCGACTACGTCGACCTCTACCAGATCCACCGCTTCGACCCGCACACGCCGGTCGAGGAGACGATGGAGGCGCTGCACGACCTGGTCAGGGCCGGCAAGGTCCGCTACGTCGGGGCCAGTTCGATGTACGCCTGGCAGTTCTCCAAGATGCAGTACACCGCCGAGCGCCACGGCTGGACCAAGTTCGTCTCCATGCAGAACCACTACAACCTCCTCTACCGCGAGGAGGAGCGCGAGATGCTGCCGCTCTGCGCCGACCAGGGCGTCGGCGTGCTGCCCTGGAGCCCGCTCGCCCGCGGCCGGCTCACCCGCGACTGGGACACGGCCACCGAGCGCAGCGCCACCGACAACTTCGGCAGCACGCTCTACCAGGAAGGCGACCGGGCCGTGGTCGAGGCGGTCACCCGCATCGCCGGCGACCGCGGCGTGCCGCGTGCCCGGGTGGCCCTCGCCTGGCTGCTGCACCGGGACACGGTGACCGCGCCGATCATCGGCGCGTCGAAGCCGGGTCACCTCGAGGACGCCGTGGCGGCGGTCGAACTGGCGCTCACCGAGAAGGAGATCGAGGAGCTGGAGCGGCCTTACGCGCCGCACCCGATCGCCGGGCACTGACCCCCCGGCCGGGCCCCGGTTGTCTCAGGGGCCCGTGCCGGGTTCGAGGGCGGTGACCTCCACGGACGACTCGTTGCCGCCCACCGGGACTTCACCGGCCGTCCACTTCACCTTGATCGGGTCGTGTTCGTCCGGCGGCGTCACCAGCAGCGCCGCCGGTGTGGCGGTGCGGGCGCCGCTGATCTGCGGGCTGGAGAACGACAGGCCCGCCCAGGCGCTCTTCCCCGGGGCCAGCGTGACCGTCTCCGGGGAGGCGGTCACGCGTTCCGGGTCCGGGCCCAGCTGCTCGCCGGAGGCGTCGACGAAGGCGGCGCCCGGGTAGCCGTACAGGGTGCAGGTGCTCTCGGAGGTGTTGGTCAGCACGATCGGGAAGTTCCGCTGACCGGCTCCCGGGTTCACGCGGCCGACCGCGGCGCGCAGTTCGGAGGTGTGGCAGCGGCCGTCGGTGCGGGCGGAGGCGGAGGCGGAACCGGCGGTGTCGCTGGG
Source organism: Streptomyces sp. AC602_WCS936 (assembly GCF_019049125.1). Taxonomy (NCBI): domain Bacteria; kingdom Bacillati; phylum Actinomycetota; class Actinomycetes; order Kitasatosporales; family Streptomycetaceae; genus Streptomyces; species Streptomyces sp. AC602_WCS936. The sequence continues at coordinate 528,445 of NZ_JAGMUF010000066.1, read as the reverse complement.
TGCCGCGGTCGCCGCCGGGGTGGTGGCGGTGCCGGATGCCGTGCCGGTGGCCGCACCGGTCGTGCGGGGAGCCTTGGTGGGCTGCGGGGCACTCGACGTACCGCTTTCGGTTCCGCAGGCGCCCACCAGGCCGAGGAGCGCGACCGCGCTCGCCAGCAGGGCGGTGCGGCGTACGGGCCGTGACGTGTTGGCCATCGCTTCTCCACACTCCCGTCGGTTTCTCGCGCGGGACTGCCGCGCGGGGCGGCACGATAGGCCCCGTGGGTTCGAGTGTCCCGCGGCACCGGCCGGGAAACGAGGGGCGCGGATTCCCCGGGGGCACTGCCCGGCGCCCGCGCGTGATCCATGGCGCGCGCCCGGCGGGTTCACTCCTCGTCGAGCAGATCCAGCTCCGCCCAGATGGTCTTGCCCTCGGTCGTGTGCCGGCTGCCCCAGCGCTGGGTGAGCTGCGCGACCAGCAGCAGCCCGCGCCCGCCCTCGTCCCAGGTCTTGGCGCGGCGCAGATGGGGCGCCGTGTGACTGGTGTCGGAGACCTCGCAGATCAGGGTGGCCGTGTCGTGGATCAGCCGGAGCCGGATGGGCGGGGAGCCGTACCGGATGGCGTTGGTGACCAGCTCGCTCACCACCAGCTCGGCGGTGAAGGACGCCTCCAGCAGGGCCCAGGAGGACAGCTGCTCGACGACCTGCTTGCGGACGGGCGCGACCAGCGACGGGTCGGCCGGGATGTCCCAGGTGGCGACCTGGCCGGCGGGCAGCCCCCGGGTGCGGGCCAGCAGCAGCGCCGCGTCGTCGGCGGCGCCGCCCGGCGGCAGCAGCGCGTGCAGGACCCGGTCGCAGGCCGCGTCCAGCGACTCGGCGGGTCCGGCGAGGGCCTCGCGCAGCAGCGCCTGACCGCTGTCGGCGTCCCGGTCCCGACTCTCGATCAGCCCGTCAGTGCACAGCGCCAGCACGCTGCCCTCGCGCAGCTCCAGCTCGGCGGACTCGAACGGCAGCCCGCCCACCCCCAGCGGCGGGCCCGAGGGCAGCTCGATCTGCCGGGGCGGGCCGTCCGGCGGGACCAGGACGGGCGGCGGATGTCCGGCGCGGGCCAGGGAGCAGCGCCGCGACACCGGGTCGTAGACCGCGTAGAGGCAGGTGGCGCCGACCTCGCCGGCGCCGTTGTCGCCGGATTCCTCGGAGAGCCGGACGACCAGGTCGTCGAGGTGGGTGAGGAGTTCGTCGGGCGTCAGGTCGATGTCGGCGAGGGTGCGCACGGCGGTGCGCAGCCGGCCCATGGTGGCCGAGGCCTGGATGCCGTGGCCGACGACGTCCCCGACGACCATGGCGACCCGCATCCCGGACAGCGGGATCACGTCGAACCAGTCGCCGCCGACCCCGGAGCGCGCCGCCGGGAGGTAGCGGGAGGCGGCCTCCACGGCGGCGGTGGGCGGCAGCCAGCGGGGGAGCAGGCTGCGCTGCAGGGTCAGCGTCGTCTCGCGCTCGCGGGAGTAGCGGCGGGCGTTGTCGATGCAGACGGCGGCGCGGGCGGTGACCTCCTCGGCCAGCAGCCGGTCGTCGTCGGTGAACGGGTACGGCCGCCGGAACCGCGTGAACACCGCGACGCCGAGGGTGGTGCCGCGGGCCTGCAGCGGCACGGACATCGTGGAGTGGATGCCGTACTCCTCGACCCGCCGGACCCGTACGGGGTCCCACTGACGCCACCGCTCCAGGTCGCCGGAGGGCACCGCGGCCACGATCGCGCGCCCGGCGGCCAGACACTCGGCCTGGGGCGAGCCGGCCGGGTAGAAGTCCAGCCGGCCGGGCTCGGCGACGGCCTCCGGGCAGCCCGGGTTGACCGACTGGTGGGCCGAGCGGCGCAGGCCCACCGGTGGGGCGGGCACGGCGGGGGGCTCGTCCCCGTGCTCCTGGGGGTCCAGCAGGTCGACGCTCACGAAGTCGGCGAGCGTGGGCACGCACACGTCCGCCAGCTCCTGTGCCGTCCGGGTCACGTCGAGCGTGGTGCCGATGCGCACACTGGCCTCGTTGACCAGTTGCAGCCGCTCCCGCGCCAGGTGCTGCTCGGTGAAGTCGTGGGCGCTCACACAGATGCCGCGCACCTGGCCGTCGGTGTCGGTGAGGGGCGCGACGCGGGCGTGCCAGGCGTGGGCCCGGCTCTCCCCGGTGGCCTTCAGGTGGGTGTGCATGTCGTGCCCGCGGCCGGTGGCGAGCACCTGGCGCATGTGCCGTTCGAGTTCCGTGTGCTGCGTCCGGCTGCCGATGTCGGTGGGCCGCAGTCCGCGCAGCCGGTCGGCCGGCAGCCCGAGCAGCCGTGCCATGGCGTCGTTGACGCCGCGCAGCCGGAGCCGGTCGTCGAAGATCATCGTGGCGCAGGGCGACTGGGTGAGGGCCGCCCTGACCAGCGGGTCGTCGGGGTGCTCGGGACCCTGGTACAGCGGGGCCACGGCGAGCCAGGTACCCGGGCCGCCGTCCCCGGACGGTCTGCGGTGGGCGAGCACCCACACCGGCACCGCCCGCCCGTCGCGGTGCCGCAGCGCGAGGGTGCCGCTCCATCTCTCGTCACCGGGGCCGGGCGCGACGCCTTCCGCGCCGCCGGCCAGCAACCCGGCCGCGGGGCGCCCCACGACGTCGGCGGCCGAGTGGCCCAGCAGCAGCCGCGCGCCCTCGTTCCACTCCCGCAGGGTGCCGGAGTCGTCGACGACTGCGCGGGCCGTGGCGGCATCGTCGGACGGGTTGACCGGACTCATCGTCGCCACTCCATTGCGCACACCCACAGTGAACAGCGCGTCACCTGAGCCCAAGCGTAGTGCGTCCGGGGCTCGTACGGACCGGAACCGACGGTCTCGCACAGCCGAGAACCCGCCGTCCGCGGCCCGGGACCACCGAGCGGGTCGTGCCGCCCGGGATAGAAAGTGCTTTCCGTGCCCTTGACGGGCGCGTGTGGCGGGACGTCAGAATCTGTTTGTTCACGATCAGTTGTGAGTACTTCTGAGCCCTGCCGGGCCTGATGAGGGAGATTCGTCATGACGGTCACACGCAGATCGGTCCTGATCGCCTCCGCAGCCGCACCGGCGGCCGGGGCCCTGCTGGGCGCCCCCTCGGCGTGGGCCGCGGACGTGACGGGAAGCGGTGCGGGACGCGCCGCCGTCCCCCTGCGCGACGGCTGGCGCTTCCTGCTGGTCGACCCCGACGGCGGCGCCGAGGACCTCACCGGTGCCGCCGACCCGGCGTACGACGACTCGGCGTGGCGCGAGGTCGCCGTGCCGCACGACTGGAGCATCGAGCAGACGCCCACCACCGAGCACGGCACCACCAGCGGCACCGGCTTCCTGCCGGGCGGACTCGGCTGGTACCGCCTCGCCTTCACCCTGCCGCCCGCCCTCGCCGGCAAGCGGATCTCGGTGGAGTTCGACGGCGTCTACATGGACGCCGTCGTCCACTGCAACGGCCGGGAGGCGGGCCGCCACCCCTACGGCTACACCGGCTTCGCCCTCGACCTCACCGGCCTGCTGCACACCGACGGCCGCACCGAGAACGTCCTCGCGGTCCGGGTCCGCAACCGGCTGCCGTCCAGCCGCTGGTACTCCGGCAGCGGCATCTACCGCGAGGCCCGCCTCGTCGTCACCGAGCCGGTGCACGTACGGCGCTGGGGCACGTACGTCACCACGCCCCGGGTGAGCGAGGAGCGCGCCGTCGTCCGGGTGGAGACGAACGTCGTGAACGCCTCCGGCACCGCCCGCGAGGTCGAGGTCCACTCGACGGTCGAGGACGCCGACGGGCGCACGGTCGCCCGCGCGGCCTCCACGGCCGACGTCACCGGCGGGGCGAGCGAGGTCCACGAACTCACCGTCGCCCGCCCCCGCCGGTGGGACTTCGCGGACCCGCACCGCTACACGCTGCACACCGAACTGCGCGTCGGCGGGCGGACCGTCGACACCTACCGCACCCCGTTCGGCATCCGCACCTTCCACGTCGACCCCGACGAGGGCTTCCACCTCAACGGCGCCCACGCCAAGATCAAGGGCGTGGACCTGCACCACGACCTCGGCGCGCTCGGCGCCGCCGTCAGCGTCGACGCGATCCGCCGCCAGATGACCATCATGAAGTCGATGGGCGTCAACGCCTTCCGCACCTCCCACAACCCGCCCTCCCCGGAGATGATCGAGGTCTGCGAGGAGATGGGCATCATCATGCTGGTGGAGGCCTTCGACTGCTGGCGCACCGGCAAGAACCGCTACGACTACGGCCGGTTCTTCGACGAGTGGTGCGAGCGGGACGCCACCGAGATGGTCCTGGCGGCCCGCAACTCGCCCGCCGTCGTCATGTGGTCCATCGGCAACGAGGTCCCCGACTCCACGTCCACCGCGGGACTCGCCATGGCCGACCGGGTCATCGACGCCATCCGCGCCGCCGACGACACCCGCCCGCTCGTCATCGGCTCCGACAAATACCGCCGGATGCCCGCCAAGGGCTCCGCCGCCGACCTGATGCTGGCCAGGCTCGACGGCCTCGGCCTCAACTACAACACCGCCAAGTCGGTGGACGACCTGCACGCGGCCTACCCGCACCTGTTCCTCTTCGAGTCCGAGTCGTCGTCCGAGACCTCCACCCGGGGCACCTACCAGGAACCCGAACACCTCAACACCGGCGAGAACCACACCCCGGGCGGGCGCGCCACCTCGTCCTACGACAACAACCTCGCCTCGTGGACCATGAGCGGCGAGTACGGGCACAAGAAGGACCGGGACCGGAAGTGGTTCGCCGGCCAGTTCCTGTGGTCCGGCATCGACTACATCGGGGAGCCGACGCCGTACGACGTCTTCCCGGTCAAGGCCTCCTTCTTCGGCGCGGTCGACACCGCCGGATTCCCGAAGGACATGTACCACCTGTTCCGCAGCCAGTGGACGGACGAGCCGATGGTCCACCTGCTGCCGGCGACCTGGAACCACCGCGAGGGCGATACCGTCGAGGTCTGGGCGTACGCCAACGTCGACACCGTCGAACTGTTCCTGAACGGCAGGTCCCTCGGCACCCGCGTCTTCAACACCAAGGAGACCGTCGACGGCCGCACCTACCTGGAGACCACCGAGGCCACCGGCGACGACAAGACCTTCACCGACGGCCCCTACCCCGGCAGTTACACCAGCCCCAACGGCAGCGCGGGCAAGCTCCACCTGACCTGGAAGGTGCCCTTCGAACCGGGCGAGCTGAAGGCCGTCGCCCGGCGGGACGGGCGCAGGGTCGCCACCGACGTCCTGCGCACCGCCGGCGCCCCGCACGCCGTACGCCTCACCCCGGACCGCGAGAGCGTCGCCGCGGACGGCCGCTCCCTGGTCTTCGTCACCGCCGAGGTGGTCGACCGGCGCGGCGTGGTGGTGCCCGGCGCCGAGCACCTGATCTCCTTCGACGTCGCAGGCGGCTCCCTCGCCGGGCTGGACAACGGCCGCCAGGAGAGCGCCGAGCGCTATCAGGCCAGTACGCGCACCGCCTTCCACGGCAAGGCCCTCGCCATCGTGCGCTCCGGCACCCGGGCGGGCCTACTCCGGGTGACCGCGCGGGCGGACGGGCTGCGCACCGGCACGGCGAGCGTGCGCGCGAGGCGTTCCGAAGACCCGGCGACCACACCGGCCCCCGCCTTCCGGCCGGACCACCCGGCGCCCGTGGACCACCCGCACGCCGACGCGAGCTACTCCGGCCGGCCCGACACGCTCCCCGCGGCGATGCTGGATGGCGACCCGGCCACCGGCTGGTCCAACGGTTTCCACAAGGCGGCCACCGCCCTGCTGCCCGCCTTCGACGGGGCCCGCGCCGAGGACTGGGTGTCGGTCGACCACGGCCGCAGGCGCACCTACGAACGGGTCGAGGTCTCGTTCACCGTGGACGCCGCGCACACCCTGCCCGCGACGGTCGGGGTCGCCGTCCGGGACGGCCGTGCCTGGCGCGCGGCCGAGGACGTACGGATCGACTGGGCCGCGGCGTCCGACGAGCCGACCGTCATCACCTTCGGCGCGGTACGCGGCTCCGGCATCCGCCTCACCCTGACCAGCCGTCACCCCGGCGAGCCCAGGGGCGCGGTCCGCATCAGCCGCCTGGAGGCGCCCGCCGCCTGAGCCGTCGCGAGCGGTCCGGACCGGAACATGTCCCGTCCGGACCGTTGACGGCGTGTCATGTCTGCCACAAGCATGTCTGCGACCGGACTTTGGGAGCGCTCCCATTCGGATGTACCTCATCCGGCGGACGCTTCCGTCCCACGTGAGCGCCACTCGTACCTCCCCCGAGGAGCCCAGACGTGAAAAGACGCAGAACCGCGCTCGTCTCCCTGACCGCGCTGCTGGCGGCGGCCGTCACCGCGCTGCCCGCCGCACCGGCCGGCGCCGAGGAGACCGAGCAGGTCAAGAACGGCACCTTCGACAACGGCACCGAGTCCTGGTGGGCCAGCAGCAACGTCACCGCGGCCGTGACCGACGGCCGGCTGTGCGCCGACGCCCCCGGCGGCACCACCAACCGCTGGGACGCGGCCGTCGGCCAGAACGACATCACCCTGGTCGCGGGGGAGTCGTACCGCTTCTCCTTCACCGCGACCGGCACGCCCGCCGACCACGTGGTCCGGGCGATCGTGGGCCTGTCGGTGTCCCCGTACGACACCTACCACGAGGTCAGTCCGCAGCTCAGCGTCTCCGGCAACACCTACTCCTACACCTTCACCTCGCCCGTCGACACCACCCAGGGCCAGGTCGGCTTCCAGCTCGGCGGCACACCCGACGCCTGGCGGTTCTGCGTGGACGACGTGTCGCTGCTGGGCGGTGTGGCGCCCGAGCCGTACGTGCCGGACACCGGGCCGCGCGTCCGGGTCAACCAGGTCGGCTACCTGCCGTCCGGCCCGAAGAACGCCACCCTCGTCACCGACGAGACCACGCGCCTGCGCTGGCAGCTGAAGAACGAACACGGCCGGGTCGTCGCCCACGGCTGGAGCAGGCCGCGCGGTGTCGACGCCTCCTCCGGGCAGAACGTCCACTCGATCGACTTCGGCCGCCACAAGAAGCGCGGCGAGGGCTACACCCTGGTCGCCGACGGGGAGACCAGCCGTCCCTTCGACATCGGCACGGCCGCCTACGAGCGGCTGCGCACCGACTCCGCGAAGTACTACTACACGCAGCGCAGCGGCACCCCGATCAGCGACGAGCTGCGCCCGGGCTACGGCCGCCCCGCCGGGCACGTGGGCGTGGCACCCAACCAGGGCGACACCGAGGTGCCCTGCCAGCCCGGCGTGTGCGACTACACGCTCGACGTCTCCGGCGGCTGGTACGACGCCGGCGACCACGGCAAGTACGTCGTCAACGGCGGCATCTCCACCTGGGAGCTGCTCAGCACCTACGAGCGCTCGCTGCACGCCCGCACGGGCGAGCCGTCGAAGCTCGGCGACGGCACTCTCGGCATCCCCGAGAGCGGCAACGGAGTGCCGGACATCCTCGACGAGGTTCGCTGGGAGCTGGACTTCCTGCTGAAGATGCAGGTGCCTGAGGGGCAGCCGCTGGCCGGCATGGCCCACCACAAGATCCACGACGAGGCGTGGACCGGGCTGCCGCTGCTGCCCAGCGACGACCCGCAGAAGCGCGAGCTGCACCCGCCGACCACCGCGGCGACCCTCAATCTGGCCGCGACAGCAGCCCAGGCGGCCCGCCTCTACCGCCCCTACGACCGGGAGTTCGCCGCGAAGGCGCTCGACGCGGCCCGCACGGCGTGGACGGCGGCGCTGGCCCACCCGGACGTGCTCGCCGACGAGAGCGACGGCATCGGCGGCGGCGCCTACCCCGACAGCCAGGTCCAGGACGAGTTCTACTGGGCGGCGGCCGAGCTGTACCTGACGACGGGGGAGCGGGACTTCAAGGAGTACGTACTGGACTCCCCGGTCCACACCGCCGACATCTTCGGCCCGCTCGGCTTCGACTGGGCCCGCACAGCGGCGGCGGCCCGGCTCGACCTGGCGACCGTCCCGAACCGGCTCCCCGGCCGGGACAAGGTCCGCCGCTCCGTCGTCCAGGGCGCCGACCAGTACCTGGCCACGCTCAAGGCCCACCCGTACGGCATGCCCTACGCCCCCGAGGACAACGTCTACGACTGGGGCTCCAGCCACCAGATCCTCAACAACGCCGTCGTCCTCGCCACCGCCTACGACATCACCGGCGCCTCGAAGTACCGCGACGGCGCGCTCCAGAGCATGGACTACATCCTGGGCCGCAACGCGCTCAACATGTCGTACGTCACCGGCTACGGCGAGGTCAACGCGCACAACCAGCACAGCCGCTGGTACGCCAAGCAGCTGGACCCGACGCTGCCCGCCCCGCCCGACGGCACCCTGTCCGGCGGGCCGAACTCGAACATCCAGGACCCCTACGCACAGAGCAAACTCCAGGGCTGTGTCGCCCAGTTCTGCTTCATCGACGACATCCAGTCGTGGTCGACCAACGAGCACACCATCAACTGGAACGCCGCACTGGCCCGGATGGCCTCCTTCGTGGCGGACCAGGGCTGACCCCGCACTCGCCCCGCACGCCTCCTGCGGTACCGCTGCACCACCGGCCTGACCTGCGACTATTTACTGGTCAGTACCCGCGCGGTACCGTGGGAGGCATGCCAGCTCTGAACGTGGAGTTCAGCGACCGCGAGCTCGAGGACCTGCGGCAGATCGCCAAGGAACGCGGTACGTCGATGAAGGCGCTCGTGCGGGAGGCCGCCGCCGCCGACATAGCCCGGCACCGGGCCCTGCAGGAGGGCGCGGAGGCCTTCCGCCGCTTCTTCTCGGCCCACGCCGACGAGTTCGCGGCCGCTTTCCCCGACGACGAACCACCGCCCGTCAGGGGCGAGGGGCGGGCCGCCTGACCCATGGCAGCGGTCCTGCACATCGACGTGCCCTGGCTGCTCCAGCGCCACGAGGAAGTGCTGCCGGAGCAGCCCACGATCAACGACTTCTCCGCACTGGTCGCCGCCGTCGCGCGGCACCGCGTCGACCCGCCCCGCCTCGGTGTCGACTCCGACCCGGCCTGGCGGGCCGCCGCCCTGCTGCACACCCTCGCCGTGCTCAAGCCGCTGCCCGCGGCCAACGCCCGCTTCGCCTGCGCCACGGCCGTCGCCTACATGTACGCCAGCGACGTCGGCATCGACCCGCCCTACGGCGCCCTCGTCGACCTCGCGCGCGACCTGATGTCCGGCAAGGCCGACGTCTACGGCGCGGCGGACCGGCTGCGCTCCTGGCAGATCTGATCCCCGGCCCGCTCCGGGGTGCACGGAGAAAGGCGAAAGCCGGTGGGAGCGGCACGAGTTGCCCAAGAGTCGTCGCGGAATCTGACCTTCTTTCAAAGCGAGCCGATGTTGCCCGGTCGCCTTGTTGACCATGAGTGGTTTGTGCGAGAGTGAAGCACCCGTGCGGGGGGCAAAGGCCGGGTCTCGCACGCGCGTTGAGGAACCCAGTCCGAATTTCGCCGTGGCGAATTCACGCTCCCCACACCGCGCCCAAAAGGTATGCACCAATCGGCGATCCCTTTTCGGCGACCGGAACTTCTGAGTCACACGCGCGTGGGAAGGAACGACCTCAGTGCCCACCCCCCACCCCCCTCGACCCGCCCATCCGCCCTCGGGCGGTGACCCCGGGGAGTCCGACGAGCTGCTGGCCGCGTGCTTGCGGGACGGCCCGGAGAGCGAGGCCTCCCGGGCCGCGGCCCTCCTCATGGCGCGGCACTGGCAGCCCGCCCACGACTACGCGACCATCTGCCTCGCCACCTCGGCCCAGGTCACCGGCATGGTCACCGGTGCCGCCTGGCATCGGGTCCTGGACCGGCTGGCCCAGGGCGAGCAGGCCACCGCCCTGCGTCCGCGGCTGCTGGTGGCCGTGCGGGACACGGTCCGCCAGTGGTCGGCGGACGAGGGGATATCCGCCGTTCTCCCGCAGTTGCTCAAACCCGCCGGCGGACGTGGCATGCGGGCGGCGAAGTCGATGACTCCGGAAAACCGCACCTTGGCCGCCCGGGCATTCGCGTCACTTCCCGGCCCGGCCCGCTGTTTGCTCTGGCACACGGAGGTCGAAGCCGAACACATAAGTGTCCCGGCCGGTCTGCTCGGCATGGATACCGACACCGCGTCGGTCACTCTCGAACAGGCGCGGGAGAAATTCCGCGAAGGCTGCCTGGACGCCCACCGGCAACTCGCACCCTCCCAGGACTGCCGTTTCCACGGCCGTCTCCTCGACGTACCGATCCGCCGGGGCGGTGCCCTGCTCCCGGACGTCCGCAGGCATCTGGCCGACTGCCGTCACTGCCGGCACGCGGCCGAACAACTCGGCCACTTCGAGCGCGGACTGGACACGCTGATCGCCGAAGCGGTGCTCGGCTGGGGCGCCCGGCGCTATCTCGACTCCCGTCCGGGACGGGCGACGCTGGGCAGCCTCGCCAAGGGGAACGCCCGGCACCGCGGCGGACGCCCGGGCCTGCTGGCCCGCATCCCCGTCCCGGTGCGCCGGCCGCCGGGCCGACCGCGCTCCGGCCGGACGGTGCTCAGGCAGGTCGGTGCCGCGTCGGCGGGAGTACTGACCGTCGTACTCGTGGTGAGCGTGTGGTCGTACGACGGCGGCGGTGCCGATCCGGCCGCCTCCACCAGTGCGGTGGGCGAGGACGGCACGGCCTCCGCCACCAGCCGGCCGAAACCGCCCGGCGCGGCCGGGCTGCCCACGGCGGCGGACCGGGCGCGGCTGCGCAACGTCGCCGCGGACCTCTGCCTCGACGTCCGGGGCGAGCCGAGGGCCGGTGCGGGTGCCCGCCTGGCGGAGTGCTCCGAGGCGTGGACCCAGCAGTGGACCCACGAGGACGACGGGCTGCTGCGCAGCGTCGCCGACCCGGGGCTGTGCCTGGACTCGCAGGCGGACGCCGGAGTCGTCATTCTCGGTACCTGCGCCGACGAGGGCACCGAGCGGGGCGACCATGTGCGCTACGACCTCACCGGGCGGGGTGAGCTGGTGCCGCGCTGGCAGCGGCAGCTCGCCCTCGCCGCCGCCACCACCGCCCCGGACACCGACGTCGTGGTCAAGGTGCACGACGGCTCCGACACCCAGCGCTGGCGGATCGACCCGGCACCTGCGGAGGGCTCTCTGTCCGTCGCCCGCACCGGCACCCCGGCCGCCCGGGCGGTGGAGCTGCCGGGCGGCTGAACGGCACCGCAGGTTTGCCGGTGCGCCGTGGGCGCCTCAGTCGCGCGCCGGTCGTGGCGCCGCCGCGTGCGCACGACCGGCGCCGGACGCGGGGACAGAGCCCCCACGCGAGGCGTCCGCGTCGCGCAGGGGCGGCCCGTTCCGCGCCCCTCTCCGGCGGGTGCGACGGTCGTTCCCGGCCCGTCGTCCGCTTCGGGGGCCCGGCCGGCAGTGGGACTGCCGGACGGCCGAGCGGACCCGCCAGGTCCGGTGGGCAGTCGGCGCCCGGAGAGCGGTGGGGAGCCGACGGCACACTCGCCAGACGCCGGGAACGGATGTCAGGGGCGCGGGCTGAGGTCATGCCGAGGAGTCCGGTCGGGATCGTCCGGTTCGACACGGCGGACGGGGCGCCGGGATCGGCCATGGATGGCCCGGCGCCGCGCGACGCCCGCGCAGCACCACCGGGACGCCTCCCGCCGGGGGCTCGGCAGCGACGACCCCCGCAGGGGGCACAGGGTGCCCTCGTCGAGGTCCCCGGAGTGTGGACCCCAGCGGTGGCGGGCCCGGCGGTCGCCGTCCGGCAGCCACGGGCCCGACGGCGGCCGGGGGATCGGAGGACGGTCACCGCGCCGGATGCCTCGTCGGTGCTGCTCGTCGTCGAATCCGGCGGGTTACACGGGGCTCTCGGTGAGGTCCCCGGGGCCCGGTGTCAGGGGTGAGGCGTGGCCCGACAGGGCCAGGGTGAGGTCCAGTTCGGCGAGCAGGCAGCGGATCACGTGCTCCACGCCCGCCTGCCCGTCCAGGCCCAGGCCGTAGACGTAGGGGCGGCCCAGGAGCACCGCCCGCGCGCCGAGCGCCAGCGCCTTGAAGACGTCGTCGCCGGTGCGCACGCCACTGTCGAACAGCACGGTGAGCCGGTCGCCGACCGCTTCCACCACGCGCGGCAGGGCGTCGGCGGCGGCGACGGAGCCGGCCACCTGACGGCCGCCGTGGTTGGAGACCACCACGCCGTCCATCCCGGCGTCGGCGGCCAGCCGGGCGTCGTCCGGGTGCAGGATGCCCTTGAGCACGATCTGGCCGTCCCAGTTCTCCCGCAGGAACGCCAGATCCGGCCAGGACTTGGCGGGGTCGGAGAACATGCCGACGAAGTGCATCACCGCCGCGTTCGGATCCTCGTGCACGGGGTTGGCCAGACCGGCCCGGAACGCCGGGTCGGAGAAGTAGTTCGCCGTGCCCACCCCGTGCAGGAACGGCAGATACGCCTGATCGAGATCGCGCGGGCGCCAGGACAGCAGGGGAGTGTCCAGGGTGACGAAGAGCGCGCTGTACCCGGCCGCCTTCGCCCGCTCCAGGAAACTGCGGGCCACCTCGCGGTCCTTGGGCCAGTAGAGCTGGAACCAGCGCTCCCCGTCGCCCATCGCCTCGGCGACCTGCTCCATGGGCGTGCTGGACGCGGAGGACAGGACGTACGGCACGCCCTGCGCGGCGGCGGCCCGGGCGGCGGCCGGTTCCGCCTCCGGATGCATGATCGACAGGACGCCGACCGGCGCGAGCGCCAGCGGGGCGGGCAGTGGACGGCCCAGCACCTCGACCGAGAGGTCCCGGTCGTGCACGTCCCGCAGCATGCGCGGGACGATCCGGCGCCGGTCGAGAGCCGCCCGGTTGGCGCGCGCGGTGCTGCCGTTCCCCGCGCTGCCGGCGACGTACCCGACGGGGCCGGGGCCCAGCCGCCGCTCGGTGAGCTCCTCCAGCCGGGTCAGGTCCGTGGGCAGGCGAGGAACGGACCCCGTCATGCCGTTGAGGTAGATCTCGTACTGGAAGTCCGCCCAGTGCTTCGCCATCCCGGGTCCCGCCTCTCGTCGTCGAGTTCGCGTGCCGCCAGCACCATACCCACGAGTATGTCGGGCTCCGCGGCCAGGGTGACGGGCTTGATCCGGGGGTGTTTCCGGCCTATTGGCGAACGTACGGATCACGCCATTCGGCCAGTTCATGACTGAAGTACCGATCAAGAACCGGCCTCTTACGGACTTGGAACGTTCGAATTCTGTGACTTCACGCCACTGATTCAATACGCAAGGTTACCGAAATCCATGGGGTCGAGATGAGTTTCGGAGCCGGACTCGGCAGACTCGCGCTCGCCGTTCCGGCACCCACCGGTCCGGGCCGGCGAAACCACCCTCATCCCGAGCGGAAGGATGCACACAATGCGGAACACCGCGCGCTGGGCAGCGACTCTGGGCCTGACGGCCACCGCCGTCTGCGGGCCCCTCGCAGGGGCCTCCCTCGCCTCCCCGGCCACCGCCCCCGCGTCGCTCTACGCCCCCTCGGCCCTCGTGCTGACCGTGGGCCACGGAGAGAGCGCTGCCATCGCCACACCGGTACGCGCGGTCACCCTGACCTGTGCCCCTCAGACCTCCGGCACCCATCCCGCCGCCGAGGCCGCCTGCGCCGAACTGCGCGGCGCGGGCGGCGACTTCGACGCCCTCAGAGCGGACCCGGGCGTCTTCTGCACCCGCGAGTACGCCCCCGTCGTCGTCACCGTCGACGGCGTCTGGCAGGGCCGGCACGTCTCCTACGAGCGCACCTTCGCCAACGAGTGCGTGAAGAACGCGGGCAGCGACAGCGTCTTCACGTTCTAGGACCGGGGCCGCCCGGCCCGTGCGGCGTGACCGGCTGCTCGCTACTGGGGAGTGCGAGCGCCACCGTACGGGAAGCGCGGTCCCGCACCGGGGACGGCGGACGGAGTGGGGCCGTCCGCCGTTCTCCGGGATCAGGGGGCAGTGAGTCAGTTCTTCGAGTCAGTTCTTGGCAGCCGGCCCGTCGCCCGGGCCGGACGACCTCGCGCGGTGGCTGGTGTCGCACCAGGGGTAGCGCCGGCTGCGGCGACAGGTGCACAGCGCGACCCGGAAGCGGTCGGAGGACACCGTCGTCCCGTCCTCCAGCTCCACCTCCACCGGCCCCTCCACCAGCAGCGGCCCCCGGCGCTGGACCTTGACCCGGACCGGGTCGCCGGACGAGGGACGAGGAGAGTCAGACGGGGAGTTCGGCACGGACGACCACCAGCTCCTCCTCGTCGTCGGCCAGGGGCAGCAGCCCGCGCTGCCGCAGCCAGCGTTCCCGGCCGCGCACCACGGGACCGAACGCGATCCGCCGCCGCCGGGTCACCGCCGCCTTCAGGCCGGCCTCGCGCAGATTGCCGACGGTCCGCTCCGGATCGCTGAGGGCGGACTGCACCAGCAGCAGCACACCGCCGGGGCGCAGCAGGCCGGGTACCTCCCGGCAGATCCGGTCCAGGACCAGCCGGCCGTCGTGGCCCGCGTCCCAGGCCCGCGCCGCACCGCGCGGCGGGCGCCCGCCGCCCGGTGCCGGCACGTACGGCGGATTGGCCAGCACGAGATCGAACGTCTCGCCGTGTACGGGCGTGAAGAGGTTGCCGTGCCGGACCCGGACGCGCAGCCCGGCCCGCGCGGCGTTCAGGCGGGCGGCGCACACCGCGCGCCACGACACGTCGACCGCGGTCACCCGGCCGCCCCGCCGGGCCGCCGCCAGCGCCAGGGCGCCCGTGCCGGTCCCCACGTCGAGTACGGCCGCGCCCGGCGGGAGCGACTCGTCGGACAGCGCCCCGGCCAGCAGGGCGGTGTCCTCCTGAGGGGCATAGACGCCCGGAAGCACCATGAAATTCACGGAACCCAGGTACCCCGTCCGTCACGGAACATGGGCCGCGCCGGACGGCTCGTGGGACAGGGCGGGCAGCCGGGTCCGCAGGGACGACCTGCCGCTTCGCCAGTCGGCGAGCAGCCGGGCCCCGAAGCGGTCCTCCAGATGCCCGGTGGCGTCGATGCCGAAGACGACGTCCGCCGCGAGCTCCGGTTCCTGCTCCAGCAGACCGTCGATCACCTCGTGCCGGACGATCTGCTCGTGCACCGCGTCGGCCTCGACGTGCTCGTCGTAGAAGTGCTCGGCGGCCGGCCCGGCGCCGGTGCGGCGCATCGCCTCGGCGAGCCGCCGCGAACCGGGCGACGAGGTGATCTCGACCGCCGCGAAATGGCCCACCAGAGCGCCGCGCAGGGACCGGTGCAGGCCGAACAGCGACATCATGTTCACCGTGGCGAGGCACTCGGCCGAGGCCGAGTCGAGGTGCCGCCCGTACGCCGTGTCCAGGCTCAGGTCCGTCATCAGGTCGGCGAACAGCCGGGCGTGCACCCGCTCGGCACGGCCGCCGCCGTACTCGTCGAACTCCACCGCCGCCATCGCCGCCTTCGCCCTACCCCACAGCCGCGGCAGCACCCAGGCGTGCGGATCGGCCTCCTTGAGGTGGTACAGGGACCGCTGGGCGGCGTACTCGCGCAGCTGCCACAATTCGCCCTCGTCCCGCAGGAAGTGGCTGACGCCCTTCCCGTCCACGGGCTCGACGAGCAGCGCCCCGACCGCCTCCGCCACACTGTCGTGGACCGGGGTGTCGGCCCGCAGCGCGGACAGGAAGCGGTCCTCCAGGGCGGCCCGGACACGCAGCAGGCCGGGGTCCCACTCGAGGTCGGGGGACACGCCGGCGAAGCCCCGGTAGTGCAGCTCGTAGCACTGGTACAGGGCGAGTTGCAGGTCGTCGCCGTAGGGCGACGCGGCGGCGGCGGTCTCCGGGTCCGGGAGCGGGCCCGTCCCGAGCAGATGAGCGCCGACGGCCGCGGAGAGCGGGCCCCGGGCCGTCGGCGGCTGTGGTCCTTCGCGGTCGAACTCCATGGCACCGCGAGTACCCGCGGGGCGCCGTGGCACCCCCGCTCCCGCCGGTGACGCGTCACTCTCCCTCGGCGTCCTCCTGGGCACCGGTGTTCGGCGACGTCGCGTCACCGGCCTCGCCCCGGCGCGGGCCCTGTTCGGCCTCGGCGTCGCGGGGCCTGGCCTCCTCGATCTCGCGCAGGACCTCCTCGACGGCGGTCTCGGGCTGCTTGTGGTCGGAATCGCCGTTGTCGGACACGGATGTCTCCTCTCCTCGTACGGTTCGATCTTCATGCAGGGACGGGCGGTCGGTCCGCGAGCGCGGTCAGCTCGACGTGCCCGCGATGCGCAGGGGCACCGCGGCCGGGACGGTCACCTCGTCGCTGTGGCGGGTGACCTCCGCCCACCAGGCGGGGCCGTCCTCGATGTGGCGCAGCAGGATGCCCTCGCGGATCGCCCACGGGCAGAGCGTGACCGACTCCAGGCCGGTCAGCTTCATCGCGGTGTGCCCGACCACCGCCCCGGCCAGGCTCTGCGCCGCGCGCGGCGCGGAGATGCCCGGCAGCCGGGCCCGCTCGTCGGCGGTCAACGCGGCGAGGCGGTCGGCCGCCTCACCCAGGTCCGAGCAGAGCATCCGGCGCTCCACGAACGGGCCGTGCCGGCCGGGAGGCGCCCCGCACAGCCGGCCCAGCTGCTGGAAGGTCCGGGAGGTCGCCACCGCGGTGCGCGGCCCCTCCCAGCGGATCCGCGCGGCGACGTCCCGCAGCTGATGGCGGATCTTGCGGCGCATCGCCCGGACCTGCTCAGGCGGCGGCGCGTCCTCGCCGCCCGCCAGGAACTCGTGGGTCAGCCGGGCCGCGCCCAGCGGCAGCGAGGCGACGAAGTCGGGCAGCCGGCCGCGGCCGAAGGCGATCTCCAGCGAGCCGCCGCCTATGTCGAGCAGCGCGAGCGGCCCGGACCGCCAGCCCATCCAGCGCCGGGCCCCGAGGAAGGTCAGCTCCGCCTCCACCTCGCCCGGCAGGGTGCACAGGGCGACGCCGGTACGGGCACGGACGGTGCGCAGCACCTCCCGCCGGTTGGGCGCGGCCCGCACCACGGCCGTCGCGAAGGCCAGCGGGCCGGCCGCGCCCCACCGGGCCGCCGTCCGGCTGGCGCCCTCGACCGCCTCGACGAGCCGCTCCACGGCCTCCTCGGGCACCGGGTCCCCCGGCTTGACCTGCTCCGACAGCCGCAGCCGCCACTTCGCGGTGTGGACCGGCAGCGGCACCCCGCCCTCCGCGTCCGCCACCATGAGCCGGACCGTGTTCGACCCCACATCCACCACGCTGATACGCATGAAGGCGCAGGTACCCATTTCCGGCCGGTCCAAGGGCCTCCCCGGCGGGTACGGCCGGAAACCGCACGGTCCGTCTCAGGCCAGCTGCCGCCGCACCAGCTCGTGCAGCCGGCCGCCCGTGTCCGCGAGCAGCTCGGCGGGCGGGCCCTGCTGGGCGACCTTGCCGTCCTCCATCACGATCACGCGGTCGGCGTCCAGCACCGTGGACAGGCGGTGCGCGATCACCACCCGGGTCGCGTCGATGGCCTTGGTCGACTCGATCACCCGGCGCTGTGTCTCGTTGTCGAGGGCGCTGGTCGCCTCGTCGAAGAAGAGGATGCGCGGCCGGCGGATCAGCGCCTGCGCGATCATCAGCCGCTGCCGCTGGCCGCCGGAGACCGCCCCGCTGCCCGAGACGATGGTGTGCAGCCCCATCGGCATCCGCTTGATGTCCTCGGCGAGCCCCGCCATCTCGGCCGCCGCCATCGCCTCCTCCGGCGTATACGGTTCGGTGCCGCAGATGACGTCCAGGATGGAGCCGTTGAACGGCTGGGCGTGCTGGAGCACCACCCCGCACTGCCGGCGCACCGCCGACTGGTCGAGCGCGGCCAGGTCCTGGCCGTCGTACAGGACGCTGCCCGACAGCGGCCGGTCGAAGCCGATCAGCAGCCGCAGCAGCGTCGACTTGCCGCAGCCGCTCGGCCCGACGACCGCCACGAACTCGCCCGGCCGTACGTCGAAGGAGACGTCGTCCAGGACCAGCGGCCCGTCGTCGGTGTACCGGAACGACAGCCGGCGCGCCTCGATCGCCCCCGACAGCGGCCCCGGCCGGGTGCTGGCCGTGCGCACCTCGGGCGTGGCGTCCAGGACCGGACGGATCTCCTCGAACAGCGGCAGCGCGGCCACCGCCGACACGAACGCGCCGGTCAGCTGGGTGACCGAGGTCAGCAGCATCGTCACCGACGCGTTGAAGGTGAGGAAGTCGGCCGCCGACATGGAGCCGCGGGCCGGACCGGCCAGCAGCATGAACATCAGCAGCGTGGCCAGCGGCAGGTACACCGCGCCCAGCACCGCGTTGAGGTTCTTGATCCGGCCCGCCCGCTGCTGGAGCTCCCGGCTGCGCGCGAACTGCTCCGCCCACGCCGCGTACGCGTAGTTCTCGGCCGCCGCCACCCGCAGCTTGGGCAGCCCGCGCAGGGTCTGGAACGCCTGGTTGTTCAGCTTGTTGGTGAGCTTCACCAGCCGCCGCTGCCAGCGCACCTGCCACAGCCCGAGCCCCAGGAACACGCCCGCGACGACCACCAGCATGCCGATCGCCGCGAGCGCCATCGGCACGCTGTACCAGAGCAGCAGCGCCAGGTTCATCGCCCCGACGGTCACCGACTGGGCCACCGTCGGACCGACGCCCGCCAGCAGTCTGCGGATCGCGCTGATGCCCATGGCCGCACTCGCCAGCTCACCGGTGGAACGCTCGGTGAAGAACTTCGTCGGCAGCCGCAGCAGCCGGTCCCACACGGCGGGCTGGAGTGTTGCCTCGACGCGACCCTCCAGCCGCAGGATGGTGAGGTTCTGCAGCAGCATGAACGCCGCCGCGACGACACCGCTCAGCATCACCGCGAGACACACCTGCGCGATCAGCCCGGTCTGGGCCTTCGGCACGAACTCGCCGAGCACCTTGCCGGTCGCGACCGGCACCAGCGCGCCCAGCGCCACCGTCACCAGTCCGGCGAGGAGCAGCCCGGTCAGATCACCGCGCGTACCCGTCAGACAGAACCGCAGCAGCCGCAGCGGGCTGAGCCGCCGCTCGGGCAGCGGCCGGTAGAACA
The DNA here is from genome assembly GCF_019049125.1 of Streptomyces sp. AC602_WCS936. Taxonomy (NCBI): domain Bacteria; kingdom Bacillati; phylum Actinomycetota; class Actinomycetes; order Kitasatosporales; family Streptomycetaceae; genus Streptomyces; species Streptomyces sp. AC602_WCS936. The sequence continues at coordinate 509,418 of NZ_JAGMUF010000066.1, read as the reverse complement.
TCACCGCCCGCTCCTCGAACTCCTCGGCGTTCGCCTTCTCGACCGGCGTCTCCCGGCCGGTCGCCGGATGGACGGCCACATAGCCGCCGCGCCGCCACAGCAGCGCCACCGGCGCCCCCGACAGGGCCCGGTGGCCGACCAGGGGGCCGACGTCGTCCCGCCACCAGCGGTCGTCCAGCCGCACGGTGCGGGTCCGCAGGCGCGAGGCGACGGCGATCCGCTCCACCGGGTCGATCCGGTCGCTCTCTGTGCCGTTCTGCGCGGGCTCGGCGAGCGGAATCCCGGCGGCGCGGGCGACGAGCCTGCACGCCGCGTACGTGGCGTCGGCGTCGGCGGCCGTACCGCGCTGTCCCGACCGCTTGCCGATGGAGGCCAGCAGCGTCCGGTCCGCCTGGGCGCGCACCGCCTCACCGGCCTTGATGCCGGCCGCCGTACGGGTCTCGTGGGTGCGTTCCAGCTGCTCGATCCAGCGGTCCAGCGTGGTCAGCAGCCGGTACTGCTGGTCGACCATGCTCTGCCACAGCGCGGGGTCCATCAGCAGGTCGGCGGCGGCCTCGTCGCCGTACACCGCCCCGTACTGCACGCTGCCCGGCGGGACCTGCATCCAGAACACGTCGTCGTCGGTGGGTGCCGCCGCGCGTTCGACGGGCATCGGCGCCTGGAAGAGGACGGTGAGGCCGCGGCCCACCCCCAGGGCGAGGGCGTACTCCAGCGGGCTCGTCGTGGGCGGCACGTACTGGGGGTTGCCGTACTCGTCGTACGACCAGGTCTGGGTGCTCGCCGGCTGGTACAGCTCGCGCAGCCCGATGCGGTGCACCACGCAGTCCCGCGACGGACGGGCGACCAGCGTGTGCCGGGGCCCGGTGACCGGGCCGAGCAGCACCGCGCCCGCCTGAAGCCGGCCCAGGTGGTGCCAGTGGCCCTGCTCCCCGGCGTCCACCGCGAACAGGTCCACCGCGCCGGACGCCACCAGCCACAGCACCTGCGGCCCTTCCAGGTCCAGGCGGCCGAACCCGGCGCAGTCCACGCGGGTGCCCAGTGAGCCCAGCGCCCCGAGGACGAGGTCGCCCTGTCCTTCGTGCACGGTCGTCATCTCAACGCTCCCTGACCAGCGCCGCGTAGGCGCCCCCGTGCGCCACCAGCGCCTCGTGCCGGCCCCGCTCCACGACCGTGCCGTGCTGGAGCACGACGATCTCGTCGCTGTCCCGCACCGTGCTCAGCCGGTGCGCGATCACCACACAGGCACAGCCGCGCCGGCGCAGGTTGTCCATGACCACCAGCTCGGTCTCCGCGTCCAGGGCGCTGGTCACCTCGTCGAGGACGAGGATGCTCGGCCGGCGCACCAGGGCCCGCGCGATCTCCAGCCGCTGACGCTGCCCGCCGGAGAAGTTCCGGCCGTCCTGCTCCACCTTGCTGTGGATGCCGCCCGGCCTGCGCATCACGATGTCGTACAGCGCGGCGTCCCGCAGCGCGTCCACCACGGCGTCGTCGGGGATCGACGGGTCCCACAGGGCCACGTTGTCGCGCACGGTGCCCTCGAAGAGGAACACGTCCTGGTCGACGAAGGAGACGGAGGAGGCGAGCGCCCCGCGCGGGATGTCCTCCAGCCGCTGCCCGTCGATGCGGATGACACCGTCCCAGGGCGCGTACAGGCCCGAGATCAGCCGGGACACCGTGGACTTGCCGCTGCCCGACCCGCCGACCAGCGCCACCTGCTGCCCCGGCCCGACGGTCAGGTCGAAACCGGTGAGCAGCGGCTTGTCCAGCGGGTTGTAGCCGAAGGAGACGTTCTGCAGCTCGACGTGGCCGTGCAGCCTGCGGGTGGAGTCGGCGGCGCCGCCCGGCCGGTCGTAGAGCGGGTCGGTGCGGAAGTTCTCCACGTCCTTGAGCCGGGCCACGTCGGCCGCGAAGTCCTGGATGCGGCCCGCGACGCCGTTCAGCCGGGTCAGTGGGGCCGTGAAGCGGACCACCAGCGCCTGGAAGGCGACCAGCAGACCGACCGAGATGTGGCCCTCGACCGCCCGCATGCCGCCGATCCACAGGATCAGCCCGCTGTTGAGCGTCGCCAGCGTCGGCGCGACCACGCCCAGCCAGGCGCTCGGCACCCCGAGCCGCTGCTGCTCCTCCAGCGTGGTCGCGTGCTGCCCCGCCCACTTGCGGAAGTAGCCGTCCTCACCGCCGGTCGCCTTCATCGTCTCGATCAGCTGGAGACCGGTGTACGCGGTGTTGGTCAGCCGCGCCGTGTCCGCCCGCAGCTTCGCCGTACGGGTCGCGCGCAGCCGGATGACGATGCGCATCGCGAGGATGTTGAGCAGCGCCACGCCGATGCCCACGAAGGTGAGCTGGGGGTCGTACGTGTACAGCAGCACGGCGTACAGGACGACGACGATCGCGTCCACGCCCGCCGCCGCGAGGTCGCGGGCCAGTGTCTCGGCGACCGCGTCGTTCGACTGGAGTCTCTGCACCAGGTCGGCCGGGCTGCGCTGGGAGAAGAAGGTGACCGGCAGCCGCACCAGATGGCGCAGGAAGCGGGCGCTGGAGAGGGTGGAGGAGATGATGCGGCCGTGCAGCAGATTCGCCTGCTGGAGCCAGGTCAGCACGATCGTGAGCAGCACGCAGGCGCCCATCGACGCGAACAGCACGCCCAGCAGCGAGGTCTGCCCGCCGATCAGGAACATGTCGATATAGGTACGGCTGAGCGCGGGCACGGCCGCGCCGACCGCCACCAGCAGCAGGCTCGCCAGCAGGGCGGCGGGCAGCGTGCCCGCGGTGCCGCGCAGCCGGGCCGGCATCGCGCCCAGCACGCCCGGTTTGCGGCCGCCCCGGGCGAAGTCCTCGCCGGGCTCCATGGTCAGCACGACCCCGGTGAACGACCCGTCGAACTCCTCCAGGGACACGAAACGGCGGCCCTTGCCGGGGTCGTTGACGAACACCCCGCGGCGGCCGAAACGGCGCCCCACGCCGTCGTAGACGACGTAGTGGTTGAACTCCCAGAACAGGATGGCCGGCGCCGTCACCTCCGCCAGCGCGGCCAGGTCCATCTGCATGCCCTTGGCGGTGAAGCCGTAACTCCGGGCCGCCTTGAGCAGGTTGCTGGCGCGCGAGCCGTCGCGGGAGACGCCGCAGGCGATGCGCAGCTCCTCCAGCGGGACGTGCCTGCCGTAGTGGGCGAGCACCATGGCGAGGGAGGCGGCGCCGCACTCCACGGCCTCCATCTGGAGCACGGTGGGCGTGCGCACCGTCTTCGCCCGCGCCTTGGGCACGCCGCGCTTCGGCGGGGCGGCACGGCGTCTGCTCCGGGTCTGCTCTGCTGTGGTCTCCTGTGCGGTGCTCACGGCAGCAGCCAATCGACGGGACGCTGATCGGCCAGCCGGATGGACCCCGTGGCCATGGTCATGGAGGTCAGCTCGAACGGGGGTCCGTCCGCGGACGACCACTCGTAGCCGCTCTTCGTGGACTTCGAGGTGTCCAGCCGGACCGTCACGGCCACCGGCCTGCCCTCCTTGGTGAACTGCTCGCCGAGCTGGCTGTCGCCGAGGAACGCGGCGATGGTCTGCGCCGACTGCGCCGAGCGGTCCACCGACTTCACCTCCCCGTGCAGGACGCCGTACTGCTGGGCCGGCACCGACTGGACGGTCAGGTCGACGGAGGCGTGCGCGGGGATGGCGGCGGCGTTCTCGGCGGGGACGTAGACGGTGGCGTAGAGCGGGTCGTCGGCGTGGGCGACCTTCTCGACGGCGGCGACGTTCGCCCCGGTCCGGATGATCTGCCCGACGGTGGCGGCGAGCGCGCTGACCCGTCCCGCGTCGATCGTGCGGACCACGGTCTCGCCCTCGCTCGTACGCACCTTCAGCACGGGGGAGTCGGCGGGCAGCCGCTGACCCTGGCGCGCGAGTACGGCGGTGACCTGGCCGGAGACGGGGCTCTGGAGGAGGTAGCTGCCCTGGCCGTGGGTGAGGACGGCGGGGGCGCTGACGGTGGAGGCCACCGACCCGCCCACCGCCCACACGGACGCGGCGGCCATGGCGAGAACGGTCACGGAGAGCACCAGCCAGCCCTGCGGGCGGGCGAAACGCACCGGGAGGTCGAGCTCCTCCGGCGACTGGAGTTTGGCGAGGGCCTGTTGGCGGAACTGCACGTCGGACGTATCCCAGTGTCTTGCGGGGAGCCGCGGGGAAACCGCCGAGAAGCCCCGGAGCCTGGCTGGCTCCGGGACTCAGCGGTACCAGGGCGCGATCAGAGACCGGCGACCAGGTTGGTGACCGGGGCCGTGTTCAGGCCGGTGACGCCCTCGACGGTGCCGATGGCGGTGTTGACCAGGCCGGAGACCGGGGCGATGCCGTCCACCAGGCCGGTGACGGTGCCGACGGCGTTCACGTTCAGGCCGCCGGAGACGTTGTCGAGGTCGGCGTCGGAGATCTCGACGGTCTCAACCTGGGGGGTGGAGTTCATGATGGAACTTCCCTTCGTATAGCCATTTCACAAGGGGGGAGCGGCCCCCTCTGGGGACAGATGACGGCCGCGACCGCGGGCGCCGGGCGCCCGTTTCCGGAGCCCTCCGCGGCCCCCGCGGTGCGATGGATCAAAGCACGCGGCCGGTCCGCCCTTCCAATCAATCACCCCCTCCCACCAGGGCACTTGCGACGCCCAGGCACCCAAGCGTGCAGGTGTGCGCACGCCTTCGCGGCGACTTCTTCACACGCGGCGCGACATCGGCCCGTGCGACCCCTTGCCCGTACGCAGGCGAATCCGGCACTCCCGCCCCAAAGACGTGCGGGGTGGTGCGGGGTTGTGCAGATCCGCCAACGGGGGTGACCGGGTTGGGCATTCGATGTGCAGATTCGCTGAAGCAGAGATTCCGCTCCGTGATCGGAACAGACCGTTGCCGACCGTATACGGGGAGTGCTGATCCGGTGTGATCGCACGGCGCGGCTGAACGCCCCGTCCCGCCCGTGCGTACCAAGTGCCGTCCAGGCGCCCGTCCCAGGAGGTCGATCAGGTTGAGTCACAAGCGAATTCCGAAGCGCAGGGCCGCGATGGCGGCGGGCGCCGTGGTGGCACTCGGCGCCGCCGCCGTCCTGCTGCCCAACGCCAACGCCTCCCAGGACGGCGACGGAGCCGACGACACGGCGGCGGCGCCGAGGACCCTCAAGGCGGCGGACGCGTCGGATCTCGCCTCACAGCTCGCCGGCCTGCTCGGCGACGCCTTCGCCGGCTCCTACTACGACGCCGACGAGCAGCAGCTCGTCGTCAACGTCGTGCCCGGCGACAACAACCAGATCATCGTGCAGGCGAAGCAGGCCGGCGCGGACGTGCGTGAGGTCGACAACAGCATGAGCGAGCTGCGGACCGGCGCGCGGACCCTGAAGTCCGAGGCGACCATCCCGGGCACCTCGTGGGCGATCGACCCGCGCACCAACAAGATCCTGGTCACCGCCGACAGCACCGTCACCGGCGCCGAGTGGGACCGGCTGGAGTCCACGGTCGAGGACCTCGGCGTGGGCATGGCGACCGTCAAGAGGTCCGCCGGCACCTTCAAGACCTTCGTCTCGGGCGGCGACGCCATCTTCGGCGGCGGCGCGCGCTGCTCGCTCGGCTTCAACGTCACCGCGGGCGACGGCGCACCCGCCTTCCTGACGGCCGGTCACTGCGGCGTCGCGGACGACCAGTGGTCCGACGCGCAGGGCGGAGCGCCGATCGGCACCGTCGACCAGGCGGTCTTCCCCGGCCAGGGGGACTTCGCGCTCGTCCGCTACGACGACCCCGCGACCCAGGCGCCGAGCGAGGTCAACCTCGGGGACCAGACCATCCGGATCAGCCAGGCCGCCGAGGCGACGGTCGGTCAACAGGTCTTCCGGATGGGCAGCACGACCGGACTGGCCGACGGACAGGTCCTCGGCCTCGACGCCACCGTCAACTACCCCGAGGGCACGGTCACCGGCCTCATCCAGACGAACGTGTGCGCCGAACCGGGCGACAGCGGCGGCTCCCTGTTCACCCAGGACGGCCTGGCGATAGGCCTGACCTCGGGCGGCAGCGGCGACTGCACGGTCGGCGGCGAGACCTTCTTCCAGCCGGTCACCACCGCGCTGGAGGCCGTCGGCGCCACGCTGGGCGGCGACGCCGCAGGCAACGGGCAGGAGGACGGAGGCGGGGACGCCGGTGACGGCACGGGTGCCGGCGGCGAGGACGGCTCCGGTCTCACGGGCTGAGCCGGACACCGCGCACCGGCACCCGTGGCGGGGCCGGTGCGCCACCCCCGCTCGCGTCCCGCGTCAGACAGGCGCCCGCAGCAGCATCAGCGCGATGTCGTCGAGCCGTTCCCCCGCGCCCGCCTCGTCCCGCACCAGCCGGTCGGCCAGCTCGTCCAGCGGCAGGTCCCCGGCCTCGGCCAGCCGTCGCCCCAGGTCGGTGAGCGCGTCGTCGAAGTCGACGCCGGGGGATTCCACCAGCCCGTCGGTGTAGAGCGCGAGCAGGGTGCCCGGGGCGAGCTCGACCTCCGTGCGCGGATAGTCCGCCGCGGGATCGATGCCCAGCAGCGGACCGCCCGGGACGTGGAGCACTCCCACCCCGCCGTCCGGGCGACGCAGCAGCGGCGGCGGATGGCCCGCGCGGGCCAGCACCGCCCGCCCGCGCCCCGCGTCCAGCCGCAGGTACAGACAGCTGGCGTACAGCTCGGTGCCCAGGTCGATCAGCAGCCGGTTGGTGCTGCGCACGACCTCCTCCGGCGCCTGCCCGACGGCCGTGTACGCGCGAACCGCCGTGCGCACCTGTCCCATCAGCCCGGCCGCCGTCACGTTGTGGCCCTGTACGTCCCCGATCACCGCCGCCGCGGTGCCCCGGGCCGGGACCAGGTCGTAGAAGTCGCCGCCGATGTCCATGCCCCGGGTGGCCGGCAGATAGCGGGCGGCGGCCTCGACGCCGGGCACCGCCGGCAGCGAGTGCGGCAGCAGGGCCTCCTGCAGCCCGTGCGCCAGCCGGTGCTTGGCGTCGTAGAGCAGGGCCCGGTCCAGGGCCTGCGCGACCAGCCCGGCCAGGCTGGTCAGGATCGCCCGCTCCTCCGTGGTGAAGGAGTGCGGACGCTCGTAGGCGAGCAGGCAGGTGCCCACCGGCCGTCCCGAGGCGATCAGCGGCAGGAACGCCCAGGCCGCGAAGCCGTCGTGCGTGCCCCGCCGCGCCGGGTACAGGCGCTCCAGCTGCTCCCAGGACTCGAAGAACGCGGGCACACCCGTCCGGAGAACCTGCGTACCGGGGATCCGCATGGTGAGCGGCGTCCCGTCGAAGCGTTCGGCGACCGCCGGATCGGGATAGCCGCGGTGCCCCAGCACGTGCAGCCGGCCGGCCCGCGAGCCCAGGACGACCAGGCCCTGGCTGCCCACCGTCGGGGCGATCTCGTCCGCGATCAGCTGCACCACGTCCTGCACGCCCACCGCCTCGGAGAGCGCACCGGTCAGGCTCACCACCTGCGAGATGGTCACCAGCCGGGCCCGTGGCGCGGCGGCGTCGCCCGCCGTGGCACCGCCCGGTTCCGGCCGGGACAGACCCCGGGCCCGGCTGACGCGGACGCTCAGCCCGGTCCGGGTCGGGTACAGCCGGAACGACAGCCAGTCGCCGGGCGGCCGCAGCGCGACGAACGAGGTGGCCTGCTGGCTGAGCAGCGCCGCCCGGTACCGGTCCTCGTACACCGGGTCGTTGAGCCACGGCACCGCCGTCCACAGCTGGGTGCCGAGCAGTGTGCCGACCGGGACGTCCAGGAGTTCGGCCGCCGCCGGATTGGCGTAGCCGACTCTGCCGTGCAGGTCGAGGGAGCACAGCCCGTACGGCAGCCGCCCCACCATCCGCACGGCCTCCAGGGAGCCGAGCGTGCCGGGCGCGCCGCCGACCACCGGCGCGGCCAGCAGGTCCGGCTCCGGGTGCACGGGAACGCTCGCCGCGGCCGCCCGTTCGAGCCGGACGGCGAGCCGCCCGCAGGCCGCCGTGAGATGGTCGCGGTCCCGCGCCGACAGCTCCGCGGAACGGGAGCCGGGCCAGGTCAGGAAGACCGCGCCGTACGCCGCGGAGCCGGTGGCGACGGGGAGCGCGACCAGGGCGAACGGATAGGGCAGCACCACGGCGACCCTCGGGTAGCGCCGCGCCATCTCCTCACCGTCGCCGACCCAGACCAGCCGCCGCTCGCGCACGGCGTCCGCCACCGGCACCGGGGAGTGCAGCGTCACCCGCTCCCAGGGCGCCGCGAACGCCCTCGGCAGCCCTGCCATCACCGCCATCTCCAGGACCGGCGGATCCGCGCCGAGCAGGTACACCGCCCCGGAGTGCGCGTGGACGTCCTCCATCATCGCGGCCAGCGCCAGCGACAGCACCGGGTGGGAGCCCGGCGCCGGCGCGGCGGGTGTCGCCGGTGACGACGACCGTTCGTCGGACACACCGACCACCTCCTCGCACGGCCGTGGTCCTTGCCCCGGTTCAAATCTCCTCCCCGGCGGCCCGCACCGCACGGCGAGCGCGGAAGCCGTTGGGGAGCCCCCGCGCATCCTCACGCGAGACGCCCTCCCGGGCCGAGTGGCCCGCCGTGTGTCCCGCGCCGCCCGCGCAGCCCGGACCCTTTCCCCTCCCGATCGACTCTTCCCGCCCCGCAGGGGCTGCGCCGATGTCCCACAAGCGCTGTAATGGCGGCGTGGTCAGTGAGGGCGCGGTGGAACGCGGAGCGAGGACGCTGCGTGCCGAGGGTGCCCTGAAGGCGATCGCCTCCGTGCCGGACCCGGCGGAGCGGTTGCGCCGCGTGCTCGAACAGGCGCTGGTCTTCGCCGGGGCTTCCTTCGCCGCCCTCTACACACCCGGCGAGAATCCCGAGCTGCTCTGCCTGGCGGAGTCGGTGGGCGTGCCGCGCACCCTGTACGGCGTGCGCGACGGCTACCCCGTCTCGGGCGGCTCCCCGGTGGCCGACGCGCATCGTGAGGGGACGCCGGTGTGGCTCGGTCCCGAGGAGTTCGCCGGTTCGGCGGAGTCCCGGCACGTGCCGTCGAGCGGCTTCTCCCTCGCCACCCTGCCCGTGCGCGGCGACGGCGGCGGCTGCCTCCTCGCCCTGACCGAGCGCCCGGAGGGCTTCGGCGCCGAGGACCGGGCCTGCCTGGAGCTGATCGCCGAAGCCGTCACCGGCCCGGCGCCCGCCCCGGTCCCGGCCGCCGACGGCGAGGAACTGCGGCCCGGTGCCTTCTCGCTGGCCATGGACACCGGCCGGGTCGAGGTCGGCGACGACATCCTGCGGCTGTTCGGCCTCGCGCCCGGCGAGTTCGACGGCAAGGTCGAGACGCTGCTCGGCCTCGCCGTGCCCGAGGACCTCCCCTCGCTGATGTCGGTCACGGAGGCCGACCACATGTCCATCGGCGACCGCGAGTTGGAGTTCCGCGTGCTCCAGCCCACCGGCCCGCCGAAGTGGCTGCGGCTCAGCGGCCGCCTGCTGCCCGGCGGCGAGGGCCGGCCCGCCCGCCTCGTCGGCACCGTCGCCGACGCCTCCACCCTGCGACCCGACGTGACCGACGTGGCCCGCGTCCAGCGCCTCGCCGCCGCGCTGGCCACCGCCGGCACCGTCCGCGACGTCAGCCAGGCCGTGGTCGCCGCTCTGCGCCGGCCCCTGCGCGCCGACCGGATCGCGCTGGCCGAGCTGGAGAACGACCGTCTCGTCGTCACCGTCCTCGACCCGCCCGAGCCCGAGTCCTGGCCCGAGCTGTGGCGGCTGGAGTGGCGCACCGAGTGGCCCGACGCGCCGGTGCGTGCCATGCCCACCCTCGCCGCCGCGCTGCGCGAGGGCCGCGCCCGGATCTGGCCGGCCGGCACCGGCGACCTGGAGCCCGCCCTCGCCGACGTCGGCCCCGGCGGCCTCGCCGTACTTCCGCTGCCCGCCGGCGGCCGCATGGCCGGCGCCTGCCTGATCGGCTGGGACACCCCGCACGACTTCGGCCCCGACGAACGCGCCCTGCTCACCGCGTCCGCCGGCCTCGCCGGTCAGGCCCTGATGCGCGCCCACGCCTTCGACGCCGAGCACGAGCTCGTCGGCATGCTCCAGCGCCAGCTGCTGCCGCGCCGCCTGCCGAAGCTGCCCGGCGCGGTCGCCGTCGCCCGCTACCTGCCCAGCACGGCCGGACTGGAGCTGGGCGGCGACTGGTACGACGTGATCCCGCTGCCCGACCACCACGTCGCCCTCGTCATCGGCGACGTCCAGGGCCACAGCGCCGGCGCCGCCACCCTGATGGGCCAGATGCGCACCGCCCTGCGCGCCTACGCCGCCGAAGGCCATCCACCGGACGTGGTGGTCTCCCACGCCAACCGGCTGCTGATGGACATGGAGACCGACCTCTTCGCCACCTGTGTCTACGTCGACCTCGACATGGAGGCCGGTGCCGCCTGGTGCGTGCGGGCCGGGCACCCGCCCCCGGTGCTGCGCCACCCCGACGGGAGCACCGAGATCGCGGAGGCGGAGGGCGGCCCGCCGCTGGGCGTGGTCCGGCAGGCCGACTTCCCGATGAGCCCGCTGCGCCTGCGCCCCGGCACGCTGATCGCCCTCACCACGGACGGCCTCGTGGAGTCCGCCGACGCCGACATCGACGAGGGCATCGACCGCTTCGCACACGCGCTGGCCGTCTCCGACCCCGCCCACCTGGGGCTGGTCGCCGACGCCCTGCTCGGAGGCGCCCGCCGCAGCGACGACGTCGCCCTGCTGCTGGTGCGCTACGACGGCATGGCGGTGCGGCCGCTGAGGGAGAGCTGGTCGGTGTGGCGGCTGCCCGAGGCCGTACGCCACGCCCGCCGCTTCACCCGGCGCACCCTGCGCTCCTGGGGCGTGCCGGACGACGACGTCGACGGCGTCCTCCTGATCGTCTCCGAACTGGTCACCAACGCCCTCGTGCACACCGACGGCCAGGTCCGCCTCGACCTGGCCCTGATCAACGGCCGGCTGCGCGTGGCGGTCGCCGACGCCTCGCCCCGTACGCCCGTCAAGCCGACCAGCATCGGCTGGGAGGCCACGGGCGGACGCGGCATCCTCCTGGTCGAGGCGATGTCGGCGACCTGGGGGACCCTGCCGGTCAGCGGCGGCAAACAGGTCTGGAGCGAGGTCCCGGTGGGCCGCCGCCCGGGACAGGTGCCGGCGCCGCCCGGTCGGGTACCCGACGGTCACACCACGACCGAGCGAGCAGAGTGAGGGATCACGCCATGACCCAGTACGTCCGCGACATCATGACCGGCCACCCGGTGACCGTGGAGCCGCAGACCTCCGTGACCGCGGTGGCCCGTCTCATGCGCGACCGGGACCTCGGCGCCGTCCTGGTCACGGACGGCGACGAGCTGCGTGGACTCGTGACCGACCGTGACCTGGTGATCCGGTCCGTCGCGGACGGCGGCGACCCGGAGCAGACCACCGTGGCCGGCGCGTGCAGCGACGACCTGGTGACCGTACGGTCCGACGAGGAGCTGGACCACGCTGTCGAGGTGATGCGCGAACACGCCGTGCGCCGGGTGCCGGTCGTCGACGACGGCCGCCCCGTCGGCATCGTCTCCCTCGGCGACCTGGCCATGGAGCGCGACCCGGAGTCGGCGCTGGGCGACATCAGCGTGGCCCGGCCCAACCCGTAGGCCCCGCACCCCTGGTGTTTCGCTAGAACCCGTCTGGGGACCCGTCGGGCGACGGTGCCGGACACAGAAGGCAGAAGGAAGATGATGCTCCGTGACCACGGACACCAGTGAGAAACCCGTCGCCCGCCGCCAGGAGACCGGCTGGTCCACCGCCCGCCGGCTGCGCGGCCGCGGCGCGATGCGCACCTGGATACCGGCCGTCGAGGACGGCACGAGCGCACGCGCACCGCGGACGGGGCAGGAATCGAACATCGTCAGGGGCGAGGACTGAACCGTCCCGAAGACGAAGCACACCCCAGCGCGCCGGCCATGTGCCGGCGCGGTGCACGTCCGGACCGGCCGCCGACCACGCGCGGCCCGCGGGTAATGTCGGCGAAGGCTCCGCCCGTCCGTCCGCCCCACCCCGCAAGGCACAGAACCGTCCATGAACCTCCTGGTCACCGGCGCAGCCGGCTTCATAGGCTCCCGATACGTCCGGACCCTGCTCGCCTCGGACGCGCCCGACGCGCCGCGGATCACGGTCCTGGACAGCCTCACCTACGCCGGCACCCTCGACGCCCTCGCACTCGGCCACCCCCGGCTGGACTTCGTGCACGGCGACATCCGCGACGCCCCGCTGGTCGACAAGCTGATGGCCGACACCGACCAAGTGGTGCACTTCGCCGCCGAGTCCCACGTCGACCGGTCGATCGACGCCGCCGCCGACTTCGTGCTCACCAACGTCGTCGGCACCCAGACGCTGCTGGACGCGGCCCTGCGGCACGGCACGGGCACCTTCGTGCACGTCTCCACCGACGAGGTCTACGGCTCGGTGGAGTCCGGTTCGGTGACGGAGGAGCACCCGCTGCGGCCCAGCTCCCCGTACGCCGCCTCCAAGGCCTCGGCCGACCTGCTCGCCCTCTCCTACCACCGCACCCACGGCCTGGACGTGCGGGTGACCCGGTGCTCCAACAACTACGGCCCGTACCAGTTCCCCGAAAAACTCGTGCCGCTGTTCGTCACCCACCTCCTCGACGGCCGGAAGGTCCCGCTGTACGGCGACGGGCGCAACGTCCGCGACTGGCTCCACGTGGACGACCACTGCCACGGCGTCGACCTGGTCCGCACCCGGGGCCGGGCCGGCCAGGTCTACAACATCGGCGGCGGCACCGAACTGACCAACCGCGAACTCACCGGCCTGCTGCTCGACGCCTGCGGCGCCGGCCGGGACCGGGTCGAGTACGTCGCCGACCGCAAGGGCCACGACCTGCGCTACTCGGTCGACTGGAGCAAGGCCCGCGACGAACTGGGCTACCGCCCCGGCCGGGACTTCACCGCCGGGCTGGCCGACACCGTCGCCTGGTACCGGGACCACCGGGCCTGGTGGGAGCCGCTCAAGCGGAGGACGGGGCCCGCCGCATAGGCTGGGTCCGTGCGACTGCTGCTCATGTCCGACACCCACCTGCCGAAGCGGGCGAAGGAACTGCCGGAACCGCTGCTGGCGGAGATCCCGCGCGCCGACGTCGTCGTGCACGCGGGGGACTGGGTCGACACGGCCACACTCGACCTGCTGGAGCACCGCAGCCACCGGCTCGTCGGCGTGTACGGCAACAACGACGGGCCCGGCCTGCGCGCCCGGCTGCCCGAGGTGGCCCACGCGGACCTCGGCGGTCTGCGCTTCGGCGTCGTCCACGAGACGGGCGCCGCCCAGGGGCGCGAGCGGCGCTGCGCCGCCCGCTTCCCGGACCTCGACGTCCTGGTCTTCGGACACAGCCACATCCCCTGGGACACCACCGCCGACACCGGCCTGCGGCTGCTCAACCCCGGCTCGCCGACCGACCGGCGCCGCCAGCCGTACTGCACCTACATGACGGCCACCGTCGCCGACGGCCGACTCGGGGAGGTCGAACTGCACCGGCTGCCGCGGCGGTAGCGGGCCGGTTCAGCCGGCGGACGGGCCCGTCCAGTCCGCCGCCACGTGTCCGATCCGGACCCGCTGGGGGTGGTCGCCCACCGGTACCGACACCGACTTCTCGCCGGTCGCGAAGTCGATGGCGGTCACCTGGTCGGCGCCGCTCTCGGAGACCACGCAGTGGGTGCCGTCGCCGCTGACTGTGGCCCAGTACGGCTTCGCGGCGGTGACCAGCGGACCCTCCCGCAGCGTCGCGCGGTCCACGACCGTCGCGTAGTCGTCCATCGTGCCCGCGACGCACAGCTTGGTGCCGTCCGGGCTCATGGAGATGCCGTGGTGCCGCGAGTCGTTGACCCAGGTGGTGCGGTCGTCGCTGGTGGCCGGGTTCTCGGGCAGGGTCTTGGTGCGGGTGATGCGGTCGGTGGCGATGTCGTACTCGAAGAAGCCGTTGAAGAACGACACCTGGAAGTACAGCTTGGACTCGTCCGGCGAGAAGACGGCGGGCCGCACGGCGTCGGACCGGTCGCCGAGACCGATCGCGTCGAGGCGCTCGCGCATGTCGATCACCTTGACCTGCTCGTACGTCGTCGCGTCCACTACGGTGATGCGCCGGTCGCCCTTGGTCCAGTCCAGCCAGGGGGCGTCGAGCGCGGTGTTCACCTCGCCGATGGACATGTTCCAGATGTACTTGCCGTCGCGGGTGAAGATGTTCTCGTGCGGCTTGTCGCCGGTGCCGAAGGAGCCGAGCTCCTCCCCCGACTCGATGTCCAGCACGTGCACGGTGTTGGAGGTGGACGCCGACACCGCGACCCGGGTGCCGTCGGGGGAGACCGCCATGTGGTCGGAGCGGTAACCCGAGACGGGGAAGCGCCAGTTGATGTCGCCGGTGGCGAGGTCGACGGACACGACGTCCGCGAAGCTCGGCCGGGAGACCACCACCGACGAGCCGTCCGGTGTCGAGTACATGTCATCGACGAACTGGTCGTGGCCCTCGCCGACGCTGTTGCGGATGGCCTGGAAGTAGATCCACTTGATCGGGTCGGCGTTGATCTCCGCCATCCGCTCCGCCTTGTCCGGGATGACGTTGATCCGGCCGATTCTCGCGAAGTCGCCGGTGGACCGGATGACGTCGGCGGTGCCGTCCCAGTTGTTGCCGACGAACATCACCTCGCGCAGACCGGCGGGGGAGTCGGGGGTGGCCGCCGCGCCGGTCGTGGGAGCGGCGGCGGTGAGGGCGAGTGCGGCGGCGACGGCGGCGGCGCGGAGGTGCCTGGTTCGACGGGCAGGCATGCTGCTCTCCTCTGGCGGTGGGCGTGGTGGGGGGGGCGATGGCGCGCCGGCGCGCTGGCGCGCGAATTCTGAACACAGCCGCTTTCAGAGTGAACTTACTGCAAAGTAAGGAAGGGGCGCCCTTTCCACAAGACCGCGTACACTCAGGGCGCCCACGGGACGCTACAGCGGCAAGTCCGCCGCACAGCGCCAGGCCGAGCGCCGTCGACGCTTCCTCGACGCCGCGCTCCAGCTCTTCGGCGACACCCCCGGCTACCGGCTCGCCGCCACGGCCTTCATCGGCGGCGTCAACGGCCTGCTGCACGACTACAGCGCGGGCTGGGTGGACGCGACCCTGGACGAGGTCGTCGACGAACTGGTCCGCCAGCTCCTGGCCGTGCTCCGGCCCCCCGGCCGGGGGGTCGGTTAGACGTTCCCGGTCACTCGTCCCAGGCCTGGACGGTGGTCTGCTCGGCGATCTCGCCGTCCCGCAGCGACAGCATCGACTCGGCGAGCACCCGCAGGCCGTCCGGGTAGACGCACTCCTCGGTGAAGGCGACCTGGTCGCCCTGCACGACGCAGCGGGTCAGCCGGTGCGACATGTCGCGGCTGTAGACGTCGTCGAGCATCTCGGCGATCTCGTCCCGGCCGTGCAGGACCTTGGGGCGGCTGGGCTGGTCGTACCGGTCGACGATGCGGACCTCCGCGTCCGGCGCATAGAGCGACGCGAGGGGCGCCGGAGTCTCTCCTTCGATGCCCCGGCGCAGTGCTTCGACGTCGAAGCCGGGGTTTGCCCGAGCGCTCATGACGACCTCCTTTCGAAGACCGCGGCCCGGGAAGGGGCGGGCCGCACGGGCCCTCTCTTCGAGCCTCCTCCGTCCGGGCGCCCACGGCAACGCGGCCGGGCGACTGGTCCCGTCGGGTGAGCGGCGCCGCCCGCCCGTGTCCGTCCGGGGCCCGGCACCGTTGCTCAGAGCATGACTTCAACACGACGTATCGCCGCCGCCGTCGGGCTCGCCGCCGGTGTCGCCGGCCTCGCCGCGCCGATGGCGAGCGCCGCCGAGGGCGGCGCGCTGGGCGCCGACAAGCTCAGCGTGACCAAGACGCTGGACTCGCTCGCGGTGAGCGACATGCCCGCCGAGGACCGTGCACAGATGCCGCGGCCCTCCCAGCAGTTGAACCGGCTCAACGACCTCAATCAGCTCCAGCAGGTCACCGGGCTCGTCTCCCCGCTGTTCGGAGCCGTCCCCGCGCTCGGCTGACGACCCGCGCCATCAAGCCGCCGAGGGCAGCCTCAGCCGCCGGCGGCCAGGAACTGGGTGGCCGCCAGCTCCGCGTACAGCGGATCGGCGGTCACCAGCTCCCGGTGCGTGCCCACGGCCCGGACCCGGCCCGCGTCCATCACCACGATCCGCTCGGCCATCGTCACCGTGGACAGCCGGTGCGCGACGACCAGCACCGTGGTCGTACGGGCCACGTCGGCCACCGTGTCCCGCAGCGCCGCCTCGTTGACCGCGTCCAGCTGCGAGGTGGCCTCGTCGAGCAGCAGCAGCCGCGGACGGCGCAGCAGGGCGCGCGCGATGGCGACCCGCTGGCGCTCGCCGCCCGACAGCTTGGTGCCGCGGTGCCCGACCAGCGTCTCGAGGCCGTCCGGCAGTCGCCCCACCAGGGAGTCGAGGCGGGTCGTCTTCACCACCGCGGCGACGGCGGCGTCGTCCGCCTCCGGGTTGCCCAGCAGCAGATTGTCCCGCAGCGAGCCGGACAGCACCGGCGCGTCCTGCTCCACGTAACCGATCGCGGCCCGCAGCGAGGCCAGGTCCCAGTCCGCGAGGTTCCGGCCGTCCAGCGCGATCTCCCCGGAGACCGGGTCGTAGAACCGCTCGACCAGGGAGAAGACGGTGGTCTTGCCCGCTCCGGACGGGCCGACGAAGGCCGTCATCCCCCGGGCCGGCACCTCGAAGGTCACCCCGTGGTGGATGTAGGGCAGGTCGTCGGCGTAACGGAAGCGGACGTCACGGAAGGCGACGGACGCCGGCTCCGAGCCCGGCGACGGCAGGGGCGCGGGACGGGCCTGCGGCTCCGCGGGCAGGCTCAGCGCGTCCTGGATGCGGGCGAGCGCCGCCTTGCCCGTCTGGTACTGGGTGATCGCGGAGACGACCTCCTGTATCGGCGACATCAGGTAGAAGACGAACAGCAGGAATGCGACCAGCGTGCCGATGTCGATCGCCTCCGTCGCCACCCGGGCGCCGCCCACCGCGAGCACCGTGATGAACGCGGTCTGCATCGCCAGCCCGGCCGTGTTGCCCGCCGCCGCCGACCACTTGGCGGCGCGCACGCTCTGCCGCCAGGACTCCTCGGCGGCCTCGTGCAGCGCACGCTCCTCCCGGGGCTCGGCCCCGGACGCCTTCACCGTGCGCAGCGCGCCGAGTATCCGCTCCAGCGCGGCGCCCATCACACCCACCGCGTCCTGCGCCTGCCGGCTCGCCCGGTTGATGCGCGGCACGATCAGGCCCAGCACCGTCCCCGCGCCCGCGACCACGGCCAGGGTGACCCCGAGGAGCACCGGGTCGACCAGGCCCATCATCACCAGGGTGGCCACCAGCGTGAGCCCGCCGGTGCCGAGGCCGACGAGGGAGTCGGTGGTGACCTCGCGCAGCAAGGTCGTGTCGGAGGTGATGCGGGCCATCAGGTCGCCGGGCTCGGTGCGGTCCACGGCCGTGATCCGCAGCCGCAGCAGATACGACGACAGCGTGCGCCGCGCGCCGAGCACCACCGACTCGGCGGTGCGCCGCAGCACATACCCGCCCAGCGCGCCCAGCGCCGCGTTGGCGACCACCAACCCCGACATGGCCAGCAGCGCGCCGGTGATGGCACGGTCGTGCGACAGGTCGTCGATCAGCTCCCGCGCCACCAGCGGCAGCGTCAGCCCCGTGGCGCCGGTGACGAGGGAGAGCACGGCGCCCGCGAACAGGGCCCTTCGGTGCGGCCGTACGTACGTCAGGAGCTGTCGCCAGGCGGGCTGACCGGTCTCCGTATCGGCGGTGCTCACGGCACTCCTTCGGCAGGTGGGCGGAGGCTTCAGGCTACGTGGACCCGGAACGCCGTCGGAGCGTCCCTCGGCGATCAGTTGCGCGTAGGCTCGGGTGGAACGCTGAACGGCCGAAGAAGGGGTCCAGACCATGGCGCAGGAAGTACGCGGCGTGATCGCACCGGGCAAGGACGAACCGGTGCGGATCGAGACGATCGTCGTGCCCGATCCCGGACCGGGCGAGGCCGTGGTCAGTGTCCAGGCCTGCGGGGTGTGCCACACCGACCTGCACTACAAGCAGGGCGGCATCGGCGACGACTACCCCTTCCTGCTCGGCCACGAGGCCGCGGGCGTGGTCGAGTCGGTCGGCGCCGGCGTCACCGACGTCGCCCCCGGCGACTTCGTGATCCTCAACTGGCGTGCGGTGTGCGGCAAGTGCCGGGCCTGTCTGCGCGGGCGTCCCTGGTACTGCTTCGACACCCACAACGCCGAGCGGAAGATGACCCTGGCCTCGACCGGCCAGGAGCTCTCCCCGGCCCTCGGCATCGGCGCCTTCGCCGAGAAGACGCTGGTCGCCGCCGGACAGTGCACCAAGGTCGACCCGGGCGTCTCCGCGCAGGTGGCCGGTCTGCTGGGCTGCGGCGTGATGGCCGGCATCGGCGCCGCCATCAACACCGGGAACGTCGGCCGCGGCGACAGCGTCGCCGTCATCGGCTGCGGCGGCGTCGGCGACGCGGCCATCGCCGGTTCCCACCTGGCCGGGGCGGCGAAGGTCATCGCCGTGGACATCGACGACCGCAAGCTGGAGACCGCCCGCTCCATGGGCGCCACCCACACCGTCAACTCCCGCGAGACCGACCCCGTCGAGGCCATCCGCGAACTGACCGGCGGCTTCGGCGCCGACGTGGTCATCGAGGCGGTCGGCCGCCCGGAGACCTATCAGCAGGCCTTCTACGCCCGGGACCTGGCCGGCACCGTCGTCCTCGTCGGCGTACCGACGCCCGAGATGAAGCTGGAGCTCCCGCTCCTCGACGTCTTCGGTCGCGGCGGCGCCCTGAAGTCGTCCTGGTACGGCGACTGCCTGCCCTCCCGCGACTTCCCGATGCTCATCGACCTGCACCTCCAGGGCCGCCTGGACCTGGACAAGTTCGTCACCGAGACCATCCGGCTGGACGAGGTCGAGAAGGCCTTCGAGCGGATGCACGCAGGTGACGTGCTGCGTTCGGTGGTGGTGCTGTGATGGCCGCCCGCATCGAACGCCTCGTCACCTCCGGCCAGTTCAGCCTCGACGGCGGCAGCTGGGACGTCGACAACAACGTCTGGCTCGTCGGCGACGACCACGAGGTGATCGTCATCGACGCCGCCCACGACGCCGACGCCATCGCCGAGGCCGTGGGCGAGCGCCGGCTCACCGCCATCGTGTGCACCCACGCCCACAACGACCACGTGAACGCCGCCCCCGCCCTCGCCGAGCGCACCGGTGCCACCATCTGGCTGCACCGCGACGACATGCCCCTGTGGCAGCAGACCCACCCCGACCGCGACCCCGACGCCTGGCTGACCGACGGCCAGGTCATCGAGGCCGCCGGCGCCGACCTGACCGTCCTGCACACCCCCGGGCACGCGCCCGGCGCGGTCTGCCTCTACGACCCGGGCCTCGGCACCGTCTTCACCGGCGACACCCTCTTCCAGGGCGGCCCCGGCGCCACTGGACGCTCCTACTCCCACTTCCCGACGATCATCGACTCGATCCGCGACCGGCTCCTGGTGCTCCCGCCCGAGACCGAGGTCCGCACCGGCCACGGCGACCCGACCACCATCGGGGCGGAGGCACCGCACCTGGAGGAGTGGGTCACACGCGGTCACTGACCCGGAGCGCGACGGCAACGGCGGGGGACACGCGTAAAAGGTGACAGAAGATGTCCGGCTTCCAGGGCAGTCTCGATCACGAGATCAGCAGCAGTCGTGGGAGAGGAACGGGAGCCGGACATGGCACAGTCACCGAACAAGCCGCTGGCGGGCAGGGTCGCGCTGGTCGCCGGAGCGACCCGCGGCGCCGGACGCGGCATCGCCGTCGAACTGGGCGCGGCCGGCGCCACCGTCTACGTCACCGGCCGCAGCACCCGCGCCCGCCGCTCCGAGTACGACCGCCCGGAGACCATCGAGGACACCGCCGACCTGGTCACCGAGGCCGGCGGCCACGGAATCGCCGTACCGACCGACCACCTCGACCCCGCGCAGGTCGCCGTGCTCGTCGACCGCGTCGCTCGCGAACAGGACCGCCTCGACGTCCTGGTCAACGACATCTGGGGCGGCGAGCACCTCTTCGCATGGGACAGCCCCGTCTGGGAGCACGACCTCGACAAGGGGCTCCGACTCCTGCGGCTCGCGGTCGAGACCCATGCCATCACCAGTCACCACGCCCTGCCGCTGCTGCTGCGCCGCCCCGGCGGACTGGTCGTGGAGGTCACCGACGGCACCGACGACTACAACCGCGACCACTACCGTGTCTCGTTCTTCTACGACCTCGCCAAGGCGTCCGTCCTGCGCATGGCCTTCGCCCTCGGCCATGAAGTCGGCCCGCGCGGCGCCACCGCCGTCGCGCTGACCCCGGGCTGGCTGCGCTCGGAGCTCATGCTCGACCACTTCGGCGTACGCGAGGACAACTGGCGCGACGCGCTCGACCGCGTCCCGCACTTCGCCATCTCCGAGACGCCCCGCTACGTCGGCCGAGCCGTTACCGCCCTCGCCGCCGACCCGCACGTGGCGCGCCTCAACGGCAAGTCCCTGTCCAGCGGGGGCCTGGCGCAGGAGTACGGCTTCACCGACCTCGACGGCAGCCGCCCGGACGCCTGGCGCTACCTCGTCGAGGTCCAGGACGCGGACAAGCCGGCCGACGTCACCGGTTACCGCTGACGGGCGGCAGCGGCCACCGGGCCGCATGACCCGGCGGCAGGGCCAGATCCTCGCGCACGGCCGTGTAGTAGCCCTCGCGGCCGGCGCGCTGCCGCTCCAGCAGGGCCTGCCAGGCATCCGGGTCACGCGTCCCCTCGCGCAGGAAGCGCTCCATGTCCAGTACCGCCACGACCCAGACCCGCGCCTGCTCCACGACCTCCTTGCTGCCCA
Organism: Streptomyces sp. AC602_WCS936; assembly: GCF_019049125.1. Taxonomy (NCBI): domain Bacteria; kingdom Bacillati; phylum Actinomycetota; class Actinomycetes; order Kitasatosporales; family Streptomycetaceae; genus Streptomyces; species Streptomyces sp. AC602_WCS936. The sequence continues at coordinate 488,476 of NZ_JAGMUF010000066.1, read as the reverse complement.
GCAGGAGCAGCGCCTCCCCGGCCGGGTCCCGGGCGAGCGTGGCCTCGGCCTGCGCCGACGCGGCCTCCGCGGGGCTCAACGGGTGGGGGTGCGGGTCGTTGCCGAGGTGGGCGGCGATCCGGTACGTCAGCGTGACGGAGGTCTTCAGGGCCCGCGCGTAGTCGGCGTACACCGCGAGCCTGCGCTCCTCCCAGCGCGCCGCGGTCTCACTGCGGAATCGGGCCCGGTCACTGCGGACCACGGCGAGATACGAGCTGAGGGCACCGATCACGACGCCTATGAGCGCGGGGAGTTGCTGCAAGAACACGGACATGCGCGCACGCTATCTGCCGCGGTGATCCTTTCGGCAGTACGGTCGGTGCCCATGACGGACACAGGGCGTTTCGCACACCACGGCGTACTGGTCACGGGCGCGGCCCGCGGCATCGGCGCGGCCACCGCACGCCGGCTGGCCGCGGAGGGGGCGCGGGTACTGCTGACCGACGTCGACCTCGCCGCCGCGCGACGGACGGCGCGGGAACTGGCCGAGCAGGGTCTCGGCGTCGAGGCCTTCGCCTGCGACGTCGCCGACCGGGCGTCCGTGGAGGCCGCCGTCGCCCACGCCGTGGACACCTTCGGCACCCTCGACGTCCTGGTCAACAACGCCTACGCCTGTACGCCGGACGCCCCGCTCTTCGAGGACGAGGCCGACGAGGCCTGGGCCCGCGACCTCGACGTCACCCTCACCGGCGCCTACCGCTGCTGCCGGGCCGCGCTGCCCCACCTCGCGGCCTCGGGGCGCGGCGCGATCGTGAGCGTCGGCTCGGTCAACGGCGTCCAGGACTTCGGCAACCACGCCTACAGCGCCGCCAAGGCCGGCCTCGCCTCCCTCACCCGCACCCTCGCCGGGCACGCCGCGCCGCGCGGTGTCCGCGTCAACCTGGTGACGCCGGGCACCGTGCGCACCACAGCGTGGGAGGGGCGGGACGAGGACCTGGCGGCGGTCCAGGGACTGTATCCGCTGGGGCGGGTCGGCGAACCCGAGGACATCGCGGCGGCCGTCGCCTTCCTCGCCTCCCGCGACGCCTCCTGGATCACCGGCACGACGCTGGTCGTCGACGGCGGACTGACCGCCGTGAACACCGGGTTCCGGCAGGCGGTGCGGGAGCGGGACGGCAGGGGATGACGACCCCGGCCGCGCGGTCGTGCCGGAGGCAGCCGGGGAAGTGGCGGAGAACACAACGGGCGGGGCATGTGCGGCAGAACACAGCCGCGGGGAACGAACTCGCCCTCAGCTCTTGACAGATGAGAAGATCGACGTGACCAGTAACACGGTCCGTTATGTCCGTTTGGCTGGCGATTACTCACATCGTCTTCACGCCCGGCGCCGTATGCTTCACAGCATGTCCACCACTGTTGAACCCTCCTCCGAGCGATCGGCTGCCGAGGTCAACGAGGAGATCCGGGCCCTGTGGCTCCGGTCGGGCGGGACACTGAGCGTCGAGCAGCGTGAGGAGTACCAGCGGCTCGTCATGGAGTGGGCCGCCGCGGACCCGGAGCACGCCGCCTGACCGGCACCCCGGGACTCCTCCGCGCCTCGCGGCCCCGACCCGGGATCACCCCCACGTCGCCGAGTAGTGCCGCCGGTACGCCTTGCGGTCCTGCTCCGCACGAATCCAGCGCGTCGCCACCAGGGCGAGCATGCTGCCCGCGACGACGAGCATGCCGGGACCGACGTTCCTGCGGTCGGTGAGCCGGGACAGGAGCGTCGAGCCGTCGACACCCGTCACCGGCGCCGTGGCCCCCGGCGCCGCGGCGCCCGGAGCGGCACCACCGCCGGCGCCGGCCGGCGCGGAGGGCGCGGCTCCCGGCGCCGCCCCCTCCTCATCGGAGACGAGCAGCCGGACCCCGAGCGACGCCATCGCCTCCGGCAGCGGCTGGAAGAACGTCGTGCCCCCCTCGTCGCAGTCGCCGTTGCCGCCCGAGGTGACGCCGAGCGCGATGCCCTCGGAGAACATCGGCCCCCCGCTGTCGCCCGGTTCCGCGCACACGTCGGTCTCGATCAGGCCGGTGACCGTGCCCTCCGGGTAGTTGACCGTCGCGTCCAGCGCGGTCACCCGGCCGTCGCGCAGCCCGCTGGTGCTGCCGCTGCGGAACACCCGCTGACCCACGGCCGGTTCACCCACGCCCGTGATGCGCACCCCCTTGCCCCCGCCGACGGCCACCACGTCGGCGCCGTCGCCCGCCTCGCCGTTCGCATACTCCACCAGGGAGAAGTCGTCCCCAGGGAAACTCCCGGCCACGGTCTCGCCGACCCGCCGGTCGCCCCGGCCGTCGCCGAACCACACCGACCCCGTCGGCCCGCAGTGACCCGCGGTCAGGATGAAGTCGCTCCGCCCGTCGGTCACGTTGAAGCCCGCCGAGCAGCGCCCCGCCGTGGACAGGATCGGTTCGGCACCGTTCAGGCGCGTGGTGAAGGTTCCCTCGGTGCGCTCCATACGCACGAAGCCGCCGATGCCCTCGGCGACGTCCGTCAGCCGGGACCAGTCGGACCGGGAGACCGTGCTGTCACCCCGCACCACCACCTCGTTCGTCCGGTAGTCCAGGGCCCAAGCCGTGCCGGCCACCCGAGGAGCCGACCGCAGCGTCGACGTCGCCGACTTCAGCTCGGACATGCTGTGCCGCACGACCTTCGCCTCGGCGCCGGCCCGGCGCACCTCCCGGGCGGCCCGCTCGTCGGTGACCGCGACTACCGGCCGCCCGTCGGAGCCGACCCAGTGGCCCGCCGTGCGCTCGGTGCCCAGCCGCGACACCAGGCCGGCGCCGGTGCCCGACGCGGACCGCGCCAGGGTGTGCGGCACGGCGGCGGCGTCGGGAGGCTCGCTCGCCACGGCCCGGGTGACCATCGTCCCCCCGAGCAGCAGTCCGCCGACGGCCGCCAGCCGTACGACTCGCCGGACGATGCGTCGTCGTGCGTGCCTCATGCATGCGCTCCCGAACCCCGACTCACGGCGTCACCGCCGCGGGGACCTCCGGTCATCGAGCGCCCTCCTCCCATACGGGGGCGGGCACGTCCGCGTTCACCGGGCGGGCGGCACCGTCCGGTCCGCGGCGCCCCTCCCGTACGGTTTCCCGCACGCGCCGTCGCCGCCTATCTTGTGCCCCATGACCAGCATCGAGGAGCACCAGCCCGGCGAGACGAACCCCCTCCAGGCCCTCACGCTCGACCAGCTGCGCCGCCGTACGAGCATGAAGTGGCGCACCTACCCGGCGGACGTGCTGCCGCTGTGGGTGGCCGAGATGGACGTCCCGCTCGCCGAACCCGTCGCGCGCGCCGTCACCGACGCCATGGAACTCGGCGACACCGGCTATCCCGCGGGCACCGCCTACGCCGAGGCCCTGGCCGCCTTCGCGGGCAAGCGCTGGGGCTGGGACGACCTCGCCGTGGAACGCACCGCGATCGTGCCCGACGTGATGCTGGGCGTCGTGGAGATGCTCAAGCTGGTCACCGGCCCCGGCGACCCGGTGATCGTCAACCCGCCCGTGTACCCGCCGTTCTACGCGTTCGTGACCCACATGGACCGGCGGGTCGTGGAAGCGCCCCTCGGCGCCGGCCTGCGCATCGACCTCGGCGTGCTGGAGGAGGAGTTCCGGCGGGCCGTCGCCGGGTCGGGGCGCGCCGCCTACCTGCTGTGCAGCCCGCACAACCCCACCGGCACGGTGCACACCGCCGACGAACTCGCCGCCGTCGCCGCTCTCGCCGAGCGCTACGGCGTCCGGGTCGTCGCCGACGAGATCCACGCGCCGGTCGTCACCGGCCCCGGCGCGCGGTTCGTGCCGTACCTGAGTGTGCCCGGCGCCGAGCGGGGCCTCGCGCTGATGTCCGCGTCCAAGGGCTGGAACCTGCCCGGGCTCAAGGCGGCGCTCGCCCTCGCCGGGCCCGGTGCCGCAGCCGACCTGGCGCGGATGCCCGAGGAGGTCGGCCACGGAGCGAGTCACGTCGGCGTCCTCGCCCACACGGCGGCCCTGCGCGACGGCACCGCCTGGCTGGACGCCGTGCTGGCCGGGATCGAGGAGAACCGGCGGCTGCTCACCCGCCTGCTCGCCGAGCACCTGCCCGGCGTGGTCCACCGCCCCGGCGAGGCGACCTACCTGGCCTGGCTCGACTGCCGCCCGCTGGACCTCGGCGACGACCCGGCGGACGTCTTCCTGCGGCGCGGCCGGGTGGCCCTCAGCTCCGGCATCCCCTTCGGCGCCGGCGGCGCGGGACACCTGCGGCTCAACCTCGCGACGTCGACGGAGGTGATCACGGAGGCGGTACGGCGGATGGCGGCGGCCCTGGACTGAGGCGAGGGGCGGGCGGGGCCGTCTCACCGGGACCGGCGCCCGCCTAGACTCCCGGCATGGACGACGTCTCGATGGCCCGGCTCGGCGCCGGCAAGTACCTGCTGGTCACCACGTTCCGGAAGAACGGCACCCCGGTCGCCACCCCGGTGTGGGTCGTGCGGGACGGGGACGCGCTCGGCGTCTGGACGGTCGCCGACTCCTGGAAGGTCAAGCGGGTCCGCAACCGCGCGGACGTCCTGGTCGGCCCGTGCGACGTGCACGGCCGGCCGACCGGCGACCAGATCCCGGCGAGGGCGGAGATCTGCGACCCGGACACCACCGGCCGCTACCGCAGGCTGATCGCCCGCAAGTACGGCGTCGTCGGGAGGCTCACCCTCCTGGGCAGCCGACTGCGCCGCGGCTTCGACGGCACCGTGGGCATCCGGATCACGCCCGCGCCCTGAGCGGCCGGGGCACCGCCGCTCAGGTCCAGGCCCGGTACGGCTCGTCGACCAGTTGGAAGACCGGCTCGCCCCGTACCGGGTCCTGGGCCGTGGACAGCCGGACGCGGTCGCCGCTGTGGATGCCGATGAGCGGGCCCATGACCCGGCCGCGCAGCACGAAGCCCTCGGCCATCTCGATCAGGGACACGTTGCGCGCGGCCGGGGTGTTGCGGTGCACCACCGTGGCGTGCCGCACCGTTCCCGCGCCCTCGCTGCGTTCGGTCCGCAGGTCGCTGCCGCGACAGACCGGGCACAGCACCCGGTGGTACATGGCGGTGCCGCACCAGGTGCAGCGCTGGAAGTGGATCGCCTCGGACTCCGAGGTCTTGGCATCGAGCACGCCCGTCGCGGAGCCGGCCGTCTGCTGAGCGACGTTTCCTGAGTGGTGGTACACGCTGGTCAACTCCCTGCACTCGAGCCGGAATCCGCGTGCGCGGTCGCCCGGGCACGCATGTGCGGGTGACCGTGCCACCGTGCACAGGCTCAGGCTATGGCACTGCGTGCCACACGTAAAGGCACTCGGTACCCTCGATTGCGGATGAAGTGGTTCCGCCGCCGCGGGGCGGTCAGTCGCCTGCGAACGCCGCCTCGACCTCCCGCACGACCTGCCACAGGGGTGCGCCGCGCCGCGTGACGACCACGACCACGTCCCCCTCCCCGGCGGCCGGCGGCGGTGCGGGAAGGCTTCCGAAGGCGGACTGCGCGTACCCGAGCGCGTGGTCGACCGCGGCGCCCGCGTCGTCCCGCCCGTCCGAACGCAGCCAGGACCGCAGGGCGTTGTTGTGCGCCGCGACCACCGCGGCCGCGATCACGTCCGCCTCCAGGGTCCCGTCCGGCCGTGCGCCGACGCGTCCGCGCAGGTACTCGGCGAGGGCGCGCTCGTAGCGCCACACCACCGACAGCTCGTACGCGCGCAGCCCGGGGACCTTCTTGGTGAGGTGGTAGCGCTGCACCGAGAAGTCCGGGTTCTCGGCGTACATGCGCAGCACCAGCCGGGCCGCGTCGCAGACCCGCTCCACCGGGTCGGCGTCCTCGGGCGAGGCGGCCAGGAACGCCGTCATGTCCGCCAGGCACCGCTCGTGGTCGGGGAAGACCACGTCCTCCTTGGAGGGGAAGTAGCGGAAGAACGACCGCCGTCCGACACCCGCGAGCGCGACGATGTCGTCGATGGTCGTCTGCTCGTAACCCCGCTCCAGAAACAGCCGGAACGCGGCCGCGACCAGTGCCTCGCGCATCGGCGGCCGGCCGCCCGCCGCATTGCTGGAGCTCATGAAGGGGAACGTAGCAGTTCACCGGCCTTCATGGCACTCAGTGCAGCCACAGGAGGGAACTGAGTGCATTAGCGGGCACCGCACTGCCGATCGCATACGATCACATCCGATCAGCACCGAGGAGTTCCGATCAGCCTGAGGAGTTCCGCATGCCGCCCACCCGCCCCCGTCTCCTCTACGTCACGGACCTGTCCTACCAGGCACGAGGGCGGCGCTACTGCGACGAGGACATCTACCTGGCCTCCCGCCTGCGCGACGAGTTCCACCTGGCGCTGTGCCACCCCGGAGAGGCCGCCGCGCTGCTCGACGCCTTCGACGCCGTCGTCGTCCGCAACAGCGGTCCCGTGCTGGGTTACCGGGCCGCGTACGACGCCTTCCGCGAGCGCGCCGCCGAGCGCGGCACGCGCGTCTACAACCAGCTCACCGGCCGGGCCGACATGGCCGGCAAGCAGTACCTGCTCGACCTGAGCGCCGCGGGGGAGTCGGTCATCCCCACCGTCGGCCGGCCGGAGGACCTGCATCTGCTGCCGGCGGCGGAGGAGTACGTCGTCAAGCCCCGGCTCGGCGCCGACTCGGCGGGCCTGCGGATCGTGCCCGCGGACCGCCTCCGCCAGGCGCTCCGCGACGACGACGCCGGGGACACCCTCGTCCAGCCGCGCGTCGACTTCGCGTACGAGGTCTCCTTCTACTTCGTCGACGACGCATTCCAGTACGCGCTGTACGCGCCGGACCCCGGCCGGCGCTGGCGGCTGGAGCCGTACGACGCCACCGCCCGGGACCTCGAGTTCGCCCGGCGGTTCATCGAGTGGAACGGCATCGACCACGGGATTCAGCGCGTCGACGCCTGCCGCGCCCCCGGCGGCGAGCTGCTCCTGGTCGAGCTCGAAGACCTCAACCCCTACCTGTCGCTGGACGCCCTCGACGAGGCACGCAGGGACTCCTTCGTCACCGCCCTGCGGGCGGCCCTCCGGCGCCTCCTCGCGGACTGACCCTCCTACCATGGCCGGCATGGACGTCTTCATCGACCGGCTCGACCCGGACATGTGCGTGGTGACGGCCGCCGCGGGCGGGGAGCGGGCCGGGTGTCTGGTCGGGTTCTCCTGCCAGTGCTCCCTCGACCCGGTCCGGTACGCCGTGTGGCTCTCGGAGGTCAACCGGACCTTCCGGGTGGCGCACTCCGCCGACGTGCTGGCCGTCCATCTTCTCGCCCGGGACCAGCACGGGACGGCCGAGCTCTTCGGCGGGCGGACCGGCGACGAGGTGGACAAGTTCCGGCGGGTCCGCTGGCGCACCGGCCACGGCGGGGCGGTGGTGCTGGAGGACGCCGAGGCGTGGTTCGTCGGGCGCGTCGTGGAGCGCGTCCCCGGCGGCGACCACGTCGGGTTCGTCCTCGACCCCGTCGAATGGGGCGGGCGGGAGAAGTCCGACGGCCCACTGCTGCGGATCTCCGACGCCGCGGACATCGCAGCGGGCCACCCGGTGGACTGATGGTCCGCTCCCGGCGGGCCGGCCGGTTCAGCGCCCGGTGCCGCGCTCGACCAGCGTCTCGGTGACCGCCCGCACGCTGCGCGCGATGTGCTGCAACTGAAGGACCTCCGCCGCATACAGCTTGATGGTGTGCTCGATGACCGACTCGTGCAGTCCCAGCCGGGGCAGATCCGCCCGCGCCGTCTGCAGGGCGGTGCGCGCCACCCGGATCTCGTGCTGCACCTGGATCTGCGCGTGGCGGGCGAGGAGGACGGGGTGGCGGATCAGCGCGGGATAGCCGGCGTAGCGCGACGGCACCAGCTCGCGCAGCCACTTGACCGCCGAGCGTTCCCAGTCGTAGCTGCCGGGGGCCTTCACCTGGCATGGCCAGTCCGGGTGGGTGCGCGTGGTCGTCAGGGGCATGATCATCGCTTCCGGTGTGGCGGCGTCGACGGGGTGGGCGACGGGTGGGGGCGGTCCCGGTCCAGGGGACGACCGGGACCGCCGCGGGCGCTCGCACAGGCGATGCCCGACGGAACATCCCCGGGCCCGCCGGAGCGGGTAGGAGTCGGCGGCCAGGGATGTTCACGCAGGTGCGGACGCGCTCCGGGGCGGCCGGGTCGCGATCCGTGAGCAGTATTTATATATGCCATCCGGTTTGCAAGACGTATGAAAACATTCATGCCTGCTTTGATCCGGATGGCCCCCGTCTGCGCCGACCAATCGCCGGGCCCGTACCCGGCGAGAGGCGGCCGGGTCAGTCCCGCAGGAAGAACTGGTGCTGGTCCGCGACCTGCTCGTACTCCTCCAGCCGGGCCTGCGTCCGCTCCGGATCGGCGTCGGTCATGGCCTGGAGCAGGGCCGCGCACATCACGCCGGGCGCCGCGTAGGAGTCGAAGACCAGCCGTGACCCCGTGCCCGTCGCGAAGGTGACGTCGGCCTCGTCGACGATGGGGCCGAGGGCCAGGTCGGTGATCAGCGCCACCTTCAGCCCGGCACCGCGCGCCACCCGGACGGCGTTCAGCGTCTCGTGGGCGTGCCGGGGCATGGAGAAGGCCAGCACCCAGGCACCGCCCGCCTCCCGCGACTGGAGCAGGGCGTCGTACGCGACGCTGCCGCCGCGGGTCACCAGGCGCACGTCCGGGTGGACCCGGCGGGCCGCGTAGGCGAAGTACTCGGCGAGCGAGACGGAGATGCGCAGGCCGAGGACGGTCAGCGGGGCGGACGCGGCCAGCTTGCGGCCGACGTCGATCACCCGGTCGGCGTCGGCGAAGTCGCGCCGCAGGTTCTCCAGGTTGTCGATCTCGGCGTCGACGGCCGCCTGGAGCTCGTTGCCCCGGTTCTCCTCGGCCGGGGTGCCGCCCCGGCTGCCCAGCGCGATCGACTGGAGCCGCTCCCGCAGCGCCGGGTAGCCGCTGAAGCCCACCGCCGAGGCGAACCGCGTCACCGAGGGCTGGCTGACGCCCACCCGGTCGGCGAGGTCGGTGATCGACAGGAACGCCGCCTCGGTGAGGTGCTCGATCAGGTACTGGGCGATGCGCCGCTGCCCCGGGGAGAGACGCGGCCGGTCGAACAGTGTCCTGAGCCGGGACGTGGCGGAGACCTCCGTCTCCTCGGCCGTACGTCCCGAGGTGATCGCCGATGCCTGTGCGCGGGCCTGCTGCGGCGATGGCACGGGTGCGCCTCCTTTGTCTCCCACGGAGGTCAACATAGCTCACCCCTCGTCACCGGCAGGGCGGTCGCACCCGGAGGGGATAGCCCAGCGCCGTCCGGGAACCCGCCACCTCGGAAGCGACCACGGCAAGCAGGACAACAAGCAGGACAGCAAGCACGAGAGGCACCGCCATGACCGTCCCGGAAGAGAACCGGCCGAAGACCGACACCACCGACGACGTCCTCGACCAGCGCGAGGACGAGGAGACGCCCCGACAGCAGGGCGGCACCGGCCGGACCATGCGCGAGGCGCTGGAGGAGGCGCACGTCCGCCCCGACGACTACGACGAGCGATGACCGCGGGTGATACCCACGGGCGCCATCGGCGTGGGTCTTCGACAACGACCCCGTCGAACTCCGCGACGCCCTGGCGCACCGCCGTACACATCACCAGGTCGGACGACGTACCGGGCGGACGCCACCGCCCGCACGCGGACCCCCCGAGCGGGCCGGGCGCGGGTTCATGACCGGTTGACCGGCATCGCCCCCTCGGGCACCACGAGGTCGGCGCGGTCCCGGGTGGCGGCGACCAGCTCGGCGTTGCGCTCGTCGCTGCCCAGCACCCAGGCGACCGCGTCGTCGTGGGACTTGCCGAACCGCTCGTGCCGGGCCACCAGGCGACGGACCCGCTCCGCCTGAGCGAGTTCGCAGAACCACACCTCGTCCAGCCGCGCACGCACCCGCACCCAGGCGCCGGAGCCCACCAGCAGGTAGTTGCCCTCCGTCACGACCAGCCGGGCCGACGGCGGCACCGGCACGGCCCCGGCGACCGGCTGTTCCAGCACCCGCTCGAAACCCGGCGCGTACACGATGTCGCCGCCCGTCTCCCCGCCGCCCGCCTCCCCGTCGCCCACCGCCGCCTCGCGCAGGCGGCCCAGCAGCGCCGCGTACCCGGCCGCGTCGAAGGTGTCCGGCGCGCCCTTACGGTCCCGGCGGCCCAGGCGGTCCAGTTCGGCGTCGGCGAGGTGGAAACCGTCCATCGGGACGTGCGCCACCCACGGCGTGCCGGCCCCGTTCAACTCCCGCACCAGGCTCTCGGCCAGCGTCGACTTGCCGGCGCCCGGGCTGCCGGCGATACCGAGGATCGCGCGCCGTCCGCCCCGGGGCAGGGCGCGGGCACGGGCGAGGAGGTCGTCGAAAGTCAGCGGCACACCGCAGAGTGTGTCACCTGATCGGACCCGCCCCGGCGGGGAACTGTGTCGGGTATGACGACGCAGCTGGGACTCCCCGACACCATCCGGGCCTGCCTCTTCGACCTCGACGGGGTCGTCACCAGGACGGCGGTGGTGCACGCCGCCGCGTGGAAGGAGACCTTCGACGCCTTCCTGCGCGAGCGCGACGGCGCGGACTTCAGGCCCTTCACCGACTCCGACTACGACGAGTACGTCGACGGCCGCCCCCGCGCCGACGGCGTGCGCACCTTCCTCGCCTCCCGCGGCATCGAACTGCCCGAGGGCGACCCCGACGACCCACCGGAGGCGCGGACCGTCAACGGCGTCGGCAACCGCAAGAACGCACTGGTCCTGGAGAAGATCCGCACCGACGGCGTCGAACCCTACGACGGCACGCTGCGCTACATCGACGCGGTCCGCGCCGCCGGCCTCGCCACCGCGATCGTCTCCTCCAGCGCCAACACCCGCGACGTGCTCCGCTCCATCGACGCCGAGCGCCTGTTCGACGTACGCGTCGACGGCGTGGTGGCCCGCGAGCGGAAGCTGCCGGGCAAACCGCGCCCCGACACCTTCCTGGCCGCCGCCCGTGACCTCGGCGTCGAACCGTCCCGGGCCGCCGTCTTCGAGGACGCCCTGGCCGGCATGGACGCGGGGCGCTCCGGGCACTTCGGCTACGTCGTCGGAGTCGACCGCGTCGGCCAGAGCGACGCCCTCTACGCCCACGGCGCCGACCGCGTCGTCAAGGACCTGGCCGAGCTGGGAGGTGACGCGTGATCACCAACCGGACGTACAGCGTCGAACCCTGGTCCGTGCGCGAGACGGCCCTCAACCTCGACCTGCTCGCCCAGAGCGAGTCCGTGTTCGCCCTGTCCAACGGGCACATCGGCTGGCGCGGCAACCTCGACGAGGGCGAACCCCACGGCCTGCCCGGCAGCTACCTCAACGGCGTCTACGAACTCCACCCGCTGCCCTACGCCGAGGCGGGCTACGGCTATCCCGAGTCCGGCCAGACCGTCATCAACGTCACGAACGGCAAGCTGCTGCGCCTGCTGGTCGACGACGAACCCTTCGACCTGCGCTACGGCCGGCTCGGCAAGCACGAGCGGACCCTGGACCTCAGGCGCGGCGTGCTGGAGCGGACCTGCGAGTGGACCTCCCCGGCCGGCACCACCGTCCGGGTGCGCTCCACCCGGCTGGTCTCGCTCACCCAGCGGGCCATCGCCGCCGTCTCCTACGAGGTAGAGCCCCTCGACAGCCGGACCAGGGTCGTCATCCAGTCCGAACTCGTCGCCAACGAGAGCCTGCCCGACCCCGACGGCGACCCCCGCACGTCCAAGGCGCTGAGGTCCCCGCTGGAACCCGAGGAGGACATGGCCGTCGGCTCCCGGCTGCGCCTGGTCCACCGGACCCGACGCAGCGGCCTCAGGGTCGCCGTCGCCGCCGACCACGAGGTCGACACCCCGGGAGAGATCACCACCAGCAGTGAGAGCAACGAGGACGTGGCCCGCCTGACCATCACCTCCGTGCTGGAACCCGGCCAGCGGCTGCGGGTGCGCAAGACGGTCGCCCACGGCTGGTCGGGTGCCCGCTCCCGGCCCGCGATGAGCGACCAGGTCGAGGCCGCGCTGGCCGCCGCCGCGCACAGCGGCTGGGACGGCCTGGTGGCCGAACAGCGCTCCTACCTCGACGACTTCTGGGGACGGGCCGACGTCGAGGTGCACGGCGACGAGGAGATCCAGCAGGCCGTGCGCTTCGCCCTGTTCCACGTGCTGCAGGCCGGGGCCCGCGCCGAACAGCGGGCGATTCCGGCCAAGGGGCTGACCGGCTCCGGCTACGACGGGCACGCGTTCTGGGACACCGAGATGTTCGTGCTGCCCGTGCTGACCTACACCGAGCCCAGGGCCGTCGCCGAGGCGCTGCGCTGGCGCCGGGACACCCTGCCCGCCGCCCGGGACCGCGCCACCCAGCTCGGACTGCGCGGCGCCGCGTTCCCCTGGCGGACCATCGACGGCTCGGAGGGCTCCGCGTACTGGCCGGCCGGCACCGCCGCCTTCCACGTGGCCGCCGACATCGCACACGCCGCGGTGCGCTACACGGCGGCGACCGCCGACACCGCCTTCGAACGTGACACCGCCCTCGAACTCCTGGTGGAGACGGCCCGGCTCTGGCGCTCGCTGGGCCACCACGACCACCACGGCGTCTTCCACATCGACGGCGTCACCGGCCCCGACGAGTACAGCGCCATCGCCTACGACAACACCTACACCAACCTCATGGCACGCTCGAACCTCCTCGCCGCCGCCGACGTGTGCGAACGCCACCCCGACGAGGCGGCCCGGCTCGGCGTCGACGACGAGGAGAGCGCCGCCTGGCGGGACGCCGCCGAGTCCGTGCACATCCCCTACAACGACGAGATCGGCGTCCACGAGCAGCACTCCGGCTTCACCCGCCACCAGCGTTGGGACTTCGCCCGCACCGCCGCCGACCAGTACCCGCTGATGCTGCACTTCCCCTACTTCGACCTCTACCGCAAGCAGGTGATCAAGCAGTCCGACCTGGTGCTGGCGATGTACACCTGCGGCAGCTGGTTCGACGCCCACTGCGACGAGGACCAGATCGCCCGCAACTTCGCCTACTACGAGCCGCTGACGGTACGGGACTCCTCCCTGTCCGCCTGCTGCCAGGCCGTCGTCGCCGCCCAGACCGGACACCTGCGCCTGGCCTACGACTACGCCGCCGAGGCCGCCCTGATGGACCTCGCGGACCTGGAGCACAACACCCGCGACGGGCTCCACATCGCCTCGCTCGCCGGTACGTGGATGGCGCTGGTCGCCGGCTTCGGCGGCACCCGCCGGGACGGCGACGGCCTGCGGTTCACGCCGCGCCTGCCCGAGAAGTTCAGCCGCCTCGCCTTCCGGCTCCAGTTCCGCGGCCGGTGCCTGCGCGTGGAGGTCCGCGCCGACAAGGCGACGTACACCCTGCTCGAAGGCGAGCCGCTGACCATCCACCACCACGGCAAGGCGCTGGCCGTGAACGGCGACGGACCCGTCACCCGCGCCATCCCCGCACCCAAACGGCGCCCCACACCCGAACAGCCCCCGCACCGCCGCCCCAACGCCCACTGACCCCGGCTGACCCCGGGCCGGGGCCGGGACCGGCGGAACCCGCGCGACTGGCCGAGTTCCACCCTGCGCGGCCGTGGCACGCGCACTAGTTTGACCATGTAATCCGACTTCCGGGCTCCCGCCAGTGGCGGCAGGAGGTGAGGACAGGAACGAACACCCCGCGACGAGCGGGGGCAGAGGGGTGCACGATGACCGACGGCGCGAACGCCATGCTCGCCGGAAGACGACGGGGCGAGCCGGCGACGCCGCCCCGCATCCCGCGACGCCTGCGCGGCGACGCACTGCTCGCGGCCGTGGCGGCCGCGTTCACGCTCGCCCAGCTGATCTTCGTCCATCCGTGGATGGGCCTCGGCTGGGACGAGATCGTGTACACCAGCCAGGTCACCTCCCACCACCCGGCCGCCTTCTTCAGCGCACCGCGCTCCCGGGGCGTCTCCCTGCTGGTGGCGCCCGTCGCGTCCTGGTCGGCCTCCACCGAACTGCTGCGCGTCTACCTCGCCGTACTGTCCGGCGTAGGCCTGTACCTCGCCCTGCGCGCCTGGAAGGGGCTGTTCCCGGCCCGCGTCCTGGCCACCGCCGGCGCGTTCTTCGCCACCCTGTGGGTGAACCTGTTCTACGGTCCGCAGGCCATGCCCAACTACTGGGTCGCGATCGGCGCCCTGATCTGCGTGGGCTGCTTCCTGCGGTACTGGCAGGGGCGCTCCGGGCGGGCCGCGCTGTGGGGTGTGGTGGCCGGCGCCGCGCTGATGGCGTGGATGCGGCCCACCGACGCGGTCTGGGTGACCGTGCCCCTGCTCGTCCTGGTCCTCGTACGCCGCCGGTGGATGCTGCTGCTCGCCCTCGCGGGCGGCCTCGCCGCCGGGGGAGTGGAGTGGGTGATCGAGGCGTACGGCTGGTACGGCGGCCTCGGTGAGCGGCTGTCGCGGGCCTCCGAGATCCAGGGCGGCCTCGGCTGGAACATCGCCGTCGACGACCAGATGCGCAGCCTGGGCGGCCGGGGCCTGTGCCGCCCCTGCACCGGCTCCATGCCCCACCCGGTGGTCACCGCCTGGTGGATCGTCCTGCCGTTCGTCGCCGTCCTCGGCGTCGCCGTCGCGGTCCGGGCCCGGCGCACCGCCCGCACCCTCATCCCGTTCGCCTGCGCGGTGACCGCCGCGGCGCCCTACCTCTTCATGATCGGCTACGCGGCGCCGCGCTTCCTCCAGCCCGCCTACGCCCTCCTGGCGATCCCGGTCGCCGACGCGCTGTGGCACCTGGTCAGGACACGGCAGAGGCGGTGGCGGCCGGTGGCCGCGCCCCTGGTCGCCCTCGCGCTGGCCGGTCACCTAGCGGTGCAGTTCGCCGTCGTCGAGGGCACCGTGGACCGCAACGTCGCGAGCCGCGAGGACTGGGCCCGGGTCGCGGACGAACTGCACCGGCTCGGGGTCCGCCCGCCCTGCCTGATCACCGGGCACGAGTCCATCCCGATCGGCTACTACACCGGCTGTTCCTCCGGCTCGACCAGCGGGAACAACGAGAACATCACCGCCGCCGAGATCGTGGACACCGCCCGCCGGCTCCCGGTCGCCGCCATCACCGGCCCGGGCGGCGGCGCCCCCGGCTACGCCCGCGACTGGACCCCGTACCGGATCACCGATCTGACCGTCCGGGTCGCGCCGCGCGGGTGAAGACCGCCCTCCCGGAACGGGTTAGAGATCGCGTATCGGGAAACGCGAACCGCACACCGAGACCACCATGCCGACGCAGCGCGAGAGGGAGGCAGCGATGGGCACGGACCCGATGGCCGACGACGCCTACCAGCCCACCGGGAACAACGAGGAGCAGGAGGACGCCGCGCCCCTCGACCTCCAGGACGCCGTCGACGAGCGGACCTACGACGACACGCTGGACGAGGGCTACTCCCCGCCGGAGAAGCCGCTCGGCGTGACCAAGCACGGCACCACGGCCGCCGAGCAGCACGACGGCGAGACCCTGGACCAGCGGCTCTCCCAGGAGGTGCCCGACGAGTCCGGGCCCGCCGGGGACGGCGTGGGCGACCAGCCCGGCGGCGAGGGCGAGCCGGTCGACCCGGAGGCGGGCACCGACCGCGCCGGGCGGCTGGTCGCCCCGGACGAGGGCGTACGCACCGACACGACCAAGGAGACGGTCGCCGAGGACGTGGGCATCGACGGCGGGGCCGCTGGTGCGGAGGAGGCCGCCGTGCACGTCGTGGAGGACGAGACGGAGCTGCCGGAGGGCGAGGACGCCCGCCCCGGCGGATCCGCCTGATCAGGCAGGGGACACCCGTCCTCCGGGCCGGGCCGGTGCGCAGCGCACCGGCCCGGCCCGGACGACGCCCGGACGATGCCGGGACCCGGCCGCCCGGTGGTCAGGGCAGCAGCTTGTCCAGGGCGGCGGGGCCCTCCTCGGCCAGCTTGCGCCGGGCCCATTCGAGGTTGGCCGGCGTGATGTCCCGGCCGGCCGCGAGCACCACGTCCTCGGGGGACACGTCGGTGCCGGTACGGGCGTGGAGCAGGTCGTCCGGTGTGGCGCGGTCGTCCCCCGCGCGGGGTTCGGACGGCCGGGAGGCGTCGGGCTGTGACGTCGACATGATCAGTGCTCCTCGGATCCGGTTCGCTGCTTCGGTGCCGTGCTGTTGTCGGTCCCGAATATCCCGATATCACCATTCAATGCGGAAGCGCACCGCGCATCCGGAGAACCGGACGCGCCGCACCCCGTCACGGCGGTGAGGGCACGAGGACGAGCATCGTGACGTCGTCCTCCACGTCCGGGCAGAAGCGCACGAGGTCGGCCCAGACGCGCTCCGGGAGCGTGGCGGGATCCGCGTCCTCCTCGGCGAGGAGCCCGGTCAGCCGGTCGGCCAGCGGATAGAACGCGCCGCTGTCGTCCCTGGCCTCGACCACGCCGTCGGAGGCGAGGAAGAGCCGGTCGCCGGGGCGCAGCGCCACCGTGCAGGCGTCGATCGCGCCGGCGTCCGCCAGCCCGAGCCCCAGCGGCGTCCACGGGGGGACCTCCAGCTCCGTGGCGCGCGCACCGCGCAGCAGGAAGGGCGGCGGATTGCCGCACACCACGACGCGCACCCGCAGCGCGTCGGCGGAGAACTCCAGCAGTGCGGCGGTCGCGAACAGCTCGGCGTGCCGCGTGCCCGCGGAGTCCACCAGCAGCCTGCGGTCCAGCCGCCCCGCCACCGACGCCAGCTCCGGCTGGTCCAGCACCGCCTCCCGGAACGCCCCCAGCAGCGAGGCGACCGTCGACACCGCCGACAGCCCGTGCCCCTGTACGTCGCCCATCACGGCCCGTACGCCGAAGGGCCCGTCCCGCACGTCGAAGAAGTCGCCCCCGACCAGGGTGCCGTGCTGGGCCGCCCGGTACAGCCCCGCGCAGCGCACCGCGCCGACCCGCTCGGGCAGCGGTGGCGCGACGGCCCGCTGCGCGGCCTCGGCGACCGTGCGCTCCAGGTCCAGCTGGGCGTCGCGGCGACTGCGCACGAAGGACACGAAGACGCTCAGCACCGAGACGAACACGACGGTCAGCAGGTCGGCGTCGCCCGGCCGGTCGAGCTGGAAGGCGGGGACGGTCAGCAGCGCGATCACCGCCCCGCACAGCAGCGCCGTCACCAGCGGGCCGTACGACAGGACGGCCAGCGGCGGGATGGCGCCCAGCAGGAACCCGATGTCGAGCCGGTCGTCGCTGACCAGGGTCGCCGCGCAGATCACTCCGACGAGGACCGGCGGGAGCACCCGCACCCAGCGGGGCGGCGGAGCACCGCTCAGCCAGCTCCGCCGCTCCTCGCCCCGGCGCGGTGGCGGGGCCGGCACCTTTCGCACACCCACCACGCTCCTACGCCGCCCCGCGTCCCGCACGCCGGGCCGGGGCGGCCGTGGGTGTGGCTAGAACGCGGTGAGGGTCAGCCGGAACCCGGTGGGCGCCGTGTCCTGGATGTACGAGGCGAAGTCCGCGACGTCGTCGAAGGCGAAGCCGTACGCCCTCCCGTCCTCGGTGGCGGCGTGCACGGCCCTGGAGTAGTGGTTGGTCAGCGCGGTCCGGTAGAAGGTCGCCGGGTCCGTCGTGGGCTGGTCGGCTGAGGAGACCAGCGTGGAGCGGTTGAAACCGGCGCCCAGGACCGCCGCGACGGGGCCGGTCGTGCCGTCGTTGGGCGCGGCGAGGGCGCCGTCGCAGAAGAGCACGTCCCGGGTGGACGGCTTGGCGAACGACACCTGGGCGGGCCCGTCGAAGGTCAGCCGCCCGCCGCGCACCCGGCCGGTGAACGTGCCGGCGTTGGTGGTGATCCGCAGGTCCCTGCCGGTGTAGGTGCTCCAGACCTCGTCGATGTACGGGGCGAGGTAGTCCTCGGGGAAGAGCCCGGCGTCCAGACCGTGGCCGGGGGCGATCACGCGGGTGTCGTCCACGACGAGCGGAGCGAACTCCTCGACCGACCGCACCGCGTCGAAGACGGCCGCCCGTCCGCCGGGGCGCACGGTGCCGGTCGTCTGGTCCTTGGTTCCGGTCAGCCGGATGCTCAGCGGCACGCTGAACATGTCGACCATGGTGGTGTTGCAGAACATCCCGGAGGAGTTGTGGGTGAACTCGGCGCAGTCGTGCAGCACCCCGTAGTTGGGGTCGGACTTCACCCAGCCCGCCGGGTACTGCAGGGCCGGCTTGCCGGCGCCGTCGGCGACGACCTTGAACTTCAGTTTCGCGCCGAGCGACACGTAGATCCGGCCGGAGAGGTACGGCAGTGACAGCGTTGTCTCGCCGCTGCCGGCGAGGCTGATCGCGTAGTCGGTGTAGCCGTCGGCCCCGTTGTCCGACAGCGCCACGGGCGCGACGGTGCCGTCGGGGGTGACGCGCACCTGCGTGCCGTCCTGGTTGCCGACGATGTAGACGTGCACGTCGGCGTTGCCGAACGAGCCGGTGCCGTTGACGAGCGTCAGCGGCAGCGCGCCCGCGGCCTCGGCCCGGGGTGCGGCCGTGTCGTCGTCCGCGCCGACGCCGGCGAGGGCGTGCGGGGCGACTGCGGCGGCGACGGGGGCGGCGACGGCCGCGCCGCCGAGGGCGACGAGGAGCTTGCGGCGGCCGAGCGGACGCTGGTGACGGGGAGTCATGTGGGGGGTCTCCAGAGTGTTCGGGGCATGACAGGTGGCGGGCGGGAACCTGAGGACGCCAAATCCTGAGAGCGCTCTCACGCCGTGCGCCGATGGTACGCAGCCACCCCAACGGACTTGGGGCTTCCCGAGCGGAACGGGCGACGCTTAAGCGGCGTTTAAGGCCCGTTTAATCCGCACCCGAAAAGCTGACCGGGAGCGCACCACGCATGACGCATCCCGGAGGAATCCGTGACCGATCCGGTCATCCGCGCGCTCGACGCGAGCGACGCCCATCTCTTCGACACCATGCCCGACCCGCTGGACGCCCGTGCGGCGCACCGGCTCACCCGCCACCGCCCCGAGTGGAAGCGGATCGCCCTTCGCGACGGCGTCGTCGTCGCCCGCGGCGCCTGGTGGGGCGGTCCCGACGACAGCGAACCCGTCAACGTCAACTGGTTCGACGTGCTGGAGGGCGAGGAGGAAGCGGGAGCCGAACTCCTGCGCAGCGCGCCCTGGCAGGTCGAACTCGAACTGAACCCGCCCGGTGACTGGCGGGAGGTCCCGGCCCTGCGCGCCGCCACCCAGGCGCGCTTCGCCGCCGCCCGGGGGGCCGGGTACGACCTCCTGGCCGAACGCTTCCTGTACCGGTGGACGCCGGAGTGCGGGCTCCCCGGTCGGCCCGGACGACTGGACTTCCGCACCGACGCGGACGACACGGTGTTCCTCGTCGCACTGCGCCGCATCCACTCCGTCACCCTGGACGCCCATGCGCTGATGGACATCGAGGAGGGCGGACTCGACCGGGCCGCCCAGTCGGACCTCGACTTCTTCCACTGGTGCCCGTCGCCGCGGGAGTGGTGGCAGCTGGCGTACACCCCGAGGGGTGAACTCGCCGGCGTACACATTCCTGTGCACAACCCTTCCGGCCCCTGTGTCGGCTTCATCGGCGTCCTGCCCGAACACCGCGGACACGGCTACGCGTACGACCTGCTGGCCGAGTGCACCCACTTCCTCGTCGAACGGGGCGCGGAGTTCGTCTCAGCCGCGACCGACCGGGGGAACCACCCGATGGCCGCCAACTTCGGCAAGGCGGGCTACCCGGTCGTACGGGAACGGAGCAACTTCCGTCCTCCGGCGGCCGGCCGCTAGCGGTGGCATGCTGGCCGTCAGGGTGATCCACACGGTTGGTCACGGTGGACGACGGCGGGTGGCGGAGGGACGGACGTGGGGTTCGAGGGCGAGACCTGGTACGTGCGCGGGGCACCGCCCGCGGGGGAGGGGAGAGCGGGCGGGGAGGCCGGGAGCGACGGTGCGGACATCGGCGAGATCCTGATCGACGACGCCGACTTCCCCTGGCTGTCGGGCCGGTTCCGGGCGGGCCCCGCGTTCGGAGGCGTCGAGGATCTCTTCGTACGCGAACTCGCCCTCGCGGAGCGGGACGACGCCGGGCACTGGGACGCATGGGAGGCGGTCTACGCCGAGATCGAGCGGAGGGTGCGGCTGGTCTCCCCCGACGGCCCGGTCGCCGAGTTCCTGCTGCACATCCAGGGCGAGCGGGCCTGGTTCAGGTGGAGCGACGAACCGTTCGCGGGGGAGGGGGCGGGCGGCTGAACCCGGTTCACCGTCGCCCGTCCAGCAGGGCTTCCGCCTCGGCGAGGATCTCGGTGACCCGCAGGCCGAACGAGGCGTCGCACGGGTGCGGACCCCCGCCTCCGGCGGAGGCGAGGAGCGCGTCCACCGCCCGCAGCAGCGCGGGCACCGGCCCCTCCGTGGCCTCGGGCAGCAGCGTCACCCCCGTCCGGCCACGCAGTTCCACCGCCGCGCCCGCCGCCGCCGGCGGTGCCGTCAGACTGAGCGTGAGCGTGCTGGACGCACCGCCGGTGTGGTCGAGGACCAGATGGACGGTGTCCCCGGGCCCGGGCGCCGCGGCCGACACGCGCCGGACGTCCCCCAGGACCGGCAGCAGCACGGACAGGGCGTGCGGTCCCACGTCCCACAGGGCGCCCTTCTCCCGCCGCCACGGTGAGCCGGCGAACGGGCTGTCCCCGCCGAAGACCGCGCCGAGCCACTGCGCCCGCGCCGTGAACCAGTCGGCCCCAGAACCCTGTTCGGTGATCCACGCCTCGGTCTCGGACTGGAACCGGGCGGTGAAGAAGACCACCGAGGCGACGCCCGCCTCACCGGCCGCCTCGACCACCGCCCGCCCTTGCGCCACGGTCGCCGCGAGCGGCTTGTCGAGCAGCAGCTGGCAGCCGGCCCGCGCCGCACGCACCGCCATGTCGGCCTGCACCGCCGGGGGCAGCGCGACCGCGACGGCGTCCACGTCCGCGAGCAGGGCGTCGAGGTCGTCGTAGGCGCTGGTGCCGTGCCGCCGCGCCAACTCCCTGGCGGCGTCGGGACGGCGGCCCCACACCCCCACGAAGTCCAGGCCGTCGTGCAGACGCAGGGCGGGAGCGTGCGCCATGTCCGCCCAGGGTCCGGTGCCGAGCAGTCCGATCCGCATACCGTTCGCCTCTCCACCGTGCCGGACCCGACACCGGGCCGGCTGACGTTCCTCGCACCGGCCGGCGCGCGACCGCCCGGCCGACGCCGAGCGTGCCACACCGACCGGGTGCCCGGGCAAGACCACGGATGCTCCGCAGGCGGTAAAGCCGGGTCCCGGCTCCCGTCCCGGTCCGAACGCGCCGCACGAGACCGGTAATTCAGCCGATCCCCCCGGCCGTACCCCGCCCCGACAGTGGCACCGCCAGCTCATCGGCGAGGTCCGGCGGTGGATGTCCCGGGACGCGACCCCACGTGTCCCGGGCCGTGTGCGACCACCGGCCGGGCCCCTCGCCACGACAGAGAGGACCACTCCCCGTGCAGCAGAACCCCCACACCCACGCCGTGCGTCCGGCGTTCCGCGGGACCCGGCGGCGGCTCGCCGGTGTCACGGCCGCCGTGGCCGCCGCCGTCGCGCTCACCACCCTCACCGGCCCCGGCGCCCAGGCCGTCGCCGACAACCCGTACGAGCGCGGCCCGGCGCCCACCGAGTCCAGCATCGAGGCCCTGCGCGGCCCGTACTCCGTGGCCGACACCACCGTCTCCTCGCTCGGGGTCACCGGCTTCGGCGGCGGCACCATCTACTACCCGACCAGCACCAGCGACGGCACCTTCGGCGCCGTCGTCATCTCGCCCGGCTTCACCGCGTACCAGTCGTCCATCGCCTGGCTCGGCCCGCGACTGGCCTCACAGGGCTTCGTGGTCTTCACCATCGACACCAACACCACGCTGGACCAGCCCGACTCCCGCGGCCGCCAGCTGCTGGCCGCCCTGGACTACCTGACCGAGCGCAGCTCCGTCCGCGGCCGCATCGACAGCAGTCGGCTCGGCGTCATGGGCCACTCCATGGGCGGCGGCGGCTCACTGGAGGCCGCCAAGTCCCGTCCCTCGCTCCAGGCGGCGATCCCGCTCACCCCCTGGAACCTGGACAAGAGCTGGCCGGAGGTCAGCACCCCGACCCTGATCGTGGGGGCCGACGGCGACACGATCGCGCCCGTCTCCTCGCACTCCGAACCGTTCTACTCCAGCCTGCCGTCCCGAACGGACCGCGCCTACCTGGAACTGAACAACGCGAGCCACTTCTCGCCGAACACGTCGAACACGACGATCGCGAAGTACAGCATCTCCTGGCTGAAGCGGTTCATCGACAACGACACCCGCTACGAGCAGTTCCTGTGCCCGCTGCCCCGGCCGAGCCTGACCATCGAGGAGTACCGGGGCAACTGCCCGCACGGCTCCTGACGTCCCTCCCGGCACCAACCGGCGGCGGTCGCACGCACGTTGCGGCCGTCGCCGGCCCGCTGTGCCGCCGCACGGCCCGCGGCCCAGGCGGCTGGGCAACGGCACAGTGCCCGTCCCCGCCGTACGCCGCACAACCGCAGGTGACACGGCCGACACCTCGGCGGTCCGCGGCGGACCGACGGCTTCCGCGTCAGGTTACGCACGCGTAACCTCCCGAGGATGACCGGAGAGACGACCGTACGTACGGCCGTGCGGATCCACGGCCGGAGCGCGCAGCGGGAGGCGGTGCGGGCCCTGCTGGACGGGCTGCGCACCCACAGCGGCCACCTCGTCGTGACCGGCGAACCAGGGCTCGGCCGGACCGCCCTCCTCCAGTGGGCCGCCCACTCCTTCCGGGCCGGCCCGGTACTGCACCTCGGGCCCGGTCCGGACCGCGGCGCGCACGCCACCGCCGGGGAACTGCTCGGCACCCTGCGGGCGGCGGCCGGCGAGGCGCCCCTCCTCGTCTGCGCCGACGACGCGGACCTGTGGGACGCGCCGGCCCGAGCCGCCCTCGGCCACGCGGCCGAACGCCTGCACACCGTGGGACGCGTCGCGCTGCTCCTCTCCGTCGCCGGACACCGTGCCGTCGACCCGGAGTACGCCCGCCTCCCCGTCGTCCGCCTCGACCCGCTCGCACCGTCGCACGCCGACGCCCTGCTCGACGACGTGACCGACGGCTCCGCCGCCCCGGCCGTCCGCGAGCAACTGCTGGCCGAGGCCGAGGGCAACCCGGCCCTGCTCCTCGCCCTCGTCCGCCGGCTCTCGCCCGCCGAACTGCGCGGGCTCCGGCCGCTGCCCCACCCGCCGGCCGACGCCGGGACGCTGGCGGCGGTAGCCGGCCGGGCGCTGTCCGGTCAGTCCCCGGACGTCCGCGACCTGCTGCTGACGGTGGCGGCGGCCGTACGGGCATCGGACGGACCGGACGCCGACACCGGCCTGGTCCTGGACGCCCTGCGACGCCTGCGCCCCGCCTCCGCACCCGCCCCCAGCGCCGACCCCCTCCCCGACGCCCTCGCCGGGGCCGGCGACCGGCTCCGCTTCCACAGCCCACTGCTGCGCCGGGCCGTCCACGCCACCGCCCCACCGGAGCGGCGCCGCGCCGCGCACCGTGCGCTGGCCGACGTACTGGAGACCGGCGGCCACCGGCTGCCGGCGCTGCTGCACCACTCCTGGTCACTGTCCGGCCCGGGGCCGGCGGTACGGCTCGCGGACCGGCTGGCGGCGGCCGCCGCCGACGGAGCGGAGCCGGCCTCCCACGGGCTGCGCGGCACGGCGTACGCCCGCGCCGCCGAACTGACGGCCGCCCCGCCGGCCCGGGCCGAGCGGTACACGGCCGCCGCCGAACAGGCCCTGCTCGCCGGCCGCCCCGACCGGGCACGTCCCCTGCTGGCGGCGGCCCGCGGCTGCGCCGCCCCGGCCGCGGTACGAGGGCGGGCCGAACTGGTGCGAGGCCTGGCGGAACTCCGCGACGGCCCCGTCGGCGACGCCCACCAGTCCTTGCTGCTGGCCGCGTCCCTGCTGGCCGACGCCGCCCCCGCCGACGCCGCCACCGCCGCACTGGCCGCCGCCGACGCGGCCTGGGCGGCGGGCGACCTACCGTCCTGCCTGACCACCCTGGCGCCCGTCCCGCCGTCGCTCCCGGTTGACGCCCCGGACCCGGGGGCCCCCACGGGCCCGGGCCTCCCCACGGCCCCGGACGAGCCCCCGGGCCCGGCTGAGGCGTTGGCCCATGGTCAGCTTCCTGGGCTGGTTGGTGCTCCGGTGGAAGGTGATCCTCGGGGGCCGGTTGGCGCTGCGGCTCCGGGCTCGGTTGACGCCCCGGTCCCGGGGGTACCTACGGGCCCGGGCCTCCCCATGGCCCCGGATGAGCCCCCGGGCCCGGCTGAGGCGTTGGCCCATGGTCAGCTTCCTGGGCTGGTTGGTGCCCCGGTGGAAGGTGATCCTCGGGGGCCGGATGGCGCTGCGGTCCTGGGTGGCCCCCCAGACCCGGTTGAGCACCCAGGTCTGAACGGCCCGCCGGCCCTCCAGCCCCCCACTGCCCCGGCGTCCACCGTGGACGGTGGCGGCACCGGTGTCGTCCGACCCCCGGCCGGGCCGGGCCGCCGGAGCTGGGCCCGGAGAGGCGCAGGTGCGCGCCCCGGGGCCCGACCCCGTGCGCGATCACCGCGCCGGTATGCGGGCCCTGCTCGAAGGACGGCTCGACCGGGCCGCCCCGGCACTCGGCCAGGTGGTGGAGCGGGCCCGGACCGACGACCGGCCCGAGCGGCTGCTGCGGGCCGCCTCCGCCGCCCTGCTCCTCGGCAACGTGGACGCCGCCCGCCGGGCGGGCGCGCGGGCGCTGGCCGCGGCCCGGCAGTCAGGGTCGGACGCACTGGTGCCGCAGGCGCTGGAATACCTCGCCTACGCCGAACTGCGCGCCGGCCGGCACCCCCAGGCGCGCGCCCACGCGGAGGACGGACTGCGCACCGCGCTGCGCGTCGGCCAGCGCAACACCGCCGCCCACCACCAGGCCATACTGGCCCTGGCGGCGTCGATCGAGGACGAGCCGGAGGCGGTGGCCCAGTACGTGACGGCCGCGCTGGCCACGGCCCGGCGCCACGGGCTGGCCCAGGCGGCCACCCTCGCGGAGTGGGCGGCGGCCCGCGCCGACCTGGGCCGGGGGCGGCCCCACGACGCGGCCGACCGGCTCGGGCTCCTGGTCCTGCCCGGGCCCGGACGCGGGCACTTCGCGGTGTGGCGACTCGCCGTGCCGTGCTTCGTGGAGGCCGCGGCCCTCGCCGGACGCCCCGAGGACACCCACGAGGTCCTCACGGACTTCGCCGGCTGGGCGGCGTTCGGCGCCGATCCACAGGCCGCCGCCCAACTGGCCCGCTGCCACGCGCTGCTGGCCCCGCCGGACCACGCCGACGACCTCTACCGGCGCGCGCTCGCCCGGCACGACGAGGCGGGCGGCGACTTCGAGCGGGCCCGCACCGCGCTGCTGTACGGCAAGTGGCTGCGCCGGCGACGCAGACCCCGCGAGGCCCGCGGTCGCCTCGGCACCGCGCTGGCCGGCTTCGACCGGTGCGGCGCTGGAGTCTGGGCGGCGCAGGCCCGCGCGGAGCTGCGGGCGCTCGGGGCCGCGCCGCGGGCCCGGGAGGGCGGACCGCTGACCCGCCTGACGCCGCAGCAACTGCGCATCGCCCGGCACGTCGCCGAGGGCGCCACCAACCGAGAGGTCGCGCTCACCCTCGCGGTGAGCACCCGCACCGTCGACTACCACCTCCGCAAGGTCTTCGCCGCGCTCGGCGTGCGGTCCCGCCTGGAACTGGCCCGCATGGTGGAGCACGCCGAACAGGACCGAGCGGCCGGAAGGTCTGAAAAGACCGGTGCACAACCCTAGGGACCGACCGGACGGTATGCCATCCTTCGGGGCAGGACGAGTCAGGGGGCATGCCCGGCACGGGCGGACGGCCCGCCGCGGGGCACCTCCGCAAGCCCTGGCCTGGGGGAGGACCGCGATGCAGCACGCCGTACGGTCACGAACAGCGATCCGCACCGGACTGACGCCCGTTCCACGCCCGCGGACACCGAGCGTCGCGTCGTTGATGGACGCCGACGCGCTGCGGGTCCTGCACCGGGCCGCCCGCGCCCTGCTCGACGACCTGCCCGACCTGACCGACCGGCTGGTCGCCCTGCTGCGGGAGCAGGAGCCGGCGTATCGCGCGGCCCTCACCAAGGACCCCACGGCCACCTGGCAGGAGGTCCACCGCTCCCTGCGGCACAGCGTGGCCTCCCTGCTGGACCCCCGCGGCTCCCGGGACGCGGCCCACCGCTGCACCTGGCGGATCGGCGCCACCCGCGCCGAGCAGGGCCTCCCGCTCGACGCCCTGCTGCACGCCTTCCGCCTCGGCGGCTCGCTGGTGTGGCAGCGGCTGGTCGAGGAGACCTCCCGCACAGCGCCCGAGGACGTACGCCTCCTCGTGCACGTGGCCGCCGACGTGTGGAACTTCGTCGACGAGCACTGCACCCTCGTCGCCGACGCCTACCGGCAGACCGAGTGGCGGATCGGCCGGCTCCGTGAGAACCGGGCCCGGCTGCTGGCGGCGGGCCTGCTCGACGGCACCAGCCGCATCGCCGACCTGCCCGAGGCCGCCCAGGCCCTGGGCCTGCCGGAACACGGCCGGTACGTCGTCGTCGCCGTCACCGGCGCGCACCCTGCCCGGTCCGACGCCGCCCGAGCCGCCGTACCGCCGGGCCCCCGCGTCCACTGGCACGCGGGGGCGGACGTCGACTACGGCATCGTCCTGGCCGACGCGGGCGACGAGGAAGGGTTCCCGGAGCCGCCGGCGCCCGCAGGCGGGGCGTACGCCCCGGTACCCGGCGTCCGGGTCGGCATCGGCAGAGCCGTCGACGGACTGGCCTCGGTCGGCGACGCCCGCAGGTTCGCGGACACCGCCCTGGAGATATGCCCGCAGGCCGGCGGCACGGTGAGACTGGCCGACCACCTCCCCGCCGCCCTCGTCGCCTCCAGTCCCGAACTCGGCGGCGCCCTCGCCGAACGGGTGCTCGGTCCGCTGCTGCGGCTGGAACCCGCCGACCGCGAGGTACTGCTGGACACCCTCACCACCTGGCTCGACTGCGACGGCTCCGCGCAACGGGCCGGCGAACGCCTCTACTGCCACCGCAACACGGTCCTCAACCGCCTCCGCCGCTGCGAGCAACTCACCGGCCGCTCGCTGGCCCGCCCGGCCGACGTGGTGGAGATCAGCCTGGCGCTCACCGCCCGGCGGGTCCTGCGCGACTGAGGAGGCGTCTGCGGTACGCGGTGCCGCCGCGCGCCGCCGGGCAGGGCCCTGCCCGGCGCAGACAGACCTGAACCGGTCCGGTCCGGCGAGACCCGGTTCGACTCGGGCCCGCCCGGCCCGGCCCGGCACCGCCTGGCCCGCACGCCCGGCCCGGCACCGCAACGCGCCCGGCGTGACCAACGCCGCACCCACCCCACCCCATCCCACCCCTGCCTCCGGCCCCGGCGCCCCCGCGCCCGCCACCACCAGTGCCACCCCCGCCCTGGGCACCCGCACAGACTCTCCACTCCCGGACTGGGACGCCGCAGCGACCCGGCCCCGAACCCCTGTACGGGCACTCGGGCCCGTGCTGTCGTGAGCTCCCCCCTTCACCCGTCACCGTGCCGGCCCCGGCACGGTCCCAAGGAGCCGCGATGCCCGCAGCACCACCGGACGGCGAGCCCGCGCTGCACGTCGAGAGTCTCGACGTGACGTACGGGCGCGCCCTGTCCGCCCTCCGTTCCGTGTCCCTGACCGTCCCGCACGGCGGTGTCGTCGCACTGCTCGGCGCCAACGGCGCCGGCAAGACGACGCTGCTGCGGGCCGTGTCGGGCACCCTGCGCCTGCACCGCGGCGCGATCACGGCCGGCCGCGTCCGCTACGGCGACACGGCCCTGGACGGCCGGGACCCGGTCGCCGCCGTACGCGCCGGAGTCGTCCAGGTGCCCGAGGGCAGGCGGGTGTTCGCCGGACTCAGCGTCGACGAGAACCTGCGGGCCGGGGGACTCGGCCTGAACCGGCGTGCCCCGGCCCAGGTCCGCGAAGCCCGGGAGCGGGTCTTCACCCTCTTCCCGCGGCTCGCCGAGCGCACCCGCCAGGCCGCCGGCCTGCTCTCCGGCGGGGAGCAGCAGATGCTGGCCATCGGCCGCGCCCTGATGGCCGCGCCCCGCATGCTCCTGCTGGACGAGCCCTCCCTCGGCCTCGCCCCGCTGATGGTGGACCGCATCGCCGAGGTGGTCCGCGAGATCAACGCCCAGGGCACCGCCGTACTCCTCGTCGAACAGAACGCCGGCATGGCGCTCTCCCTCGCCGAGCACGCCCACGTCCTGGAGGTCGGCGAGATCCGGCTGTCCGGTCCCGCCGCCGAACTCGCCCGGACGGACGCCGTACGCCGCCTCTACCTGGGCGAGGACACAGAGACCGCCGAGGCCACCGAGGCCGCCGCGGGCACCGACGGCAAGGGGGCCGCGTGACCACCCGCACCGCCGCGCCACCGGCGCTCGAGGTCCGCGACGTGACCGTGCGCTTCGCCGGGCTCGTCGCCCTCGACGACGTCTCCTTCACCGTCGCCCCGGGCACCGTGCACGCCGTCATCGGCCCCAACGGCGCGGGCAAGTCCACCTGCTTCAACGTCCTGTCGGGCCTGTACCGGCCCAGCGCCGGCACCGTTCGCCTCGGCGAGGCCGACCTGACCCGGCTCGCCCCGCACAAGATCGCCGCCCTCGGGGTGGCCCGCACCTTCCAGAACATCGTCACCACCCAGGGCACCGTCGCCGACAACCTGATGCTCGGCCGCCACGCCCTGTCCCGCGCCGGTTTCGCCGCCAGCGCCCTGCGCCTGCCCAGCGCCGTGCGCGAACAGCGCGCCCACCTCGCCAAGGCCCGCGAGATCGCCGAACTCACCGGCCTCGGCGCCCACTTCGAATCACCCGTCGCCCTGCTCCCGTACGGCGACCGCAAGCGGGTCGAACTCGCCCGTGCCCTCTGTCTGGAGCCCCGTGTACTGCTGCTCGACGAACCGGTGGCCGGCATGAACGCCGCCGAACGCGTCCGGATGACCGAGGTCGTCCGGGAGATCCGCGCCGAACTCGGCCTGTCCCTCGTGCTGGTCGAGCACGACATGGGGCTGGTCATGCGGCTCGCCGACGAGGTCACCGTCCTCGACTTCGGCAAGGCCATCGCCCACGGCACCCCCGACGAGGTCCGCCGCGACCCCGAGGTGCTGCGCGCCTACCTCGGCACCGGCGCCACCGGGGAGGACGCGGCATGACCGCCTTCCTCGACAGCCTCCTGGGCGGCCTCGCCCTGGGCTCCGTCTACGCCCTGATCGCCCTCGGCTTCGTCACCATCTTCAAGGCCTCCGGCGTCCTGAGCTTCACCCACGGCTCGCTCCTGCTGCTCGGCGGCTACCTCGTCGCCGTCCTCCACGACGACCTCGGTTTCGCCGGGGCGCTGGCCCTCGCCGTCGTCGTGACGGCGGCCGTGGCGGGCGCGCTGGACCGGCTGGTGCTGCAGCGGGTCGGCGGCACCGACCCGCACGCCGCCCACGTGCAGACCATCGTCACCATCGGCGTCGACATCATCCTGGTGACCGACCTGGCCCGGCGGATCGGCGGCGACCTGCTGCCGCTCGGCGACCCCTGGGGCAACGCGGTGACCGACCTCGGCCCGGTGACCGTCGCCGACAGCCGCATCGCCGCGATCCTGGTGTCCGCCGCGGCCATCGGCGGCGCCTTCGCCCTCTTCCGGTTCACGCCCTGGGGCCTGTCGCTGCGCGCGGCGGCCGAGGACCGCGAGGCCGCCGCCCTCATGGGCGTACGGCTGACCCGCGTACGCGCCGTCGCCTGGTGCCTGGCCGGCGGGCTCGCCGCGCTCGCCGCGGTCTTCCTGGTCGCCTTCCCGGCGCCGGGTCTGGAACGCACCACCGGGCAGATCGCCCTCAAGGCCTTCCCGGCCGCCATCCTCGGCGGCATGGCCTCCCCGGTCGGCGCCCTGGTCGGCAGCATGCTGATCGGCCTCACCGAGGCCTTCGTCGCCGGCTACCAGTCCGACCTGCACGTCCTCGGCGAGGGCTTCGGCGACGTCGCCCCGTACGCCGTCATGGTACTGGTCCTCCTGGTGCGCCCCGCCGGGCTCTTCGCGGCGAAGGGAGCGGCCCGTGTCTGACCCCCGCAAGCCGAACAGCCTTCTCGACGGCCGCCTCCTCAAGCCCGGCAGGCTCCTGCTCGTCGCGCTCCTCCTGTGCGCTCTGCCCTTCTACCTCGACGCCTTCTGGCTGCGCATCGGCCTGTTCTCCATGGCCGCGGCCATCGGCGCCGTCGGGCTCAGCCTGCTCAGCGGCACCGCGGGCCAGCTCTCCCTCGGCCACGCCTTCTTCCTCGCCGTCGGCGCCTACGGCTACGTATGGCTGGCGGGCGAGCCCGGACCCGGACTGCCGCCCCTCCTCGCCGCCGTCCTCGCCGTGCTGCTCGCCGGGGCCGCGGGCGGCCTGTTCAGCCCCGTCGCCGGCCGGGTCAAGGGCATCTACCTCGGAGTGGCCACCCTCGCCCTGGTCTTCCTCGGCCACCACGTCCTGCTCACCGCGGACTCCGTCACCGGCGGCTTCAACGGACGGTCGGTGCCGCCGCTGGAGATCGGCGGCTTCACCTTCGCCGAGTCCGACCCCGGACTGACCGTCCTGGGCGTGCCGTTCGGCGCCGAGGAACGGCTCTGGTACCTCGGCCTCGCCCTGTTCGCCCTCACCTGGTTCACCGCGCGCGGAGTGCTGCGCGGGCGGCCGGGACGCGCCCTGTCCGCACTGCGTGACAGCGAGACCGCGGCGTCCGTGATGGGCGTGCCCGTGGCGCGGTACCGCTCGGCGGCGTTCGTCGTCTCCTCGATGTACGCGGGCCTCGCCGGCGTCCTGCTCGCGCTCTCCTTCCGCCGTGTCGTGCCCGACTACTTCTCGCTCCTCCTCTCCGTCGACTACCTCGCCATGATCGTCATCGGCGGTCTCGGCTCCGTGGCCGGAGCCACCGCCGGCGCCGTCTTCGTCACCACCCTGCCGCTGCTGATGACGCGCTACGCCGACCAGTTGCCGCTGGTGGCGACGCC
This sequence comes from Streptomyces sp. AC602_WCS936, assembly GCF_019049125.1. Lineage (NCBI taxonomy): Bacteria > Bacillati > Actinomycetota > Actinomycetes > Kitasatosporales > Streptomycetaceae > Streptomyces > Streptomyces sp. AC602_WCS936. The sequence goes on along the minus strand of NZ_JAGMUF010000066.1, from coordinate 457,369 downwards.
GGGCTCCGGCGACGGCTCGATCGGCCCGACCGAGGCCGCCCGCTACCTGTACGGCGCCGCGATCGTCGTCATCCTGCTCTTCGCCCCCGACGGCCTGCACGGGCTGGCCCGCCGGACCCGCGCCCGCCTGCGCCGCCGACCGCCCGGTCCCTCCTCCGCCACCACGGAAACCACCGGAAACGCCGCGACCACCGACACCTCCGCGACCCCCGCAAGCACCGCACGAGCCAAGGAGCACACCCCGTGAACGTCACGCACCCAAGGCCCCGCACCACCCGGACCGCCGCCCTGGCAGCGGCGCTGGCCGCCGTGCTGCTCGCGGGCACCGCATGCAGCTCCAAGGCGGAGGGAGGAAGCACCGACGACGCCGCCGACGGCGTCAAGGCCGGCCCCGGGGTCAGCGAGAAGGGCATCAAGCTCGGCGCGCTGACCGACCTCACCGGTCCCTACGCCACCCTCGGCAAGTCCATCGTGCAGGCCCAGCAGATGTGGGCCGACGAGACCAACGCGGCGGGCGGCATCTGCGGACGCAAGGTCGAGATCGTCGTCAAGGACCACGGCTACGACGTGCAGAAGGCGGTGACCGCCTACGCCGACATCTCCCCGGACGTCGTCGCCCTGCCCCAGGTCATCGGCTCACCGGTGGTCGCGGCGCTGCTCGACGACATCGAGCGGGACAGCATGCTGACCTTCCCGCAGGCCTGGGCCGCCTCCCTGCTCGGCAAGGACGCCGTCCAGGTCCTCGGCACCACCTACGACCTCGACATGATCGCGGCCGTCGACTTCCTGACCCGGACCAAGAAGATCGCCAAGGGCGACACGATCGGCCACGTGTACTTCGAGGGCGACTACGGCGCCAACGCGCTGGAGGGTTCCGAGTGGGCCGCCGAGCAGGCCGGGATGAAGGTGGTCGGTCAGAAGATCAAGGCGACGGACACCGACCTGACCGCGCAGGTCTCCGCGCTGAGCAACGCCGGAGTGAAGGCCGTCCTGATCAGCGCGGGCCCCGCCCAGACCGCCTCCCTCGCCGGGGTCGCCGCCGCCCGGGGCCTGAAGGTGCCGATCGTCTCCAGCGCTCCCGGATACTCCCCGCAGCTGATGAAGACGCCCGCGGCGCCGGCCCTGGAGGCCATGGTCCACGTCGTCAGCGCCGCACCCGCGGTCAGTTCCGACCTGCCGGGCGTCAAGAAGATGGTCGCCTCCTACACCGAGAAGTACCCCGGCGAGCCGGTCGACTCCGGCGTGCTCTCCGGATACAACGCCGCCCAGCTGATCGGCGCAGACCTGAAGAAGGCCTGTGAGGGCGGCAGCCTGACCCGCGAGGCCGTGGTGAAGGCGCACCGCTCGCAGAAGAACGCGGACACCGGCCTCGGCACCCCGCAGAACTTCACCTTCGTGACCGAGCCGGCCAGCCGGTCCACCTACGTGCTCAAGCCCGACGCCAAGGCGGTCGGCGGCCTGGTCGGCGTGGAGGACGCCCACAAGGCGCCCGGCGTCGACGCGTACCTGGCCGCGCGCGGCTGACCGGAGTGAGTGGCCGTCAACTCGTCCGCCAGCCAGACGCTTTGGCGGCCACTCGGTTCGCGTACTGGTTTCCCTGACCACCGGGTCTCTAGGATGTACTCTCTGTCATGCCAGTCCAGTTGGCGCCCGTACGGAGCTGGGGGAACGATGCAAGCCGACAAGCAGCTGTCCACGGAGATCGACGCCAACGTGCCTACGGCCGCACGTATGTACGACTACTATCTGGGCGGCAAGGACAACTACGCGGCCGACCGTGCGGCGGTCGGTGAACTCGACAAGGTCGTCCCCAGCACCCGCCGGCTGGCCCTGAACAACCGGCGTTTCCTGCAGCGGGTCGTCAGGACCCTCGCCGAGGACTACGGCATCCGCCAGTTCCTGGACCACGGTTCCGGCCTGCCCACGCAGGACAACGTGCACCAGGTCGCCCAGCGCATCGACCCCGAGTCCCGCGTCGTCTACGTCGACAACGACCCGATGGTGCTGGTCCACGGCCGCGCGCTGCTGGACCAGAACGACCGGACCGCCGTCATCCACGCCGACATGCGTTCGACGGAGGAGATCTTCTCCCACCCGGAGACCCAGCGCCTGATCGACTTCTCGCAGCCGGTCGCCGTGCTCTTCAACTCGGTCTTCCACTGCATCCCGGACAGTGACACCGACGGCCCGATGGCGGTCGTCCGCCGCGTCACCGAGCGGCTCGTGCCCGGGAGCTACGCCGTGATGTGCCAGCTGGTCAGCGAGGACGCCGAAGTGCGGAAGTTCGTCACGGACTTCATGAACCAGGCGACGCAGGGACACTGGGGCCGGGTCCGCGAGCCGAAGGACGTCGAAGCCTTCTTCGAGGGCATGGACATCCTGGAGCCGGGCCTGGTGGAGGTCTCCACCTGGCGTCCGGACACCGATGTGGCTCCCCGCCAGCTCACCGACGAGTGGATCGAGTTCGGCGGACTGGGCCGCCTCCCCTAGCTGCGGACGTGTGCGAGGGCCGCGCGCGGGCGTGCGGCCCTGCTTCTCGCCGTGGCCCGGCCGGCGGCACCGACTGCCGGGCCGGCTACTTCCCGGGGTAGCGCTGTGCCATCGTCGTGCGCAGCAGCTCGAGTGACTCGCGCGGAGTCAGCGCCTCGTCGGCCAGCCGGTCCAGCGCGACCCGGTACTCCTCGGTCTCGTCGAGGTCCTCGAGGAAGTTGGCGCTCCTGATGTGCTCCAGATACACCACGTCGGGCAGGTCGGTGCCGCCGAAGCGCAGATAGGTCACCGGGATCGCGGGCGCCGAAGCGTTCGTCACGTCCAGCGGCACGATCTGCAGCGTCACATGGGGCTCCTCCGCCATCTCGACGAGGTGCTCCAGTTGCTCACGCATGACCTCGCGGCTGCCCAGCACACGCAGCAGCACGGACTCGTCGATGATCGCCCACAGCTGCGGGGCGTCCTTGCGGTGCAGCAGCTCCGCGCGGCGCTTGCGCAGCTCCACCCGTCGCCGGACCTCGCCCGCGGGCGCGTTGGGCAGGCCCCGCTCGACCACGGCCTGGGTGTAGTCCGGCGTCTGGAGCAGACCCGGGACGTACTGGATCTCGAAGGTCCGGATGGTCGCCGCGGCCTCCTGGAGGCCGACCAGGCGGTCGAACCACTCGGGCATCAGGCGCTTGTCGTACCGCTGCCACCAGCCCGGCTCACCGGCGCGCTGGAGCAGTTTGAGCAGGACCGAGGCCTCGTACTCGTCGGTGCCGTACCGGTCCAGCAGCGCGCGGACGTCCTTCTCCGCCGGGGGCCTGCGACCCTTGCCCGACTCGATGCGCGAGAGCTTCGCCGCACTGAAACCCAGCTCGCGCGCCGCCTGGTCCTGGGAGAGGCCGGCGTCCTCACGGAAGCCCGCCAGCTGCACGCCGACGAGCATCTTCAGCAGAGTGGGCGCCGGCTCGGCCCGGTCCAGATAGGGTTCGAGACGGGAGATGCGAGGCGACGCGGCGGCGGACATCCTGACTCCCAGCAGACCGGCAGACTTGAGAAACCACACTATCTCATCCGGCCTATGCCTCGCGCATCCGCCCGTGGAAATCGGGTAGTTGGCCTCCGCTTGGGTGGCAGCGCCCGCCCCACGGCACCCGTCTCCGTGATCGCGGCCCGCCTCACAGCAGGTGGTCGAACTCGCCCTCCTTCGCCCCGGCCAGGAAGGCGGCCACCTCGGCGGGGGTGTAGACGAGCGCGGGGCCGTCGGGATCACGGGAGTTGCGCATCGCGATGCCGCCGTCCACCAGGGCGACCTCGACGCAGTTGCCCTCGGCGTTGCTGTGCCGACTCTTCTTCCAGCAGGCTTCCAACGAGCTGGCCTGCACTCCGTTGCGCACTGGTGGCACCGCGGTCTCCTTGCCGTTCGGGGGAGCGGACCCGAGGCCCGTCGGTCCCGGCCTACCCCCATCCGATTTTTTTCACGCAATTTCCCGTGCAATTGCACGCGAGCGCTGTCAGCGTGGATAATAGCCGTGGCGTCAACCCCCCGGTCGACGCCCCGTTCTGACGTAGCATCAGGGAGATGCCGTGTCGTCACCTGCGCATTTAACGCTCCGGCCGTCCGGCGAAACCGCGTCGGAGGCAGGCGCGGTGAGCCGGTTCGGCGGGCTCCCGCGCACGGCGCGGCCGGCCGCCGGTCAGGGTCCGTGGCCGTTCGCCGCTCCGGACGCGAAGTCGCACGTACGAGAAAGCGGCCCGGATTCCGCCGTGCTGCGGGTCGCGTGCAGCGCGGAGGGCTTCGCCCGCGCCCGGGTCTTCACCCGGGAGACGCTCAGCGGCTGGTCCCTGGACCGGCACGCCGACGACGCCGTCCTCGTGATCACGGAGCTCGTCTCCAACGCCGTGGTCCACGCGGTGCCGTCCGCCGCGGCCGGTGCGCCGGAGATCAGACTGGGACTCGCCCTGGGCCCCGGTCACCTGACGCTGACCGTCTCCGACCCGGGCGACAACGGACCCGTGCGCACCCCGTCCGACGGCTCCGCACTGCGCGAGCACGGGCGCGGCCTGTGCATTGTCGACGCCCTCGCCGACGACTGGGGCTGGACCCCGAGGCCGCCGGCGGGCAAGACCGTCTGGGCCACCCTGACGACCCGCCACCTCTCCTGACCCGACTGCCGCGGAGGGCCCCACACCATGCGCAGCGCTCCGACACCCGAGCCGAGCATCCGGCGCACCGACCGTCAGACGCAGCCGCCCGGCCTGCCCCGGGCCGCCGCCCCCCTCGCGGGGCTGGACGGAGTGCCCTGGGGTGACATCCAGGACTCCAGCGGTTCGGCCGCGGCCATTCCGCGCCTGCTGCGCAAGGTTGCCGGGGGTGACCCGGAGACCGCCCGAGCCGCCCTCGCCGATCTGCGGAAACGCATCTGCCAGTACGGCTTCGTCGTCGAGCAGGCGACCGCGGCGACCGTCCCCTTCCTCTGGGAGCTCGCGCAGCGGCCCCAGGTGAACTGCCGGGCCCAGATCATCCAGCTGCTGAAGAACATCGCCGACGCACGGCAGTGGGAGACCACCGCCAACGTCTATCCCAAGCTGCTCAACCACCGGGAGAACCCGGTGGCATGGGAGCGCGCGGCACGGCAGGCCGTCCGGGCTCGGCGGGACGAGCTGAAGCGGCTGCTCGCCGACGACGACAGCGAGATCACCCGGGCCACCACCGAACTCGCCCGCACGCTCGGAGACTGAGGCCCGCGCCCTCCACGGGGGAGAAGGCGCGGGTCTCCCTCCGGCGCGCGACGGACGCGATGACGTACCGACGAACCGGCGTGCCGGTGTACCGACCCGCGGGACGAGGTGGCGCACTCCTCGCCGACGGAGTAGGAAAGCGCGCGGAAGAAAGCGCTTGTCCCCCCTCGGTCACCAGGAGGACCACGCCGATGGCGTCGCCGCTCGAAAAGCCGCTCGACCACCGTTACCGGGGCGAACACCCGATACGCACGCTCGTCTACCTGTTCCGCGCCGACCGCCACCGGCTGGCCGGCGCGGTCGCGGTCTTCACCGTCAAGCACAGCCCGGTCTGGCTGCTGCCCCTCATCACCGCGTCCATCATCGACACCGTCGTCCAGCACGGGCCGATCGGCGACCTGTGGACCAGCACCGGGATCATCATGTTCATCCTGGTCGTCAACTACCCGCTGCACCTCCTGTACGTCCGCCTCCTGTACGGCAGCGTGCGCCGCATGGGCACCGCCCTGCGCTCCGCGCTGTGCACCCGCATGCAGCAGCTCTCCATCGGCTACCACTCGCGCGTCAGCGCCGGCGTGCTGCAGGCCAAGGTCGTCCGGGACGTCGAGACGGTTGAGCAGATGGTCCAGCAGACCGCCGAGACGGGACTCGGCGCGTTCACCGTCCTCGCCGGCGGCCTCGTCATCATCGCGGTCCGCACCCCGGAGTTCCTGCCCGTCTTCCTGGTCGTAGTCCCCGCCGCCTCCCTCCTGGTGGCGCGGCTGAGAGCCCGGCTGCGCACCCACAACGAACACTTCCGCCACGAGGTCGAGGCCCTCTCCTCCCGGGTCACGGAGATGACCCGGCTGATCCCGGTCACCCGCGCCCACGGCCTGGAGCGCAAGGCGCTGCGCCGCATGGACGGCACCCTGGACCGCCTGCTGACCTCCGGCATGCGCCTGGACCTGGTCAACGGCCGCTTCGGCTCGCTGTCCTGGGTCGTCCTCAACGTGGTCGGCGTGCTGGTGCTCGCGGGCGCCGCGCTCATCTCGTACCACGGCGTCTGGGGCGTCACCGCCGGCGACGTCGTGATGCTCAGCGCCTTCCTCACCACCCTCACCAACTCCACGACAACGTTGGCGGGACTGGCCCCGGTCATCACCAAGGGCCTGGAGTCCGTCCGTTCGGTCGGCGAAGTGCTTCAGGCCCCCGAACTGGAGGACAACGAGGGCAAGGCGGAGATCGCCTCGCTGCGCGGAGCCGTCACCTTCGAGTCCGTCGGGCACGCCTTCGACGGCGACGGGCGGCCCGCGGTGAGCGACTTCACGCTCGCGGTCGAACCCGGCGAGACGATCGCGCTGGTGGGCGCGTCCGGCGCCGGCAAGTCCACGGTGCTCAACCTCGTCATCGGCTTCCTGCGGCCCACGTCCGGCCGGCTGCTGCTGGACGGCACCGACATGAACACCCTCGACCTGCGCGCCTACCGGCGGTTCGTCTCGGTGGTACCGCAGGAGTCGATCCTCTTCGACGGCACGATCCGGGAGAACGTCGCCTACGGCATGGACGACGCCGACGAGGAGGCGGTGCGCGGGGCGCTGCGCGACGCCAACGCGCTGGAGTACGTCGACCGGCTGCCGCAGGGCCTCGACACCCTGGTCGGGGAGCACGGCGCACGGCTGTCCGGCGGTCAGCGTCAGCGACTGGCCATCGCCCGCGCCCTGATCCGGGACCCCAGGGTGCTCATCCTGGACGAGGCCACCTCGGCGCTCGACACGCGTTCCGAAGCCCTCGTCCAGCAGGCACTGGCCCGGCTGCTGCGCGGCCGGACCACCTTCGTCGTCGCACACCGGCTGTCCACCGTCCGGGGCGCGGACCGGATCGTGGTCATGGGTGAGGGCCGGATCCTGGAGACCGGCACCCACGAGGAACTGCTGGGCAGGCAAGGGGCGTACACGGCACTGCACAGCGGCCAGGTCGCCTGACGCCGCGCCTGCCACGCGGTCGACGTCCGGTCGTACACAAAGCTGTTCTGTTCACTTTCAGTCGGAAATCTGCCTCAGTTCGACGAAGGCCGGTCAGCGAGCGACGGGTTTTCGTCAATTGCGGGTGGTGGCGCGCATGGTGTGATTGTTTCGTCCGGGTTCGGGCATACGGAGCGCAAATCGAGAGAGGGGCGCTTCGTGCTCGAACCGGACCCGAAGGTCGTCAGGGAGTTGCTGACGCGGTACGCGTCACTGCGGATCGCTCAGGCGGAGAGGCAGAGCCCGGCGGCGGCGCGCGAGCTGGCGGACGTCAGCTACACGCTCTGCGTGATGATGGCCACCACCGGTATCCACGACGCGGTGGCCAAGGCCGACGCGCTGCTGCTCGCCAAGGGGCGGACGGCGGACCCGGACGGGGAGAGCGGCCTGTCGCTGGCCGTGTGAGAACGCCGTACCCCGGGGCCCGTCTCGAGGTCAGGCCGCGAACGGCGGACTGATCCGCGAGACGGGCCCTACGCACCCCGTGCAGGAGTGGCGGACTTCCCGTGGAACGCGGCGCGATAGGCGTGGGGTGTCGTCCCGACCACCCGCCGGAACCGCTCCCGGAAGGCCGTCGGGGAGCCGAACCCGGCCTGCCGCGCGATCCGTTCGATCGAGTGGTCGCCGTTCTCCAGCAGGTACTGGGCGCGCCGTACCCGCGCCCGCAGCAGCCACTGCAGGGGCGTGGTGCCGGTCTGCTCGCGGAACCGGCGGCTGAAGGTGCGCTCGCTCATGCCGGAGCGCGCCGCCATCGCCCCGAGGGTGACCTCCCCGGCCAGGTTGTCCTCGATCCACTCCAGCAGCGGCTCCAGATCCGAGCCCCGCGGCACGGGCGGGAACTCGTGCACGATGAACTGGGCCTGCCCGCCCTCCCGTTCCAGCGGTACCACGCACATCCGGGCGGCGTGCGCGGCGACCGCCGACCCCAGGTCCCGGCGGATCATGTGCAGGCACATGTCGAGACCGGCGGCGGCGCCCGCCGAGGTGAGGATCTGGCCGTTGTCGACGTAGAGCACGTCCGGTTCCACCCGCACGCGCGGGTGGCGGCGGGCCAGTTCCGCCGCGGCGATCCAGTGCGTGGTGGCTCGCAGACCGTCCAGCAGCCCGGCCTCGGCGAGGACGAAGGCGCCCACGCACACGGACGCGATCCGGGTACCGGCACCGGCCGCCCGCCGCAGCGCCGCCAGGACGCGTTCGGAGGGCGGTCCGGACTCCTCGGAGCGGCCCGGCACGATGATCGTGTCGGCCGACGCCAGAGCCTCCAGGCCCTGGTCGATGCGGAGGCCGAGACCGTGCGTGCGCACCTCGGGCGACTCGGCGCACAGCCGCACCCGGTACGGGGCGCGCCCGTCGGGCAGCCGCGTCCAGTCGAAGGCCTGCATGGGCGCCGCCATGTCGAACGGCACCACGTCGTCGAGGACCAGGATCGCCACGGAGTGCATGGACGCCACGATAGGCGGGATTCCGCCGCGCGCAGAAGGGCGTGCACCATACCGCGACCTCGCCCGTGCGGCGGCCGGTGCCTGGTCGGAGCGTTGGCGAGAACCCGTTGAATACTGTCGTTCCAGCCTCTGTGCGGTCACGCACCGGCTTCCTAACGTGGGTCTCACCGCATCGACCCTCCCGCCTCCCGGAGCCCCGACCGATGACCAAGTTCCTGCTGTCCCTCCACGTCCTGGCCGCCATCCTCGCCATCGGCCCCGTCACCGTCGCGGCCAGCATGTTCCCGCCGGCCGTCCGCCGGGCGGCGGTGGCCCTGCCCGTGGGCCCAGGCGGAGAAGAGACCGCGACCGCGGCCGGTGCCGGGGACGCCACCGACGTGGGCACCGTCCGGCTGCTGCACCGCATCTGCCGGGTCTACGCCGGTCTCGGCATCGCGGTACCGCTCCTCGGTCTCGCCACGGCCTTGGCGATGGGCGTGCTGGGGGACGCGTGGCTCATCGCGTCCATCACCCTGACCGCGGCCGCGGCGGGCATCCTGCTCGCCCTCGTCCTGCCGCGGCAGGAGGAACTGCTGGCGGACCTGACCGGCCGGCGGCCCGTCGAGCGCGCCAGGACGGCCCGGCTGGCGATGTTCACCGGTCTGTTCAACCTGCTGTGGGCCACTGTGACGGTGCTCATGATCGTCCGGCCGGGTTCCACGACCGGCGCCTGAGCGGCCGTCACCTTCGGACATATGCGCACCGCCGGGTGGACGGACGCCTAGACTGCTCAGTCGCGCCTCCGTACGGGGGCGGACGACACGAAAGGCACGTTGACGGGTGTTCCAGGATTCCCCCATCTACGACCGACTCGTCGCCGAACGCGGTGACGTCCCCGACCAGGTGCGACGGGATGCCGAGCGCGTGAGCAGGGAGCTGGAGGTGGTCATGCGCCCGTTGCGGACACCCGGTCACCTGCCCGGCGCCGAACGGCAGCCGTCCCCGGGCGCCGGCTGGCAGCGCACCGCCGCCCTGCTGCCCGGCCCCCGCCCGCACTGACGGGCCGTCGCGCGCCGGTACCTCACCCGACGGCCGCCGTGCCCGGACCGCCCGCGTCCACCGGCTCCCCGGAAGCTGGGCGGGCCAGCCACTCGGCGAGGGTGCGGGCGATCGGCTGACCCGTGTCCACCTCGACGAAGCCGAACTGCCCCGACTGGTTGCACTCCAGGAACCACCAGGTGCCGTCGGCGTCCTCGGCGAAGTCGAAGGCGCCGTAGGCGAGCCGCGCCGCACGGAGATAGGCGAGGACGGCCTCGGCGACGCGCGGCGGCACCTCGGCGGGCCGCCACGGCTCGGGGGACGCCGTGAAGCGGACGTCGACGACCTCCTCCGGCCCCGGGCACGCGAGGGACGCCTTCCGCGCGGCCAGCAGTTCCTCGCCGACGGCGGTGAGCCGGATGTCGGCGCGTTTGGCGACCCGCCGTTGCAGCAGCGTCGGGCCGTGGGCGACCGCGGAGAAATCGGCCTCGGGCGGAACCCTGCTGGTCGGCACCGCCAGGGGCGGGTCCTGCGGGTGCGCGCCCGAGACGGGCTTGACCACCAGGTCCGGGTAGCGCTCGGCGAACTCGCGCGCGGCCCGCGGAAACGTCGTGATCAGGGTCGCCGGCACCGGCAGCCCGCACCGCTGGGCCAGGCGCAGCTGCCAGGGCTTGTGCCGGGCCCGGTGCGCGGCGTCCGGATCGTTCATCCAGCGTGCCCCGCAGTCGCGGAGCATGCCGTACAGCGCCTGCCCGGACTCCTCGGTCAGCCACGCGGAGGGCTCGGCGGCCCGCGCGGCCGCACCGCCCGGCCTGCGCACCCAGACGGACCGCAGCCCGCCGATGCTCACCAGCCGGCCCCCCGAGGACAGATGTCCCCGGAAGGAGCCGTGCACGAACTCGCCGGAGAGTGCGACGGAACCGGTGAGATCGGCGGGGTCCAGGCGGACCACCGGGACTCCCGACGCGTTCAGGTGGACGACCACCATGTCCGCGGTGACGTCCTCTTCACAGGTCAGGATCAGAACGGTCATGTGCGACGGCCCGTGTTCAGTCGTCGAAGTGAGTCTTCGACCCCGCGGTGGAGGTCGTGGTCCCCAGCTCTCTCAGCAGCGCGTGGTCACCGGCGGCCACCCGCCCGTCCAGGAGCACGTTCAACTGCAGCCCGGAGTCGTAGACGTAGGGAGTTGTGGCTTCCAACTCCACTGCGGGCCGTGCGTAGTTGAGCGCGAACGGTTGCATCGTCTCTCCCTAGTCGGTGCTGCGCCGATCAGACGACGGCCCGGTCGCGGCGTCGCCTGGTCCGCCGACTTCCTTCGGCTTCCAGAGACTTATACGAATCGAACGGGTGATTGGTTTCCTTACGCTGCGTAGTCACCGCGCGGACCGGCGTCCCGCCGCCGGTCCTCGGCGCCCCGCCGGCCGCCGAGAGGGCCGCGCGCGGAGCGCAGCGCGAGGAGCAGCACCCCGACGTCGTCCAGGTAGACCGGGTCGGGCAACAGGTCCGCCGGCAGCACCAAATAGAGGACGGCGCCCCAGAAGACCCACCGCGGACCGGTGGGCAGCCCCGCCCGTTCCAGATCCCGCCGGGTGCGGACCAGCCGCACCAGCACGGCCACCGCCGTCGCGAGGACCGCCACCGCGAGCGTCACCGCCGCGATGATCACCACTGTGGTCGTGTCCACCCCGCCCCTCCTCATGCTGTGCGGCAGGCGCCTTGCCTTCCGGATGCCCGTTCGGGAGGCCGGCAAGTCCCTGGCGCCCGGTCTCTCATCCCTGTGGCCCACTCCGGTGGCACGCCGCGGTGGACGTGCTTAGTAATGGTCAGCACACAGCGCGTGTCGCATGTCGGGGACGCAGGGCGGCCGCACCCTCACCACACGGAGAGATCATGACCACCGGATCTTCCTCACCCCGTTCGCCCGAATACGCCATATCCGCCGTGGACCTGCCCACCGGGGAGACGACCGCCGGCACCGGAACGTACCCGGTGCGTGCGCCGGGCGCGCGGCCCGACGCCGGCACACCGGGCGCCCGCCCCTCGGCCGCCCGCTCGCCCGCCCCCGGCGAACCGGTCCACCGGGAGCCCGACTTCGCCCCTCAGGAGCCCGTCCCGCAGCCCGCTCCCCGAGACCCCGCGCGCGAGGAGGCCGCCGCGCATCCCGAGGAGAACACCACCGAGGAGTTCTTCGACCAGGACGCCTTCGACCCCGACGTACTCGACCGGGAAGTGTTCGACCAGGACTCCGCCGCCCACGACGACGTGGTGCGCGACGAGCCGGTACGCGAGTACGGCGACCCCGTCGGCGACCTGGTGCGCGCCGCCGTGGCCGACCGGCCGCTGGAGGAGGTCGTCGACCTCATCACGATGCTGGAGGGATCCCCTCAGTACGCGCAGGCCACGATCGACGCGCTCCGCGCGGTCGGCGTGAACCGCTCGGTGGAGGACGTCACCCGGCTGGTCGGCCTGCTGACGCGGCCCCCGCGCAACTCGGACAGCGCCGACGAGGCGATCCGGGCCGCGGCGGAGTGCCGCTCGGTGGAGGACGTGACCCGGCTGATGGAACTGCTCCACCGCACGCCCCTGGAACCGCACTGCGGCCAGGAGGCCGTACGGGCCGCCGCCACCGGCCGCCCCGTCGAGGAACTGGTGCAGCTGATCGGCCGCCTGGCCGAGGACGGGCGGGTGCGCCCGGACCGGCCCGACGCGCGGCACCTGCGGGCGGCCCTGGACGGCGACGGCGACGGCCACCGCGAGGACGAGGAGCCGCCCGCCCGCCCGGCCCGACTGGCCGGTGTGTTCGCGGCGGGGGACCGCCGGGGCCGCGAACGCCGCCGGACCGCCCGCTCGGCCCGCCGGGGACGCGACCACGACGAGGCACGCGCTGCCCGCGACCACGAACGCGACCGGAACCACGGCGAGGAACCCGCGCGGCGCGACCGTTCCGCCCGCCGGGCCGACCGAGGCCCCGCCTGGCCCGTGTGGCTCACCGTCGCCGTCCTCGCCGGGTGCGGCGTGGCCTACTTCCCGCTCCACCAGAACGACGCCTCGGCACGCGCCTACGGAGTCGCCCTCGGCCTGTCCGCGCTCTGCCTGCTGCTGGCGCTGCTGCTGACCGTGCGGCCCGCCGTGCCGCTGCTCGCCGCGGCGGTCGTCGCACCGGCGGCGCTGGCCGCGGCCAAGCTCTACGGCAGCGCCACCCCCTCGTCGCGGGTGTCCCGGGCCGTGGACCTCACCCTGGCGCCCACCCGGATCGCCGTCGCGGTCGCCGTACTGGCGTCACTGGTCGCGCTGACCGCCCTGTGCGTGCGGGTGGCCTCGCAGGTGCCCGCCAGGCGCCGTCCGGCCGGCCCGATGCCCCGGGCGAGCCGCCTCGCGGACTGACGGGACGGTCACCGGCCACCCCCACCGCGGCACGACCGCTCGACCGCCCCCGCACACACCCGTGGTCCGCGCCGGCACCCGGCGCGGACCACGGGCCGTGCGCTCACACGCCCAGCATGCCCGCGGGGTGCTCGTGCTCGAGCAGGGCGGTGAGCACCCGGTGCGGAGTGAGCGGGAGTTCCCGGAAGCGGATGCCGGTGGCGTGGTGGACGGCGTTGCCGACGGCCGCCGCCGAGCCGACGATGCCGATCTCACCGATCCCCTTGCTGCCCATCGGATTGAGGTGGGCGTCCGCCTCGTCGACCCAGTACGCCTCCACGTCCGCCACGTCGGCGTGCGCGGGCACGTGGTAGGAGGCGAGGTCGGACTCGGTGAAGTCGCCGAACGCCGGGTCCACCGTGCTGTCCTCGGTCAGCGCCATGCCCAGCCCCATCGTCATGCCGCCGACGAACTGGGAGCGGGCGGTACGGGCGTTGAGGATGCGTCCCGCCGCGAACACCCCCAGCAGCCGCGTCACCCGCACCTCACCGGTGACCGTGTCCACGGTGACCTCGGCGAAGTGCGCGCCGAACGCGTGCCGCGCGTACGGGCTCTCGGCGTCCGCGGTGCCGGAGGTGTCGGCGTCGGCGGTGACGCCCCCGTCGGGCAGCGGCCCCGAATGCCCGGCGAGCCGGCCGGTCAGCCGCACACACGCCTCGTGCACGGCCCACCCCCAGGAGGCGGTGCCGGAGGAGCCGCCGGCCATCGGCGCGAACCCGATGCCGCTGTCGGCGACTTCGACGCGCACCCGGTCCAGGGGCGCACCGAGGGCGTCGGCCGCGATCTGGGCGCAGACCGTGCGGGCGCCGGTGCCGATGTCGGTGGCGTTGACCCGGACCAGGAAGCCGCCATCGGGCAGGGCCCGCGCGGAGGCCGTGCACGGCGACACCAGCACCGGGTACGTGGCCGCGGCCACCCCGCTGCCGATCAGCAGCGGCCCGGCAGTGCGGGACCCCGGGCGCGGATCACGGTCCTGCCAGCCGAAGCGGCGGGCGCCCTCGCGCAGGCACTCCACCAGGTTCCGGCTGCTGAAGGGCTTGCCGCTGTCCGGTTCGGTCTCCGGCTCGTTGCGGATCCGCAGCTCCACCGGGTCGATGCCGAGCCCGGTGGCCAGTTCGTCCATCGCGGACTCGAGCGCGTACATGCCGGGGCATTCGCCGGGGGCGCGCATCCAGGACGGGGTGGGCACGTCCAGCCGCGCGACGCGGTGCGCGGTGCGCAGGGCGGGCGCGGCGTACATGACCCGGGCGGGGACGGCCGCCTGCTCCACGAACTCCTTCACCCGGGAGGTGTGCGTCGTCACCTCGTGCGTCAGGGAGGTGAGCCGGCCGTCGGCGCCGGCGCCGAGCCGCAGCCGGTGCAGGGTCGGCGCGCGGTGTCCGACGACGGCGGGCAGGTAGCGGCGCGGCAGCGCCACGGTGACCGGCCGTCCGGTCACCCGCGCCGCCAGCGCGGCCAGCACCACGTCGGGGCGGGGCGTGCCCTTGGACCCGAAGCCGCCGCCCACGTGCTCGGCGAGGACCGTGACCCGGTCCCCGGGCAGTTCGAACATCCGGGCCAGTTCCGCGCGTACGGCGGTGGTGCCCTGGCTGGAGGAGTGCACCGTCAGCCGGCCGTCCTCCCACCACGCGGTACTGGTGTGCGGCTCCATCGGGTGGTTGTGCAGCGGCGGGACCCGGTACTCGACGTCCAGCCGGGTCTTCGCCGACGCGAACGCCGCTGCGGCGTCCCCGTGTTCGGTGACGGCCGGGAACCCGCCGTTGGCCGAGTCGGGGACGTACGCCTCCGGATGGTCGGCGGTGAGCGTCACGTCGTGCTCCTCCGACTCGTACGTGACGTGTACGGCCGCGGCGCCGGCCCGTGCCGCCTCCAGCGTCTCGCCGACCACCAGGCCCACGAACCAGCCCCGGTGCGGGACGTGCGGGCTCTGCAGCACGGCCAGCGTAGGGTCCTCCGGGTCGGCGAGCCGGGGCGCGTTCTCGTGCGTGAGCACCGCGAGCACGCCGGGCAGGGCGAGCGCGGGCGCGGTGTCGACGCCGGTCACCCGGCCCCGAGCCACGGCGGCCGGCACCGGCCAGGCCTGAGCCCGGCCGGGGGCGTCGTATTCTGCGGCGTACCGGGCGGTGCCGGTGACCTTCTCCCGCCCCTCCCGGCGCTCGGCCGGAGCGCCCAGGACGGTTTCGGTGCCGGTCATGGGGGTCCTCCTCGTGGACGCCGGATCAGGTGGTGGCGGGCGGCGCGAGCCGGCCCAGTACGTCCAGGGCCAGCCGGCGGGCCAGCGGCACCTTGTAGGCGTTGTCCCGCAACGGTTCGGCCGCGGCCAGTTCCAGGTCGACGGCGTGCTCGAAGGCCGCCGTGGTGGGCGCCGCGCCCACCAGCGCGTCCTCGGCCCGCCGCGCCCGCCAGGGCCGGTGCGCCAGCGCGCCGAAGGCGATCCCGGCACGGTCGACCACTCCGTCCGCCATGTGCAGCACCACGGCGACCGAGGCCAGGGCGAAGGCGTACGACGCCCGGTCGCGGGCCTTGCGATATGCCGAGGGCAGCCCGGCGGTGGCGGCGGGCAGGACCACGCCGGTGATCAGCTCGCCGGGACGGATCTCCGTGTCCCGCTCCGGGTGCATACCGGGCAGGCGGTGGAAGTCGGCGGCGGGCACGCTCCGGGTGCCCTCGGGGCCGTGCAGTTCCACCCGGGCGTCGAGGGCGGCGAGCGCCACCGCCATGTCCGAGGGGTGGGTGGCGATGCACTGCTCGGAGTGGCCGAGCACCGCGTGGTCGCGGTGCACACCCTCCAGGGCGCCGCACCCCGTGCCGGGTTCCCGCTTGTTGCAGGGCTTGGACAGGTCCTGGAAGTAGGGACAGCGGGTGCGCTGCAACAGGTTGCCGCCCGTGGTGGCGGCGTTGCGCAACTGCCCCGAGGCGCCCGCCAGCAACGCCTGCGACAGCGCGGGGTAGCGGTCGCGGACGGCGGGATGGGCCGCGAGGTCGCTGTTGCGCACCATGGCCCCGGCCCGCAGCGAACCGTCGGGCAGTTCCTCCACCGTGTCCAGCGGCAGCCGGGTGACGTCGACGAGGGCGGCGGGCGTCTCCACGCCGAGCTTCATCAGGTCGACGAGGTTGGTGCCGCCGCCGAGGTAGCGGGCGCCGGGGTGGGCGGCGAACGCGTCGGTGGCCTCCTCGACGCTGCCGGCCCGTACGTAGGCGAAGGGCTGCACTCAGATCACGTCCTCGACCGCGTCGGCGATGCGCGGGTAGGCCCCGCACCGGCAGATGTTGCCGCTCAGCCGCTCCCGGATCTCGTCGCGGACCAGCGGGACCGGCTCGCCGGAGGGGGCCTGCGGGTCGGTGACGTGGGACGGGTGCCCGGCCGCCGCCTCGGCGAGCACGCCGACCGCGGAGCAGATCTGCCCCGGTGTGCAGTACCCGCACTGGAAGGCGTCGCGTTCCAGGAACGCCCGCTGCATGGGGTGCAGTTCCTCGCCGTCCCCGGCGAGGCCCTCGACGGTGGTGATCTCGCAGCCGTCCAGGGCGACGGCGAACAGCAGGCAGCTGTTGACGCGCCGCCCGTCCACCAGGACCGTGCAGGCGCCGCACTGCCCGTGGTCGCAGCCCTTCTTGGCACCCGCGAGACCGAGGTCCTCCCGCAGCAGGTCCAGCAGTACGCGGCGGTGGTCGACGGTGAGGGTGTGCGGTTTGCCGTTGACGCGGAGCGTGGTGTCCGACCGGGACGTCGGGGGCGGGGAGGCGGGGGCGGTGCCCTCGTGCTGGCTGTCCATGGCGTCGATGACCTTCCGGGACGGGCCGTACGGCTGTGCGGTCCGCGTATCCACCTACCGCCGCCTGACACGTGAGGGTGCCCTCAGTCCCCGGTGCCGCCCGAGGCTCCCCCCGCGCCGTCCTGGCCGGGTGCGGGACGCGGGGCCCGGCCGCCGCCCCGGAACCGTTCCAGCGTGCGGGTCAGCCCCCGGAACGGGGACGCCGGCGGCTCGGACGGCGCCGGCCCGGCCGGGAGGGCTTTGGCGGACTCCCGGTAGGCGGCCAGGGCCTCGGCCGCGCTCTCGGCCGCCTCCCGGTAAAGGTCTCGGGACTGCGTCATGGCCTCCAGGGCCTCGGCGTACATGGCCACCAGCTTGCGCTCGCGCTCCAGTTCCTCGGCCATGGTCAGCAGCCGCCAGTCCTCCCGCAGCGCGGTGAGGGCGTCCTCCCCGTCGGCCGTCAGCGGCCGCGCCAGTTTGTCGAACGACGTCACCGCGGCGATCAGGCCGGCCGGCTCGGACCCGTCCAGGAACACGGTGCGCACGGAGAAGTCCCGGGCCTCGTAGCCGTCCGGGGCCGGTGTGCCGGGCAGCACCGCGGCACCGCCGCGCGGCACCTGGACGCCGAAGTCCTCCAGCGCCCAGTTCACCACCCGCAGCTGCTGGGGTGCGGCGCGGTGCTCGACCACGCGATGCCGCAGGCCGGGCGGCAGCCGGTCCGCCAGCGGCACCCGGCCCCGGTGGTCCGGGGTCATCGCCTCGTGCACGACGACGTGGATGTTCCACGGACTGCGCCCGGCGTCCTTGAGCAGCCGGCGTACGGCCTTGTCGTCGTCCGGGAGGGTGTTGATGCCCCGCAGCCGCAGACCCGTGGCGATGTCCCGGTCCCAGGTGACGTCCGGGTCGTCGGGCCAGAACACGGTGGCGGGGGAGGGCCAGGCGTTGTCCCAGGCCGCCTCGGCCTCCGCCAGCAGCGTCCACTCCTGACCGCCGGCCGAAGGGGGCGACAGGATCAGCCTGGCCCGCACGGTGACGGGCCCCGGGGCCTTCCAGCGGGCCTCGAAGACCCGGACACCGGCGGTCTGCTCCGGGGGCTCGTCGGGCAGCTCCAGGAAGTCGTCGACGGCATGGCCGTCCTTCAGCCGCTGGAGGTGGTCCCGGACGGTGTCCTCGGCCGCGGATCCGACGTGGCGGCCGCGGGCGGACCACAGCGTGGGTGGAGTCGAGGGGCGGGCGGCGGAAGAGGTCGGCATGAGTCCATCGGGAAGCAGGGGCACGGACAAAGGCAAGTATCGTCGCCGCAGGTCAGCCGAGAGCACCCGGGGTCCGCCGACCGGGCGGGGCGGGGCGCGGTGCGCGGTGGCGTCGGCGGGGTTCCGGGTGCGCCGTGCGCGAGGGTGGGCAGGAGCACGAGGACCGACCGTACGGCACGACAGGGAGCGAACCGATGAACCTCGACCTCGGCGGGCGGACCGCACTGGTGACGGGCTCCTCGCAGGGCATCGGCGCGGCGATCGCCGCCGGCCTGGCCCGGGCCGGTGCCACGGTGGGCGTCAACGGACGCGACGCCGGCCGCCTGGAGGAGAGCGTCGGGAGACTGCGGGCCGAGGTGCCGGACGGCGCGTTCGTGCCGGTGGCGGCCGATCTCGGCACCGAGGAGGGCGCGGAGCGGGCCCTGGAGACGCTGCCCGACGTGGACATCCTCGTGAACAATCTCGGCGTCTTCGGCGCCGTGCCCGCGCTGGAGATCAGCGACGCCGAGTGGCGCCGCTACTTCGAGATCAACGTCCTCGCGGGCGTCAGGCTGACACGCGCCCATCTCCCCCGGATGAGGGAACGGGGCTGGGGCCGGGTGCTGTACATCGCGAGTGACTCGGCCGTCGTGATCCCGGCCGAGATGATCCACTACGGGGTCTCCAAGACGGCCCTCCTCGCGGTGAGCCGCGGCTTCGCCAAGGAGGCGGCCGGCAGCGGCGTCACCGTCAACTCCGTCATCGCGGGGCCGACCCGCACCGAGGGCGTCGAGGACTTCGTGTACCAGCTCGTCGACCGCGACCTCCCCTGGGACGAGGCCCAGCGAGCCTTCATGCGCGAGCACCG
Source organism: Streptomyces sp. AC602_WCS936 (assembly GCF_019049125.1). Classification (NCBI taxonomy): domain Bacteria; kingdom Bacillati; phylum Actinomycetota; class Actinomycetes; order Kitasatosporales; family Streptomycetaceae; genus Streptomyces; species Streptomyces sp. AC602_WCS936. The sequence continues at coordinate 438,421 of NZ_JAGMUF010000066.1, read as the reverse complement.
CCCGCAGTCGCTGCTCCAGCGGCTGATCGAGCCCGAGGAGATCGCCAACCTCGTGGTGTACCTGAGCTCGCCCCAGGCCTCCGCCACCACGGGAGCGGCCGTCCGCGTCGACGGCGGATACGTCGATTCGATCCTGCCGTAGGGGCGGTGTGCGGGACGCCGTCTAGCGCTCGCCGTCCTCCTGGTCCGGGCGGGGCTCGCGCCCGCCGGCGGTCTCCGTGACGCCGGACTCGTCGGGCTGCTCCCTGCCCGGCACGGGTGTGCTCCGGCCGCCGGGCTGTCCGCCGCCGGTGGTGCCGTAGCCGCCGGGCACGCCCGGGACGCTGTCCGCGTCGGCCTCCTCACGGCTGATGTGCCGGGTGGCGCGCACGTTGGCGTGCCGTTCCGGGTACCGGTAGTCGAAGGGGCGGGCCTCGGCGCGCTCCTTCTCCTCCCGCTCGGCGGCCCGGGCCGCGTCCTGGTCCTCTGGTGCCCTGCCGTCAGTCATGGCGTCCGCGTACCCCTGCCGGGACGGGCCATGTGGCGTCACTCGTCCGGCGACGCGCGCCGTCGGTCGGCCTCGTCCCACGCCCGGGTGTCGCGCGGCTCGACGTAGGGCTCCTCGTCCGGCGGATGGCCGCCGTCGATCACCCGCTGCCTCGCCAGCTCGGCGTCGAACTCCAGGCCGAAGAGGATGGCCAGGTTCGTCACCCACAGCCACACCAGGAAGATGATGACGCCCGCCAGGGTGCCGTACGTCTTGTTGTACGAGCCGAAGTTCGCCACGTAGAAGGCGAAGCCCACGGAGGCCACCAGCCAGATCAGCAGGGCGAGCAGGCTGCCCGGCGTGATCCACTTGAAGCCCCTGACCCGTGCGTTGGGGGTGGCCCAGTACAGGATCGCGATCATCAGGGTGACGAGAACGACGAGCACCGGCCACTTGGCGTACGTCCACACCGTCATCGCGGTGTCGCCGACACCGAGCGCGGTGCCCGCCTGCTGGGCCAGGCTGCCGGTGAAGACGACGATGAGCGCGCTGATCACGGCGAGCACCAGCAGCACCACGGTCAGCGCCACCCGTAGCGGCAGCACCTTCCACACCGGGCGCCCCTCGGGCACGTCGTACACCGCGTTCGCGGCGCGGATGAACGCGGCCACGTAGCCGGACGCCGACCAGATCGCGCCGACCAGGCCGACCACCGCCAGCACGGAACCCAGACCGGCCTTGGCCTGCAGCTGTTCCACCGCGTTGGTGATGACGTCCCGCGCGGCGCCGGGCGCGAGCTTCTGGATGTTGTCCAGGATCTCCTGGGTGGCCGACTGCCCGGCGATCCCGAGCAGGGAGACCAGTACCAGCAGGGCCGGGAAGAGCGAAAGGATGCCGTAGTAGGTGAGGGCGGCGGCGCGGTCGGTCAGCTCGTCGTCCTTGAACTCGGAGACGACGCGCCGCAGCAGCGCGGACCACGAGCGTTTCTCCAACTTGGTGGGGGAATCGGGCGCGGCACGCTCGGTGGCGGCGTCCGGACCGTAGTCCTCGGACTCCGTCCGGTCCGGCGAGCGGTCCGCGTCCGCCGTGTCGTCCTTGGCGTGCGCCCCGCGGCGGGGGAGGTGCGGTCGGTCCATGGCCCCCGGGTTGCCCGCCACGCCGTACCCAAGCACTCGAGCACCCGTGCGCGGGAAACGTGCCGGGCGCGCGGGCCGCACCCGAAGCCGGCCCCGTTCACCCGTGGTCCGCCACGGCACGCCGTCGTCACCATGGCCGTCGCGGACAGGCCCGCCCACCATCCGCATCGGGGCGGGTCTGCCCGCACCACTCCCGTCCGCCGGGCCGCCGCGCGGCCGAAATACCGCAGTATGCCGCAGCGCGCGCACGTTCCTCTGGAAAATGCCAAAGCGCTCACCAGATGCGTGCACTTTCCGTAGTCTCGGCGTCACGTTCGCGGTACAGCCGTGCAGGGGGAGGGGATCCGGCGTGCCCGGAATCGACGAGAGTCTGGTGGAAGCCATGCGGCTGCCCGGTGTGCGGGGCGCGTCGCTGGTCGACTGGATCAGCGGACTCGCCCTGGGTGCCGTCGGCGACGCGCCGGGCGGTGACTGGGAGGCGACCGCGGCGGAGACCGCCGAACTGGCCCGGCACGTCGCGGAGCACGGCTCCCTGGGCGCCGGCGGTGCCGCCGAGCCGGACAAGGAACCGGCGGTCGAGGACCTGATCGCCACCACCGCCGATTCCTACCACCTGCTCCGGTTCGTCAGCACCCCCTTCGACAGCACCGTCTTCCTCCACCTGTGGCTGGACCGGGGCGACGGGAACCTCGCCCTGGCCCGCATCCGGCTGGCCGAGATGGCGGATCGTCTGGTGCTCGGGTGACGAGGGTGACCAGGGTGACGACCACGTGGACCGCGCACGAGACGACGTCGGCGGCGCTGCGGGCGCTCGCGGCCGAGGGGGCGACGGGTGCCCTGTCGGGCGAGCGGGGCATCGTCTACCTGTCGGCGGGCCGCGTCGTACAGGTGGAGTCCGCCTTCACCCCCGACCTCGGGGCGCTGCTCACCCGCAGCGGCGCCGTGGAGCCCGACGGCTGGTGGGACGCGGTCGACCGGGGCGGGACCCAGCACCGGGTCGGACACCGGCTCGTGGACAGCGGCCGGCTCGCCGCCGGGGCGCTGGAGGTCTGCCACCTGGGCGCGCTGTTCGACGCCGCCTACTTCGTCCTAGCCCACGACACGCGCGCCCACCGCTTCCGGCCCGGCGCCGTGCACTGGCTCGGCGCGGTCCGGTCCGTGCCCGTGGACGTCGTGGTCCGCGAGACCGGACGCCGACGCGCCCTGCTGGACCGCATCTGGCCGGACGCCGCCATCGACACCGCCCCCCTCACCCGGGTGTCCGACGCCCGCGCCGCGGCTCTGCCGGTGCGGCGCAGCCGGGCCCTGACGCAGGTCGACGGCGTCCGCACCGCCGCCGAGATCGCCTCGGCGCTCGCCTGCCGCACGTACCACACCCTCGTCGAACTGCGCCGCCTGGCCGCCGCCGGTCTCGTCACCCCGGCGCCGCCCGCACCCGCACCGTCCTCCCCGGCGGCCGACCCGGGCGGGGTCGTGTGGGACGACCCGGACACCGCCCTGCTGCGACGGCTCCGAGACGCCCTGGAGGCCCTGTGATCCGCGCGCGCCGTCAGCGTGCCGAAAGGAGACTGCTCATGGCCGTCGAGAGCGACGTGCTGGACGAACTGCACCGACTGCGAGGCCGCGTGCCCCAGCTGACCGGCTCGCTCGCGGCCACCGTCGACGGACTCGTCCTGGCCCACGACGCGCCGGAGACCGAACCGGAGGGGCTCGCCGCGCTCACCGCCGCCGCCCTCGGCGTCGCGCAGCGCATGGCCGAGGCCACCGCGCGCGGCGGCTTCCGCGAACTGCTGCTGCGCGGCGCGGACGGCTACGTCGCCACCTACGCCGCCGGTCCGGCCGCCGTGCTCACCCTGCTCGCCGACGGCCGGGTCAACGTGGGCCGGCTGCACCTGGAGGGCCGGCGCAGCGGCGCGCGGATCGGGGAGCTGGTCGCCGACCGCATCGGCCAGGACCGCGCCCGCACCGCGCCCGCCGAGCGCGTCGCCCCCGCGGCCGCGGAGACGGACCGCCCCATCGGGACCCTGCCGGTACGCACCCCGCAGCGGCCCGCACACCGACCCAGCCCGCAGGCCGGCGGCCACCGCCGACCGACCTGATCAACCGATCACGCACCGATCACGTCCGGAAAGGAAGCACGCATGGCCAACCTGGAGACCTCGCTCAAGGAATGCCTCAGCGCCATCGACGGAGCGTCGGCCGCCGCATTGGTCGACTACACCAGCGGCATGGCCCTCGGCACCCTGGGCGGCACCAAGGAGTTCAACCTGGAAGTGGCCGCCGCCGGCAACACCGACGTCGTGCGCGCCAAGCTCCGCACCATGGAACTGCTCGGCCTGAAGGAGGAGATCGAGGACATCCTCATCACCCTGAACAGCCAGTACCACATGATCCGCCTGCTCAAGGGCCGCGGCGGCAACGGGCTGTTCCTCTATCTGGTGCTCGACGCGAGCCGCGCCAACCTGGCGATGGCCCGCCACCAGCTGCGCCGGATCGAGAACGAACTGGAGGTCTGAGCCCGAACACACGGCGCACCCGGACCGACGGGCGTGGGCCCGGGACGAAGGGAACTCCCTCGTCCCGGGCCCACGCCCGCGCACTCCCGGACGGCTCAGGCGCCGCTCTCCCGGAGCATGTCCTCACGCTCGACGAGCTTCACGCGCTCGCGCCCCTGCGGCTCGCCCAGCGCCTTCTCCGCGGCGTCGAGCTGGTACCAGCCGTCCCAGGTGGTGAAGCGGACGTTCCGCTCGGCGAGGAAGGCGTCCACGGCCTCCGGCTCCGGAGAGGCGGGCGTCTGCAGCCGGCCGCCCGCGTAGTCCGCCAGCAGGTTGGCGACCGTCTCGTTGGCGTCGCCCTTGGTGTGGCCGATCAGACCGACCGGGCCGCGCCGGATCCAGCCGGTGACGTACGTCGACCGCAGGTGCTCGCCGGACTCCTGGATGACGCGTCCGCCCTCGTCCGGGACCGTGCCCGAGTCGATGTCCCAGGGCAGCTTGGGCAGCTGGTCGGACAGGTAGCCCACGGCCCGGTAGACGGCCTGGACGTCCCAGTCCTTGAACTCGCCGGTGCCCTTGACGTTGCCGGTGCCGTCCAGCTCGGTGCGCTCGGTGCGCAGGCCGACGACCTTGCCGTCCTCGCCGAGGATCTCCGAGGGCGACTCGAAGAAGTGCAGGAACAGCTTGTGCGGCCGGTCGCCGACGTCGCGGATCGCCCAGTTCTCCAGGGTCTTGGCGACCATGTCGGCCTGCTTGTTGCCGCGCCGGGTGGCGATCGAGCCGTCGTCGTAGTCGATGTCCTCGGGGTCGACGATGACCTCGATGTTGGGGGAGTGGTCCAGCTCCCGCAGCTCCATCGGGCTGAACTTCGCCTGCGCCGGGCCGCGGCGGCCGAAGACGTGGACCTCGAGCGCCTTGTTGGCCTTCAGGCCTTCGTAGACGTTCGGCGGGATCTCGGTCGGCAGCAGCTCGTCGGCCGTCTTGGCGAGGACGCGCGCGATGTCGAGGGCGACGTTGCCGACACCGAGGACGGCGACCTTCTCCGCCTCCAGCGGCCAGGTGCGCGGGAAGTCGGGGTGGCCGTCGTACCAGGCGACGAAGTCGGCGGCACCGTAGGAGCCGTCGAGGTCGATGCCGGGGATCGGCAGCGCCCGGTCGGCCGTGGCGCCCGTGGCGAAGATCACACCGTCGTAGAAGGCGCGCAGGTCGTCCAGGCTGATGTCGGTCGGGTAGTCGACGTTGCCGAAGAGACGGATCTGCGGCTTGTCGAGCACCTGGTGCAGGGCCGTGATGATGCCCTTGATCCGCGGGTGGTCGGGGGCGACGCCGTACCGGATCAGTCCGAACGGGGCGGGCATGCGCTCGAAGATGTCTATGGACACACCGGGGTCGGCGGCCACCTCGGACTTGAGCAGGGCGTCGGCGGCGTAGATCCCGGCCGGGCCGGATCCGACGATGGCTACCCGCAGAGGGCGGGGCATGTTCAGGTTCCCTTCGAGCGGTGACAGATCGACTCTTGGGGAAGCCTAAGCTAAGGCAAGCCTAAGTCGGTACGCGGGTCCGGTCTATGAGCCCATAAGTCGATCTTATGGGATGTCATGGCCTGACTTTGCCCCGGGGGTGGACCGAAGTTTGAACCACCGGTCACGGGTGACCAAGGCGTGAGGCAGGCGATCGCGTCACCTCACGAGGGGAGCCCCCGGTGCACCGTCCGGACGACCACCCGGATCCGAACCGGTGGCGGGCCCTGTGGGTGACGCTGGTCGCCGGTTTCATGACCCTGCTGGACGTCACGATCGTCGCGGTCGCCCTGCCGTCCATGCAACGTGAGCTGAACGCCTCGGCGGCGTCGGTGCAGTGGGTCGTGTCCGGCTACGCCCTCGCGTTCGCCCTGACGCTGGTCACCGCCGGTCGGGTCGGCGACACGTTCGGCAGGCGCCGTGTCTTCCTCGTCGCACTGGCCGCCTTCGTCGTCTGCAGCGCCGCGGCCGGGGCCGCGCCCGGCATCGAACTCCTGGTCGTCGCGCGGCTCGCCCAGGGGGTCGCCGCGGGCAGCATCGCGCCGCAGAACTCGGCGCTCATCCAGCAACTGTTCCGGGGCACGGAGCGCGGCCGCGCCTTCGGGCTCTTCGGCGCGACCGTCGGTGTCTCCAGCGCGGTGGGGCCGGTCGTCGGCGGACTGATCCTGGCCCTGGCGGGCTCCGGGGGCTGGCGCTGGATCTTCTACGTCAACGTGCCGGTCGGCGCCCTCGCCTTCGTGCTCGGCCTCCGTCTCCTGCCCCGGGTCGCCCCCGGCGGCCGGGGGCGGCTGGACCCCGTGGGAGTCCTGCTCCTGGGCGCCGGCATCCTGGCCCTGATGCTGCCGCTGGTGCTCGCCGAGGGCGGCGGGGTCGCCAGGGTGTGGTGGCTGTTCCCGGCGGGGCTGGTCCTGCTGGCCGCCTTCGTGCGCTGGGAACGGCGGATCGCCCGCCGCGACGGGGAGCCGCTGCTGGACCCCGGCCTGCTCACCGAGACCCGCGGCTACGCCACCGGCGCGGGCCTGGCCGCCCTGTACTTCGTCGGGTTCAGCGGCGTGTGGCTGGTCTTCGCGCTCTTCTTCCAGAACGGCCTCGGCTACTCGCCGCTCATGTCCGGCCTGGCGGTGACGCCGTTCGCCGTGGGTTCCGCCGCCGCCGCGGCCGTGGCGGGCCGGCTGGTCGAGCGGCTGGGGCGGCTGCTGACGGTCTGGGGGCTGGTGGCCGTCATGGCGGGACTGGGCACCACCGCCGTGGTGCTGTGGCTCGCGCCCTCCGACCGGGCGGTGTGGTTCGCGGCCCCGGCCCTGCTGGTCGGCGGCCTGGGCAGCGGCTGTGTGATCTCCCCGAACATCACGATGACGCTGCGGGACGTCCCGGTGCGGATGGCGGGCGCCGCCGGGGGCGCCCTGCAGACGGGCCAGCGGCTGGGCGGCGCCGTCGGCACCGCCGCGCTGCCGGGGCTGTTCTACCTGACGCTGAACGCCACCCACGACGACTACCACGAGGCGGTGGCCCTGTCGGTCGGCTCCGGTGTCGCCGCCATGCTGTGTGCGCTGACCGTCGCGGTCCTCGACTGGCGGCGGGACCGCGCGGGCCGCGCCGGACGCTGCCCGCCCGAGCGGTCCCACAGTCACACTCACGCGGGCCAGGGCTGAAGCGCCGCCCCGGTGGAGTGGCCGCTCAGCGCCGCTTGCCGAACTTCCGCAGCATCTGCTGGGCCTGGGCACGGCGACGCGGGTCCGCCGCCGCCCTGCGCACCTGCTCCGTCGCCCGGCGGCCCTGCGGGCTGCGCGCGAACCGCTTGATCCGGTCCAGTACTCCGGCCATGACGTTCCTCCGAGTCGACGACGGGTCCTTCCTGTCCGACCGCCTACCCCGCCCTCGCCCGCTCACCCCGTGGGCCGCCGCCGGGTTTGATCCGGCCGCGCCGGGCGACCCGCAGGGCGCAGGACATCGCAAGCGAACGCCGAGAGGTGAGCACTGTGGCCGGCAACCAGAAGTCCAAGGCCAAGATGGAACAGGCCAAGGGGAAGGCCAAGGAAGCGGCCGGCCGGGCCGCCGGCAACGAGCGCATGACGGCCGAGGGCCGCGCCGAGCAGTCCAAGGGCGACGCCCGGCAGGCCAAGGAGAAGGGCAAGGACACGTTCCGGCACTGACACCGGAGCCCACGAAGGGCGTCGTGCCCGGCGGCGGGGTCAGCCGATGTGGTAGGCGTCCCCGTACACGTGCCAGTCCAGGGGCGGGTCGAGGTCCAGGTTGCCCTCGTTCAGGAAGACGCGTTGCGACGTGTCGACCCGGCTGGTGTCGCTGTGCGCCTCCTCCTGCTCCATGGCCCACACCCTCTCGTCCAGGAAGGCGTGCAGGTACGCCACCTCGTCGCCGCCCCGGGCCGGCGGCCGGGCCCGGCGCAGCGCCCGGTCACGGATACTGCCGAAGCTCAGACGGTCGTTGCCGCCGCCGTGCATGACGATCGCGTCGTAGTACGCGAACTGCCCGAGTGTCCGCAGCCCGTCCGCCTTCCCCTGCCGTACGGCAGGGCCGAAGTAGACGCGGTCGCGCTCGTCGTCCTGCGCCCGGCGGAACTCCGGATCGCGGGCGGCCCGGCGCCAGTCGCCGGGGTACCCCGGGTCGAGACCCTCGTGCGAGTCCGAGCCGTCGACCGCGCGCAGCGCCGGCAGATAGGGCGCGAGCACGTTGCCGGGCCGGCGGGCGGTGTAGAGCTCCACCAGGTCGAGCATGTCGCCGGTGCCGGAACAGAAGCCGATGATGCCGGCGGTGTAGCCGCGGCCGTCGCCGATGTCCTCGATGTACTGGTACTGCGCCTTCCAGTCGAGCGAGGAGTTCTCCGCGCTCGACACCAGCCGCATGGCGATCTCCTTCTTCGCCGGGTCGTCGAGGCCCGGCGCGCGCACGGCCGCCGAGGCCCGCTCGGGTGTCAGGAAGGGAACCGTCGCCAGGGACGCGCATGCCACGGCGAGCACGGTACGGCGCGAGGTGCCTGCGGGACGCGCCGGATCGGGGAACGGGTGCCTCACGGAATCTCCAGGTGTGGTGGGGGGTCGGGAATGCCTGGCACTGATAGGAAAGTTTCCTACCAGATGACGGGCGTGCCGGGTACCCACCGTGCGCGAAACCGTTACGGAGACGGACGCCGACGCCCCGTCAGGGCACCGGCTGCTCCGCCCAGATGACCTTGCCGGCCGGCGTGTACCGCGTGCCCCAGCGCTCGGCGAGCTGCGCGACGAGGAAGAGGCCGCGCCCGCCCTCGTCCGTCATGGCGGCGTACCGCAGGTGCGGCGAGGTGCTGCTGCTGTCGAACACCTCGCAGATCAGGCTCCGGTCCCGCACCATCCGGACCTGGACGGTCTCCCCGCCGTACCGGATCGCGTTGGTGACCAGCTCGCTGAGGATCAGCTCGGTCGTGAACGCCAGCTCGTCCAGCCCCCATTCGGCCAGCCGCCGGGTGACCTGGGAGCGGATCTCGCCGACCGCCGCCGGGTCGTTGGGGACCTGCCACTCGGCGACCCGGTCGGGGCCGAGCGCGTGGGTGCGGGCGACGAGCAGGGCGATGTCGTCGCCCGGCCGGTCCGGGAGCCGCGCGTCGAGGACGGTCCGGCAGGTCTCCTCCGGCGACTGACCGGCCGTCTCCAGCGCCCGGCGCAGATGCTCCAGGCCGACGTCGATGTCGTGTTCCCGGGTCTCGACCAGCCCGTCGGTGTACAGCACCAGCCGGCTCCCCTCGGCCAGGCGCAGCTCGGTCGTCTCGAACGGCAGGCCGCCCAGGCCCAGCGGCGGCCCGGCGGGCACCTCCGGGAACTCCACGGTGCCGTCGGGCCGGATCAGCGCCGGCGGCGGATGCCCCGCGCGGGCCAGCACACAGACCCGGGAGACGGGGTCGTAGATGGCGTAGAGGCAGGTCGCGCCGGTGACCGGAGCGCTGTCGTCGGCGGCCTCGTCCTGGTCGATGCGGCCGACCAGCTCGTCGAGCAGGCCGAGCAGCTCGTCGGGCGGCAGGTCGAGCGACGTGAAGTTGTGCACCGCCGTCCGCAGCCGCCCCATGGTGGCCGCCGCGTGCAGCCCGTGGCCGACGACGTCGCCCACCACGAGGGCCACCCGCGCTCCCGACAGCGGCAGCACGTCGAACCAGTCGCCGCCGACCCCCGCCTGCGCCGGCAGGTACCGGTAGGCGACGTCCAGGGCGTTCTGCTCGGGCATCCGGCGCGGCAGCAGACTGCGCTGGAGGGTGACCGCCATGCTGTGCTCGCGGGTGTAGCGGCGCGCGTTGTCGATCGAGACCGCGGCCCGCGCGACCAGTTCCTCGGCGAGCGTCAGCTCGTCCTCGTCGAAGGGCTCGGGTTTCTCCGAACGCCAGAAGCTGACCACCCCGAGCACCAGGGTGCCCGCCCGCAGCGGCACGGTGATCAGCGAGTGGACGCCGTACTCCACCACCTGTGCGGAGCGTTCCAGGTCCTGTGCCTGCCAGCCCGGGGCCTCGCCCAGCCGGGGTTCGAGCACGGGGCGGCCCGTCTCCAGGGAGCGGCCCTGCGGGGAGGAGGCCACGAAGCGGAGCTGCCTGCCGACCGGGTAGAGCGGGACCTCCTCGCGGATGCCGCTGAGCGCGGCGCGGCTCAGCGGGGTCGCGCTCCCCGGCTGGCCGCCCGCCAGCACGGCGTCGTACAGGTCCACGCTGACGTAGTCCGCGAACCGGGGCACGGCCAGCTCGGCCAGTTCCTCGGCGGTGCGGGTGACGTCCAGGCTGGTGCCGATGCCCACACCGGCGGCGTACAGGATGTCGAGGCGTTCGCGGGCGGTCTCGGCCCGCCCGGACAGCGCCCGCAGCTCCGTCGAGTCCCGGAGCGTGGTGACGCTTCCGGCGGGGCCGCCGCGGATGTCCGTGGGGCGCTGGTTGACCGCCAGCAGCCGGTCCTTGACCAGGTGCACCTCGTCGGTGGCGACCCGGCCGGAGGCCAGCAGCTCCGCGGTGTCGTCCGGCAGGCCCAGTTCGCCGACCTGCCGTCCCTCGGCGTCGGCGGGCAGGTCGAGCAGGCGCTGCGCCTCGTCGTTGGCGAGCAGCAGCCGGCCGTCGGGGCCGACGATGAGCACGCCCTCCCGGACGCTGTGCAGGACGGCGTCGTGGTGTTCGTACATCCGGGTCATCTCGTGCGGCCCCAGACCGTGCGTCTGCCGCAGCAGCCGCCGGCTGACCAGCGCGGTGCCCGCCGTCGCCAGGGCCAGGCCGACGCCCGCCACGATCAGCACCAGCGGCAGCTGCCGCTCGGCGGCGCCGCCCACGTTCTCCGTCGTGATGCCGGCCGACACCAGGCCCACGACCTCGCCGTCCGGCGTCTCGACGGGCACGACGGCCTGCACGAGCGGGCCGATGGTCCCGTCGACCTGCTCGGTCACCGTCTCCCCGTTCAGCGCGGGGGCGATGGTGCCCACGAACTCCTTGCCGATGCGGTCCGGTTTGGGATGGGTGTAGCGGATGCCCTCGGTGTTCATGACGACGATGAAGTCCACGCCCGTCGCCTTGCGCGCCGCCTCGGCCCGGGGCTGGAGCACCGCCGTGGGGTCGGGGCTGCGCAGGGCTTCGCGGATGCCCGGGGAGTTGGCGAATGTCGCGGCCACCGCGACGGACCGGTTGCGGGCCTCCACCTCGCTGTCGTGCCGCACCTGGAGCACCAGCGCCACCGCCGCCGCCACCACGAGCAGCAGCACGATGAACACGTTCATGGCGAAGACCTGGCCGGCGACGCTGCGCCCGGACAGCATGGAGCGCAGCGCCGCCGCGCGTCCTCGCCGTCCCGCGCCCGCCCCTCGCCGTGACCGGTCCGCGTCTCGCCGGACCCGGGCGAGCGAACCGCTGGGACGACGGGGTGACCGCTCTCCCGATCGACCCATCAGTCGGACCATGTGCCCATGTCTACACTGCCGGGCCCGAGGAGGCGAGGGGCGCCCCCGGTGACGGAGGTGCCCGGCACGGGCAGGTCCGGGCCCGCGCTCACCGGGGACTCCGGTGCCGCGAGTGGCGCGTGGCGAGCAGCAGGGCGATGTCGTCGGGGCGGTCCTCGGTGCGGCGCGCGGTGCGGGTGAGCCGGTCGGCGATGCCCGCGAGCGAGCGGCCGTCCGCCCCCGTCGCGGGCGCGCCCTCCCTGGCCAGGGCCAGCCCGAGGGCGGTGATGCCGTCGTCGATGTCGGCGCCGGGCCGCTCCACCAGCCCGTCGGTGTACAGGGCGAGGACGGCGCCGGGCTCGACCCGGAACTCGGTCAGCGGGTACGGCGCGCCGGGGTCCACCCCGAGCACCATCCCGCCGGGCAGGTCCACGGGCTCGGTGCGTCCGTCCGGGTGGCGCAGCAGCGGCGGCGGGTGACCCGCGCGGGCCGCGCAGGCCCGTCCGGTGGCCGGGTCAAGCCGGATGTAGCAGCAGCTCGCGAACAGGCCCGGGTCCAGGTCGGTCAGCAGGTGGTTGACGCCGCCGAGCACCTCGTCGGGCGGACGGTCCCCGAGGGCGAAGGCGCGCACGGCGCTGCGCAGTTGCCCCATGGTGGCCGCCGCCTGCACGCCATGCCCCTGCACGTCGCCGATGACCAGTGCCATGCCGTCGCCCGAGGCGACCACGTCGTACCAGTCCCCGCCCACCTCCATGCCCTGGGTGCCGGGCAGATAGCGCCCGGCGGTCTCCAGCAGCGGGTGCGCCGGGAGCCGGCGGGGCAGCAGCGCCCGCTGCAGGCCGCGGGCGAGCGCGGTCTCGGACTCGTAGCGCCTGGCCTTCTCCATCGCCTGGGCGATCACCCCGGCGAGGGCGGTGAGCACGGAGCGCTCCTCGGTGCCGAAGCTCCGGGCACGGTCGAAGCCCAGGATGCAGGAGCCGACCGGGCGGCCGGAGGCGATCAGCGGAAGGAAGGCGCGGGCGCCCTCCGTGGCGTCCAGCGGAATGCCCGGGTACGCGGCGGCCAGCGCCTGCATCGAGTCGAAGAAGAGCGGGCGGCCGCTGGTCAGCGTCTCGACCCCGGGCAGCCGGGCGTCGAGGGCCACCCCCTCGAAGGGGGCGAGGAAGCCCGGCGGGAAGCCCGTCTCCCACGCCAGGTACAGGTGCCGTTCCTGGAGCAGGTAGATGGCGAGCCGGCGGCCGCCGAACGCGGGCAGCAGTTCCCGTACGACCACGGCGGCCACCTGGCGGGCGGTGACCGCCTCGGTCAGGGCCACGGCCAGGACGATGGGCCGGTACACGGGCGGCGTGGTGGCGACGGCGGTGGGTCCGGGGTCGTCGGCCCCGGGCGCCGCCCGCGCCGGGCCGTGCTCGGGTGTGAGACCGGCGGACGCGTCGGCCACCCGGTTGGCCGGGCGGAGCGTTCCGGTCAGCAGGTCCCGCCCGGGATGCACGGAGACCGCGAGCCAGTCGCCCTCGTAGGGCTGCGGGGTGGCCCGGCGGCTGTCGTCGGGCGGGCGCCGGACGTGGAAGTGGACCGGGTCCGGGGAGAGCAGGGCGCCGCGCAGGTGGTCCTCGTAGGCGGCCTGGTCCAGCCAGGGCACGGCCTCCCACAGGGAGTGGCCGAGCAGCCGGGACCGGGGCAGGCCCAGCAGCCGGGCGGCGCGCGGATTGGCGTAGACGACGGTGCCCAGCCGGTCCACGCAGAACACGCCGTCCGGCAGCAGGTCGGCCGCGGCGTCCGCGACGGTGCCGCCGGACGGCTCGCGCACGACGCCCCGCACCGGGCCGCCGGCGTGGGGAGCCGCCTGCGGTCGCCACAGTTCCACCAGGCGCAGCGTGCCGTCCGCGGCGCGCGCGTACAGGGGCAGCGGGGGCGGCAGGCCGGCGGCCGTCTGCCGCAGCGCCGCGGCGATGCGGTGCCCGTCGTCGGGCGTCAGCGCGCCGGTGAGCGCGTCGAGTGTGACGACCGGGTCCCGGGTGTTTTCGGCCAGCCCGAGCAGGGCGCACAGCGGCTCGTCGACGGTGACGGCGCCGGAGCCGGGGTCCCAGGCGAAACTTCCGGCGTGCTGCGGGTGCCGCGCGGACGGCGGCGGCCGCAGGCACAGCGGTTCACCGTCCCAGAGCACGGGCGGCGCGTCCCGGCGCCCGGCCGACCGGTCCAGCAGCGCGCCGAGTTCCCGCGCCGCCTCTTCCATCCGGTTCAGGCCCTCCAGCACCTCGGCGGTGTCGGAGGCCGAGGGGCGCAGGACGGTCAGGACGCCGTACGTCCGCGCGGCGCCGGCGACGGGCACGTACAGGGACCCGAAGGGGAACGGCAGACCGGCCGCGAACTGCGGGTAACGGCGCATCGTCTCGGCCGCGTTGGGCAGCACCACGCGGGTGCCGAGCCGGTAGGCGTCGGCCACCGGGAACGGACTGTCGGCGTGCAGCCGCCACCAGGGTCGGAACAGCGGTCCGGGCAGTCCGGCGAGGACGGCGAGCCGCAGCAGCCCGGGGGTGCGGGAGGGCAGGTAGATCCCGCCCGCGTAGCCGCCGGCCGCGCTGATCGCCTGCGCACAGGCGTCGACGAGCAGCGCCGTCAGCCTTCCCGGCATCCGGCCTGCGTCCTCGGCGCCTGCACTCATCGGCCCCACCTCGTCCGTGCGCCGTCACGCGGGCGACACAGCAAGAATGCGCCACCCCACCGGCACCGCGCACGCGATGGGGCCGCACGGGTGACCGCGACGGGGCGTTGACCGCGGGGACGAGAGTCCGTAACCTCCTCCGCGACATTCGGAAATCTCTCCGAAACTTTCGGAGACTCCGGCTTTCTCCGGGCGACTCCGAACGACTCCCGCACACCGATTCGAGGAACGGGATGACATGCGCATGACTTTCCTACGTCTGTCGAGAGCGGCCACCGCCGGACTCGTCGCCGCGGCCGCGCTCACCGCCGCGGCCCACTCCGCCGAGGCCGCCCCGCCCACCGGGCTCGCCGCCGCCGACACGCTCGGCTCCGCGGCAGCGGCCCAGGGCCGCTACTTCGGCACCGCCGTCGCGGCGAGCCACCTCGGCGAGGCCGGCTACGTCTCCACGCTGAACCGCGAGTTCAACTCCGCGACGCCCGAGAACGAGATGAAGTGGGACGCCACCGAGCCCACCCGCGGCACCTTCACCTTCTCGGCCGCCGACCGGGTGGTCGACCACGCCCAGGCACAGGGCATGGACGTCCGCGGCCACACCCTCGTCTGGCACTCCCAACTGCCCTCCTGGGTGGGCGGCCTGGGCGCCGCCGACCTGCGCACCGCCATGAACGACCACATCAACCGCGTCATGGGCCACTACAAGGGCCAGATCCACAGCTGGGACGTCGTCAACGAGGCGTTCCAGGACGGCGGCAGCGGCGCCCGGCGCAGCTCGCCCTTCCAGGACAAGCTGGGCGACGGCTACATCGAGGAGGCGTTCCGCACCGCCCGCGCCGCCGACCCCGCCGCCAAGCTCTGCTACAACGACTACAACACCGACGGCGTCAACGCGAAGAGCACCGCCGTCTACAACATGGTCAAGGACTTCAAGTCCCGCGGCGTGCCCATCGACTGCGTCGGCTTCCAGGGCCACTTCAACAGCAACTCCCCGGTCCCGGCCGACCTACAGGCCAACCTTCAGCGCTTCGCCGACCTCGGCGTCGACGTGCAGATCACCGAGCTGGACATCGAGGGCTCCGGCGCCGCCCAGGCCGACAACTACGCCCGCGTCGTCGAGGCCTGCCTCGCCGTGGACCGCTGCACCGGCATCACCGTGTGGGGCGTCACCGACAAGTACTCGTGGCGCAGCGGCGGCACCCCGCTCCTGTTCGACGGGAACTACGAGGCGAAGCCCGCGTACGACGCCGTCCTGACCGCCCTCGGCGGCACCGGAGGCGGTGACGACGGCGGCGGCGACCCCGGCGACGGAACCGCGACCTGCACCGCCACCTACACCAGGACCGCGGACTGGAGCAGCGGCTACAACGGCCAGGTCACCATCACCGCGGGCAGCGAGCCGATCGGCTCCTGGGCGGCGACCGTCACCTTCCCGGCGTCGCAGCGGGTCCAGGCCACCTGGAACGCCACGCCGGCCTGGAACGGCAACGTCATGACCGCGCGGCCGAGCTGGAACGGCACCCTGGCGGCCGGCGCGTCGACCAGCTTCGGCTTCACGGTGACGAAGAACGGCAGCGACGCCGCCCCCGTGGTCGGCGGCTGCACCGCCTCCTGACCCGCCCGGCGCACCGGGCCGCGTCGTGACGAGGCCCGGTGCCCGGGACCGACCGGGACGGCGTTCTTTCCGGCGCACTCAGCCCGGGACTGTCCGAAAAACGGCGCGTCCGGCGGAAGTTGGGGCAAAGAGACTGTGGTGACGGTCCCGGTGCGTATCGTGAGGAGCCGGGGCCCGCGCTCTCCCTACCCGGCCCCGGACCGGACGGTGAGGCTCTGTATGACTCCGGCGCACAGACCCGATGCCGCGGACGCCTCGGCCGTGTCCTCGGTGGTGGAGTTCAGGGGCGGCTCGGCGATGATCCCGGCCTCCCGGGACGTCGTGCACGGCTTCGTCGACCGGCTCGGGGAGCGGGGCGTGGACCTGGCCGACGGCTTCCTGGACGCCGCCCGCCTCGTCGCCAGCGAACTGGTGACGAACGCGCTCCGGCACGCCCCCGGTCCCTGCCGGCTGGAGCTGACCCTGGTGGACGACGGTGTGGAGATCGCCGTGTCGGACACGGGGGAGGGGTTCCCCACGTTCCTGCCCCGTGATCCCCTGCGGGTCGGCCGGCACGGGCTGGAGATCGTGACCCGCCTGTGCGACGAGGTCATCACCAAGCCGCACGCGACGGGCAAGACGGTCTACGCCCGCCTGCCGCTGCGCTGACGCCGCCCGGCCGGCGACTCAGGCGGCCAGGGCCCGTTCGACCGTCGGGAAGCAGGCGATGAGGCCGTCGACGCCCACGAGGCGCAGTACGCGCTCGACGGCGTGCCGGGGTGCGGCGAGCCGGAACCAGACGCCGCGGGACTCGGCGGCCTGGTGGGCGGCGATGAGCACGTTGATGCCGCTGGAGTCGAGGAAGGCCACCTCCGCGAAGTCGACCACCGTGCCCGGCGCCGTCTGCACGCAGGACAGCAGCACGTCGCGGAGCTGACTGCTGCCGTCCAGGTCGACCTCCCCGGCGAGGGTGACGACGCTGACGCCGTCTCCCGTGGTGGTACGGGTGATCAGCAGCCGCTCCGGTACTGCCGCTCCCTCGATGTCCGCCACGTTCCCTCATCTCCCGCATATGCCCGGCACGTCGTCGGTGGCTTGATGTTAAGGCCCTTCGGGGCCGGCGGGGGCCACTTGCGCACAGCCCGGGCCCTCCAGGGCCCGGGGTCTCGGGCTCGGCGCGCGCGAAGGGGTTCCTCTGACTACGGTCGAGGTGTGGTGGCTCATACATTCGAGGAGCTCGTGCACAAGCGTCGTGCGGCGGACCAGGCCCGCCACCGGGTCGAGACGCTGCGGGACTCGTACGGGCCTCCTACACAGCATCAGTGGACCCCGCGGCAGTCGAACACCTACGAGACCGCCGTACGGGCCTGGCGCGACCTCGACCGGGACGCGCAGACCGCTATGACCGAGTACGTGAAGGAGGGTGGTCAGTCCCGGCACAAGATCGAGGCGAAGGTCCACAAGGCAGTCCAGGACGGGGGCCAGGGCTCCTGACCGACGGGGGCGGTCCGACCCGCGAACGCCTCTTCGGGCCCGCCCGACCGATCCGGCACATCCGGCACATCCGACCATCGGGAAGCCCCGCACCCGGCCGGGAGCGGGGCTTCCTCCGGTCCCGGAACACGGGTCTCCCGCTCCGCGGGTTGCCCGGCCCTCGGGCCGCCCGGTGGCGAGCCGCGCGACCGGGGCGGCCCGCCACCGGCCTCCGAACCCGCTGGGACCGCCCGCGTCAGTCCGGCGGTACGGACCGTCGGGCTCCCGGAGGTGTCCGTCCTGCCGGCCCGGAGCGGGCCGCCGTGCGTGCCCGTCGGTGCCGGGCTGGTGTCACACCCGCCCGGCCACGGTCTCGTCCAGCAGACCGCGTACGGCGTCCAGCGCCGCGGCCCGGTCCTCGGGGACCAGGCCGATGCGGGTGCGGCGGTCGAGGAGGTCGGACTCGTCGAGGGCTCCCTCGTGACGCAGGGCCCACAGGAGTTCGGCGCCCGTGACGGGGTGGTCCGGCAGGACCCGCTCGCCGAGCCGGGGGTCGCGGGCGGCGAGGGCGTGGACGGCCGGCGCCTCGGCGCCGTAGCGGCGGACCAGGCGGCGCGGTGCCCGCAGCGCGGCCAGGGCGTGCGGTGCGGCGGCGCCGACCAGCGGCAGCGCGGCCGTGGGGGACGGGCCGGCGGCGAGGCGGCGGGCGGCGACGGCGGCGTCCACGGCGTCCTCGGCCATGCGCCGGTACGTGGTGAGCTTGCCGCCCACCACGGTGACCACGCCCTCCGGGGAGGTGAGCACCGCGTGCCGGC
This sequence comes from Streptomyces sp. AC602_WCS936, assembly GCF_019049125.1. Lineage (NCBI taxonomy): Bacteria > Bacillati > Actinomycetota > Actinomycetes > Kitasatosporales > Streptomycetaceae > Streptomyces > Streptomyces sp. AC602_WCS936. The sequence goes on along the minus strand of NZ_JAGMUF010000066.1, from coordinate 420,371 downwards.
GGGAGACGTCCGCCGTGCGGGGAGCGCCGCCGGACCGGTCGGCGGCCGTTGTGTCCAGCAGGGGACGCAGGCCCGCGAAGGCGCCCACGACGTCCTCGCGGTGCACCGGCACGTCCAGCACGGAACCGAGCACGTCCAGCAGGAAGCCCACGTCGGTCTCGGGCACCTCGGGAACGTCCGGCACCTCGCCCTCCACGGGCTCGTCGGTCAGACCGACGTAGACCCGCCCGTCGCCCTGGGGCAGCACCAGCACGAAGCGGTTGGTCTCCCCGGGGACCGGCACGTGCAGACCGGCGGGCAGCGGGCCGAGCCGGTCGGAGCGCAGGACCAGGTGGGTGCCGCGGGAGGGGCGGACGCGGATGCCGTCGACGAGGTCACCGGCCCACACCCCGGAGGCGTTGATCACCGCGCGGGCGCGGATCTCGCCCTCCTCCCCGGTGAGCTCGTCGCGTATCCGGGCGCCGGACGCGGTCAGCTCCAGCGCCCGCACCCGGGTCAGCACGCGGGCGCCGCGCGCGGCGGCGGTCCGGGCGAGCGCGGTCACCAGGCGGGCGTCGTCCGTGAGCCGGCCGTCCCAGGACAGCAGCCCGCCGCGCAGCCGGTCGGAGCGCAGGGCCGGGGCCAGGTGACGGGTCTCCACGGCGGACAGCCGGCGCGGCGCGGGCAGCGTGGCCCGCGCGGTGCGCGCCGCCAGCCGCAGCGTGTCCCCGGCCCGGAACCCGGCCCACGCCAGCGCGGCCTGCCCCCGCGACACCAGCGGCGTCAGCGGCAGCACGAACGGCTGGGCGTGCACCAGGTGCGGAGCCGTACGCTCCATCAGCACCCCGCGCTCGACCGCGCTCTCGTGGGCCACGTCCAACTGCGCGGAGGCGAGGTAGCGCAGGCCGCCGTGGATGAGCTTGGAGCTCCAGCGGGAGGTGCCGAAGGCCAGGTCGTGGGCGTCCACCGCGACCACGCTCAGGCCCCGGGCCGCCGCGTCCAGGGCGACACCGGCGCCCGTCGCGCCGAGCCCGACGACCAGGACGTCCACGACGGGACCGCCCACCGCCTCGGTGAGCTCGCGCGAGCGCCGCGCGGCGGACAGGGAGGCCCCGGCGGCGGGGCTGCTGCTGGTCGGGCTCATGGGGCGAGGGTCCTCTCCAGGATGGTGCGCAGTTCCCCGAGGAAGGCCTCGGGGGTCAGCTCGGCGTCGTCCTCGTCGGTCATGGTGCGCAGCGACAGGGCGAAGGACTGGACGACCAGCAGGACGGACCGCGCCTGCCGTCCGGTGTGGGCCGGGCGCACCGACCCGTCGGCGTGGCCCTCGGCCAGCCCGCCGGCCAGCAGTTCCAGCAGCGCCTCCTGGCTCGCCCCGCGCCGGTCGAGGACGTACGGGAGCAGCAGCTCGGGATCTACGTCGACGATCTTGCGGAAGAGCGGATGCGCGCGGAACGCCTCCACTCCGGTGACCAGTCCCTCGACGATGCGCGGGCGGGTGTCTAGGTCCGGCCGCGGTTCGGGGATGGCGCCGGTGGCCACCGCGATCCACTCGCGGGTCATCAGGTCGCCGACCAGGGTCCGCACGTCCGGCCAGCGCCGGTACAGCGTCATCCGGGAGACGCCGGCGCGGCGGGCCACGTCGGTCATCGTCGTGCGGCGGACCCCGACGGCCAGTACGCAGTCGCGCACGGCGTCCAGCACGGTGTCGTTGTCCGAGGCGTTCGGCCGGTCCGAGTTGCGGTCCGAGTTGCGGTCCGAGTTGTTGTGACGGTTGGGCGTCATGTGTAACAGTGTAACGCCCCAGGGGCCGCGCAGACGGCATCCCCCGAACCGACCGTGAGGACGACAGGCAATGGACATGCTGTGGAACGGCTGGGGCGACCCGGCCAGGGCGACGCCGCTGCCCGACACGGTGACCGGGGTGCTGCGCGAGCTGCTCGGCGTGAAGCCCCGCGACACCGCCCCCGTCCCGCTGGAAGGGATCGGCGTACCCGCGTCGCCGCTTGACGAAGCCGCCCGCCGCGACCTGGAGGCCGCCGTCGGCGACCGCCCGGACCGGGTGCGCACCGACGCCGAGACCCGCGTCCGCCACACCCGCGGCAAGTCCACCCCCGACCTGCTGCGGATGCGGGCCGGCGACACCACCGACGCCCCGGCCGCCGTCGTCCTCCCGGACGGCCACGACGAGGTGCTCGCCGTACTCGACGCCTGCGCCCGGCACGGCCTGGCCCTCGTCCCCTTCGGCGGCGGCACCTCCGTCGTCGGCGGCCTCGCCCCCGAAGGCCGGTCGGGACGCGCCGGCTTCGTCGCCCTCGACCTGCGGCACATGAACCGCCTGCTCGACCTCGACGAGGTCTCCCGCACCGCCACCCTGCAACCCGGCCTGCGCGCCCCCGAGGCCGAGGCGCTGCTCGCCGAACGGGGCTACACCCTCGGCCACTTCCCGCAGTCCTACGAGTGGGCCACCATCGGCGGCTTCGCCGCGACCCGCTCCAGCGGACAGGCCTCCGCCGGCTACGGACGCTTCGACGAGATGGTCCTCGGCCTCACCCTCGCCACCCCCGAGGGCACTCTCGACACCGGCCGCGCCCCGCGCTCGGCGGCCGGACCCGACCTGCGCCAGCTGATCCTGGGCTCCGAGGGCGCCTTCGGCGTCATCACGTCGGTCACCGTGCGCATCCGCCCCCTGCCGGAGGTCCGCCGCTACGAGGGCTGGCGCTTCGCCTCCTTCGACGCGGGCGCCGCCGCCCTGCGCCGTCTCGCCCAGGACGGCCCCCGTCCCACGGTGCTGCGGCTGTCCGACGAGACCGAGACCCTGATCGGCCTCGCCCAGCCCGACGCCATCGGCGCCTCCCTCGACCGGCAGGACGCCGGCTGCCTGGCCGTCGTCGGCTTCGAGGGCACCGAGCAGGACACCGCGTACCGCCGCGAGGGCGCCGCCGCCGTCCTGCGCGAGTGCGGCGGCACCTTCGCCGGGGACGAGCCGGGGGAGCGCTGGGCCCACGGCCGCTACTCGGCGCCGTACCTGCGCGACTCGCTGCTCGACGCCGGCGCCCTCGCCGAGACCCTGGAGACCGCGACCTACTGGTCCCGCATACCCGCCCTCTACACCGCCGTCCGCGACGCGCTCACCGGCACCCTCACCGAGGCCGGCACACCGCCGCTGGTCATGTGCCACATCTCGCACGTCTACGAGAACGGCGCCTCGCTGTACTTCACCGTCGTCTCCGCCCAGGGCGAGGACGCCGTGGCGCACTGGACCCGGGCCAAGCACGCCGCCAACGAGGCGATCGGTGCCGCGGGCGGCACCATCACCCACCACCACGGCGTCGGCACCGACCACCGCGACTGGTACGTCCGGGAGGCGGGGCCCCTCGGCGTGGCGGCCCTGAGCGCCGTCAAGCGGAGCCTGGACCCGGCGGGAGTGCTCAGCCCGGGTGTCCTGCTGCCCGAGGACGGACCCCGCCCGCCGTCGCACCCCCACCCGTGAGACAACCGTCCGGCACCACCCCTCAGCCCGGAGGCACATCGATGCGACAGTTCACCGCCGTCGTCAACCCCACCGCGGGCGGCGCCACCTCGGCCGCCGCGCTGCTCGGGGTCGCCCGGCTGCTGCGGGAGGCGGGCGCGGGGCTGGAGACGGAGTACAGCCGCAGCCTCGGCCACGCCCGGGAGATCGCCCGGCGGGCCGGGGAGCGCGGCCGGGTGGTGCTCGCCGTCGGCGGCGACGGCATGGCCGGCGGGATCGGCGGCGCCCTCAGCGGCACCGGGGCGACGCTGGGGCTCGTCCCGGCCGGCCGCGGCAACGACTTCGCGCGCGCCCTGGGCCTGCCCACCGAGCCCACCGCCCTCGCCGAGGTGCTGCTGCGGGGCGAGCCGCGCCCCGTCGACACCATCGAGGTCACCTCCGCCGTCCACGACCGCACCGCCGTGCTCGGCAGCGTCTACGCCGGTGTCGACGCGCTCGCCAACCGCCACGCCAACGAGACGCGCCTGCTGCGCGGTGCCGCCTCCTACTACGCGGGTGCCCTGCGCGCCGTCACCGGCTGGCGCGCCACCCGCTACCGCGTCACCGTCGACGGCGAGGAGCACGCCTTCACCGGCTACACCACGGTGGCCGCCAACTCCGGTTACTACGGCTTCAACCGCCGCATCGCCCCCGCCGCCCGGGTCGACGACGGCCTGCTGGACGTCGTGATGATCCACCAGGCGCCCCGGCGGCTGTTCTTCGCCCTCATGAACGAGCTCGCGTCGGGCGCCCACGTCCGCCGCCCCCAGGTCCGCGTCCTGCGCGGGAAGGAGGTCCGCATCGAGGCCGACCGGGCCATACCGTACGGCGCCGACGGCGAGGTCGAGGCCGTCGTCCCGGTCACGGCCAGGGTGCTGCCCGGGGCGCTGCGCGTCCTGTGCTGAACACGCCGCCGGGCCGGCCACCGTCTCGGTGACCGGCCCGGCGGGTGCGGCTCTCAGCCCCGGGGAGTGGTGAACCGTTCCCAGACCCGGTGCGAGCCCAGCAGTTCGGTGACCTGCTCCAGGGCCGCCGTGCCGGAGTCGGCGACGACCACACCGGGAGCGTCGGCCGGAACCCCCGACGCCTCCAGCGCGACCTCGCCGCCCGCCCAGACGCCGATCGCCTTGCCGTGCCGGAACGCCTCCGACACCAGCAGGCTCACCCGCGGGTCGGTCGTCGCCGGCCGCGCGGGCGCCGGCCCGGACTTGTAGTCGCGCGGGGTGTACGCGTCGCTGCCCATGTCCGGCGCCCCCGCCAGCAGCACGGCGTCGAACTCGACGGAGCGCGCGGTGACGTAGCTGCGCTGTACGGTCAGCGCGGCGTCGCCCGAGCCGAGGGTGCCGCCGGTCGGCGCCACCACCAGCGGCACCATGCCCGCGTTCAGCACCGCCTGCCGCACGGCGTTCACGCCCTCCAGGTCGCCCCCGCCCGTGACGATGCCGACGACGCGGCCGTCGGTGGGCCAGGTCCGGCCGACCTGCGACAGTGCCGGGCTCGGCTCGACGTCGGCCAGCGGCACGGTCGGCTGCGGCGCGGGCAGGCCCAGGCCCTCGGCGACACCCGCGCACAGCTCCGGGTCGATGTTGGCCAGCACCTGGAGGGTCCGCTCCCGGATCGGCTGCTCGTAGCACTTGCCCAACTCGAAGGTGTAGGCGCCGATGATGTGCTCGCGCTCCACCGGGCTCATGCTCAGCCAGAAGCGCCGGGGCTGGCTGAAGTGGTCCGCGAACGACTCCGGCGCCTCGCGCACCTTGGTCGCCTCGGGGACCCGTACCGGCGCCTCGATGTACGCCCCCTCGGCGGCCCCGGCCGTGAACGGGCAGCCGCCGTCCAGGGAGTTGGGCCGGTACGGCGCCACCCCCCGGTGCACCGCCGTCTGGTGCATGCCGTCGCGCAGCATGTCGTTGACCGGCGCCTGCGGACGGTTGATGGGCAGCTGCGGGAAGTTGGGCCCGCCGAGCCGGGTGATCTGCGTGTCCAGGTACGAGAACAGCCGCCCCGCGAGCAGCGGGTCGTCGGTGATGTCGATGCCGGGGACCAGGTGGCCGACGTGGAAGGCGATCTGCTCGGTCTCGGCGAAGAAGTTGGACGGGTTGCGGTTCAGCGTCAGCAGCCCGACCGGCTGCACCGGCGCCAGCTCCTCGGGCACGATGTTGGTCGGGTCCAGCAGGTCGATGCCCTCGAAGGTCTGCTCCGGGTTGTCGGGGAAGGTCTGGATGCCCAGCTCCCACTGCGGGTACGCGCCCGCCTCGATCGCGTCCGCCAGGTCCCGGCGGTGGAAGTCCGGGTCGACGCCGTTGATGAGCTGCGCCTCGTCCCACACCAGGGAGTGCACGCCCAGCTTCGGCTTCCAGTGGAACTTCACCAGCGTCGTCTCACCCGCGGCGTTGACCAGCCGGAAGGTGTGGACGCCGAAGCCCTCCATCATCCGGAAGGAGCGCGGGATGCCGCGGTCGCCCATGAAGAAGATGGTGTGGTGGGTCGCCTCGGTGTGCAGCGAGACGAAGTCCCAGAAGGTGTCGTGCGCGCTCTGCGCCTGCGGGATCTCCCGGTCCGGGTGCGGCTTCGCGGCGTGCACCACGTCCGGGAACTTGATCGCGTCCTGGATGAAGAAGACCGGGATGTTGTTCCCGACCAGGTCGAAGACGCCCTCACTGGTGTAGAACTTCGTCGCGAACCCGCGGGTGTCCCGCACGGTGTCCGACGACCCCCGCGAGCCGACCACCGTGGAGAACCGCGTGAACACGGGCGTCTCCACGTCGTCGGCGAGGAACGCCGCCTTGGTCACGGAGGCCGCCGTGCCGTAGCTCTGGAAGACGCCGTGCGCTCCGGCGCCGCGGGCGTGCACCACGCGCTCCGGGATGCGCTCGTGGTCGAAGTGCATGACCTTCTCGCGCAGGTGGTGGTCCTGCAGCAGCACGGGACCGCGCGGCCCGGCCTTGAGCGAGTGGTCGGTGTCGTACAGCCGCGTGCCCTGAGCGTTCGTCAGGTAGGCGCCGGACTGCGCGACGCGGGCCTGGTCGGCGCCCGTGGGCTGGCCGGTCGGCGAGACGGTGTCCGGGCCGCTCTGGTCCGGCTTCGGGGGCAGCGGCTCCCGGGGCTCGGTGGGTTCGGCGACGGGCGGCGACTCGGGCCCGGGCTTGCCGGGGACACCGTCCGCCGGTCCGCCACCGTCGCCCTGCAGGCTCTCGGTGACCTTGTGGGCTACCCGCTTGAGGGGGTTGGCCTCGCTCATCAGCCTCTTCTCCGTTCTGGGCGGGCCGCTGCACGCGGCCGGTCGTGTTCGGGTACCGACTGCCGTGGTGGGCCGTGACCGCGTACCCAGTGAGCGGGACTCAAGGCATGGGCGCGAGGGAACGGACGCGGTCGTCTCAGGTGACGGACTCCCCGTCGTGCACGCCGCCCTGACAGCGTTTCGTGAAGGACCCCGTCCCCGACTGGTCGACCGAGACGACGATCAGTCCGCCGCCCTGGATGCACTCGGTCGCCGTCACGTCGGCCGGGAGGTGCGCGGCGGGGGACCCGGAGGCCGCGGCGGGAGCCGCGCAGAGCACCGGCACGGTCAGGGCCGTGACCACGGCCCACAGGGACTTGCGCATCAGTGGGGCTCCTTCTCGCCGGTGCCGTACCAGCGTCACCGGGCGCGGCGCGGTCCGCCACTTCAGACGCGCGCACGAGGGAGGGCCCCGACCGGTCGCGCCGGCCGGGGCCCTCCCTGCACTGAGCGGGTGAGCGCGTCACTCCGCCGTGTGCGTCACCCGCACCGGCTCGAACGAGACGCGGGTGCGCCCGCCGCCGTCCGCCCAGACCACCTCGACCTCCCGCTCGCCGGGCACGACCTCCGTGACGGCGTCCGCCAGCGGGCCGGGCCCCGGTTCGCCGGCGAGCGCGGCCAGGCAGACGTGCAGGGAGGTACCGCCCGCCTCGCCGGACAGCCGGGGCAGCTCGGCCCACTGCGTGTACGCGGTGCCCTGCGGGGCGCGGACGGTCTCGGGCTCGGAGTTCCAGCCGTGCAGTCCGTGCAGCGCCGAGACCAGGGGCTCCTCGGGGCCGGTGGCCCACCCGGTGTGCGTCACGCGCGCGCCGGGCGGCGCCCCGGTCACCCGGTGCACCCGCAGCTCGTACGGTCCCTTGGCCACGGTCACGCTCTCCACCCGCAGCCCCGGCACCATCGGGGGCCCGCCGGCGAACACCGGCCGGTGCCAGGACGCCGCCCAGCCCCATCCCTCGCCCTGCCCCGCGCCGAGCGGGTGGACGCGACGCCGCACACTGCCGCGGCCGTTCACGTGCACCGAGAGGTGGTTGTCCGCGACGTTCGTGACGGCGGTGGGCCCGGTCCGGGTCGAGTAGGCCTGCCGGCCGTAGTGCGGGTCGTCCTCGGCGGCCACCTCGCCCTCGTGCGGACGGACGTGGTCGCTGCCGTGGTTGTGCAGCCGTACGATCCCGTCGGCGCGCGTCGCCTGGAGCAGCAGCCCGGGTGCCGGCAGGGCGAGCACGCGGTCCGCCTCCTCCACCGGGGCCGCCTCCTCGGTGGCCGTCCACAGCGGGTGGTCGGCGGGGGCCAGGAGCGACACGAACGCCTTCGACGCCCAGTACGGGGAGGCCGGGCCCGAGTACGGCTGGAGAGTGGCCTCGTGGGGGCCGTGCCAGCCCAGGGAGAGCAGCCCGTCGTCGGTCAGCGCACCCCGCTCCAGGAAGTAGCGCAGACTGCCGCTCGCCAGTCGCCGCGACATTCCCGGCGTCAGCGGCGTGTGCCCGGTGACCGCGCCCAGCCCCACGGCCGCGGAGGCCGCGAAGCGGTAGGCGAGCGAACGGCCGTAGTGCAGCGGCGCCCCGTCCGCGCCGAACATCAGCGCGAAGCCGTCGAGGTGCGTGCGCAGCCGCTCCCCGTACCGGGCGGCGACCGGCCCGGTGTCACCGGCCAGGTGGGCGTCGAGCACCGGGTACAGGTGCAGCGCCCAGCCGTTGTAGTGGTCGAAGGCGCGTCCGTCGCCGTCGGCGTACCAGCCCTCGCCCCGGTACCAGCCCTCCATCAGCTCCAGCGCCCGCTCCCGGGCCGCGGCGGTCTCCGCGTCCCCGCGGCCGACCGACTCCAGGAACCCGGCCACCGTGTACGGGAACAGGTACCAGTTGTTCGGAGCCGGCACGTGCCTGAGCGCCCCGCGCAGCCACTCCTCCACCCGGTCCTGCACCCCGGCGTCGAGGTTCTTCCACAGCCAGGGCGCGGTCAGCCGCAGCCCGAGCGCGACCGACGCCGACTCGACCATCGGCTGGCCCTGCACGTCGTGGTCGAGGATCAGCGGCCAGGACTCGGTGTCCTCGCGGCCGGGCGTGCGGGTGCCCGAGTCGAGGCCGCGCGCGTAGCGGTCCAGCCAGCCGTGCGGGTCGTCGCCGTCGGCGCCGGCGACCCGGAAGGCCGCCGCGAGGAACGTCCGCGCGAAGCCCTCCAGTCCGTCGGAGCGCACGCCCGAGCGCGAGGGGCGCCCCGGCAGGTCCAGCAGGGCGCGGCCCGGGGTGCTCCAGCGCCACGCGGCCCACAGCAGCCCGTCCGCGACGGCTTCCCAGTGGGCCCGGGTGTACCCGGTGTACGGGCTCGGCGCACGGTCCTCGGTGGGCAGTTCGAACGGGATGCTCATGCCAGGAACGCCAGCCTTTCGCGTCGTACGGGATGGAGGAAGCCGGCACCCGACGCCCAGTGGGTGGTCTCGGCGAGGGCGAGGTCGGCCAGGCGGCGCCACTCGTTGCCCTCGGAGCCGGCGAGGTGCGGGGTGATCAGCGCGTTGTCGCACTCCCACAGCGGATGGTCCGGCGGCAGTACCTCGGGGTCGGTGACGTCCAGCACCGCCCGGATGCGGCCCTGCGCGACGGCGTCCGTGAGCGCGTCCTGGTCGACGACCGCGCCCCTGGAGGTGTTGATCAGCACCGCGTCGGGCCGCATCGCGTCGATCAGCGCACGGCCGACCAGACCGCGGGTGGTCGGCAGCAGCGGCGTGTGCACGCTGACGGTGTCGCAGCGCGCGAACAGCTCGGGCAGCGTCACGAGTTCGACACCGAGTCCGGCGGCGTCCGCGTCGCTCACGTACGGGTCGTGCAGGAGCACGTCCACGTCGTGCGGGCGCAGCAGCTCGACGACGCGGCGCCCGATCAGCGAGGCCGACAGGATGCCGACCGTACGGCGGTAGTTGCCGACGCCGCGCGGGGTGCGCAGCCAGTTGCCGCGCTCCCGGGACACCCGGTAGTCGCGGGCCCGCTCCAGCACCCGCTTGCCGGTGAGCAGGATCATGGAGAGCGTGTACTCGGCCACCGGCAGCGCGTTGGCCGCGGCGGCCGAGGAGACCTCGATCCCCCGCTCCCAGCACGCGTCGGTGACGTGTCCGCGGACGCTGCCCGCCGTGTGCACCACGGCCCGCAGCCGGGGTGCGCTCCGCAGCACGGCCTCGTCCAGCCGCGGACAGCCCCAGCCGGTGACCAGCAGGTCCACGTCGGCCAGCACGGAGGCGGCCCGTGGCGTGGACAGGTCGTCGAGGACCGGGAACGGCGCGAGGTCGCACACCCGGCGGAAGGCGGCGAGCGATTGCGGGTCGAGGACGGCCGAGGCGGCGTCCCGGGACATGGCCACGGCGGCACGGGGCCGGAATCCGGGACCGGGGGAGTGCAGGGTCACTTGACGGCTCCGGCGGTCAGCCCGCTCCGCCAGAAGCGCTGGAGCAGGACGAAGGCGAGGATGAGCGGCAGTACGGCGAGCAGCGAACCCATGATCACCACGGGGTAGTACTCCGGCGACACGGACGCCGCGCTGTTCCACTGGTACAGGCCGAGACTGACGGGATACAGGTCCTGGTCGGACAGCATCACCATGGGCAGGAAGAAGTTGTTCCAGATCGCGGTCAGCTGGAAGAGGAATACGGTGATCAGACCGGGCCCGAGCATCCTGAGCGCCACCCGGGCGTACGTGGTCAGCTCGCCGGCCCCGTCCACGCGCGCCGCCTCCAGCACCTCGTCGGGCACGTAGCCCCGCGCGAAGATGCGGCCGAGGTAGACGCCGAACGGGTTGAACAGCACCGGGATGAAGACCGCCCAGAAGGTGTTGACCAGGCCGGTCTCGGACGCCATCAGGTACAGCGGCAGCGCGAGCACCGTCTGCGGCACCATGACCGCCGCCAGGACCAGACCGAACAGCTTCTCCTTGTGCCGGAAGCTGTACTTGTCGAAGGCGTAGCCGCAGGCCACGCTCACCAGCGCGCCGACGGCCGCGCCCACCACCGCGTACAGCAGGCTGTTGACGTACCAGCGGCCGTACAGCCCGCCGTCCATGGCGAACAGGTCCTGGAGGTTCTGGAAGAAGGAGAAGTCGCTGAGGGACAGCAGGTCGCTGCTGAAGAGCGCGTCCCGGTTCTTGGTGGCGGCGAGCACCAGCCACAGCACGGGCAGCAGGGTGTAGAGGACGGAGATCGCGACGACCGCGTTGACCGTCGCGCGGCCCAGCAGTCCCGGGCGGAGCAGGGAGCTGTCGGTGGCGCTCATCGGGCCTCCTCCGTGACGTCGGCGCGGCTGGTGAAGCGGGTGACGCCGTAGGACAGGGCGATGGTGCAGACGAGCAGGACGACCGAGGCGGCCGCCGCGAGGCTGTAGTTGTTGCGGGTGAACGCCGCGTCGTAGATGTACATGCTGGGCGAGAACCGGGAGCTGATCATCGGGGAGGACTGGCTGAGCAGCATCGGCTCGGTGAAGAGCTGGAGCGCCCAGATCAGCGTGAAGATCGAGACCATCACGATCGAGGCGCGCACCAGGGGCGTCTTCACCTGGAGCGCGGTGCGCACCGGTCCCGCGCCGTCCACCACGGACGCCTCGATCACCTCGCGCGGCACGGCCTGCAATGCGGCGTAGAAGACCACCATGTTGTAGCCGAGGTTGCTCCACAGCGCGATGTTCACGATGGACGGGATCACGGTGTGCACGCCGAGGAAGTCGATGGTGATGTCGCCCTGGGCGAACAGCTCGATCACCGGGCTGATGCCGGGCGTGTACAGGTACAGCCAGATCAGCGCCGCGATGATGCCGGGCACGGCGTGCGGCAGGAACAGGCCGAGCTGGGCGAAGGCGCGCAGCCGGACCACGCCGGAGTCCAGCAGCAGGGCGAGGGCGAGCGCGCCGACGACCATGAGCGGGATGTAGATCAGGCAGTACAGGGCGACCGTGCCGAGTCCGCCGAGGAAGGTCGGGTCGGTGAGCACGGCCGCGTAGGAGCGCAGCCCCACGAAGATCCGGCGTTCGGGGCCGAAGCCGAGGCCGGGCTGGTCGTCGCTGAAGAAGCTCAGGTAGACGGCCGTGCCGACGGGGATCAGGAAGACGGTGACCAGCAGGGCGAAGAACGGCGTCATCAGCACGCCGGCGGCGGTCAGCTGACGGCGCTTGGCCGCTCTGCGGGCGCGCTGCCCGGACGCGGAGGGCGCCGGGGTACTGGCGGGGGAGGCGCCGGCCGGCACCCGGGTGTGGGTGGTCGTGGTCATGGGGTGTCACCTGCCTTTCGTCGGCTCAGGTGCTGTGCTGGGTGGTGGACAGGCCGAGGGCCTTGAGGTCGGGCATGGTGCCCTCCTGGGCTGCGCGCAGCGACTCGACGAGGGAGCCCTGACCGCCGCTGACGCGGGCGAAGGAGTCCTGCATGACCTTCTGCGTGGCGCTCATCCGCGGCCCCCACAGCCACTGCTCGCCGATCTTCTCGGCCTCCCGCTCGAACAGGGTGTAGATGTCCTGACCGCCGTAGTACGACCGGTCGAACGCCTCGCGTCCTACGGAGACCAGGCCGGGCGCGGCCGGGTACTGGCTGCTGGTGCCGCTGGACAGCCGGGCCCGCAGGGCGTCGGGGTGGGAGACCTGCCACTCGATGAACTCCATGGCGGCCTCGGGATGTTCGCTGTCCTCGGTGACGGCGAAGGTGGAGCCGCCGTGCGTGCCGGCGGAGGGGCTGTCGGTGTCCCACTGCGGCATCGGGGCGATCCGCCATTGGCCCTTCTGCCCCGGCCGCGCGTTCATCTGCGCGCCCGCGTCCCAGGCGCCGCTGAGCCGGGTCAGGACCAGGCCGTTCGCGATCTGCGCGTCGGACTGGCGGCTCTCGACGGCGTTCATGAACACGTCGTCCCGGTCGATCAGACCCTGCCAGTACTCGGCGACCCGCCGGGAGGGCGCGTCGGCGAGGGAGACGTTCCAGGCACCCTTGGAGGTGTCGAACCACTGGGCACCCGCCTGCCAGGCGTAGCAGGCGAACTGCGTCATCCCGTCGGTGGGGAACAGCACCAGCCTGCGGTCGGGTGCCTCGCGGCGCACGGTCGCGGCCTGCTCGGCGAACTCGTCCCAGGTGCGGGCGGGCCGGAGCCCGTAGCGGTCGAAGAGGTCGGCGCGGTAGTGCATGACCATGGGCTCGACGTCCAGCGGCACGCTGAACACCCGGCCCTCGAAGGTGGTCAGCCCGAGCGACTGCGGCAGCAGCTTGCTGCGCAGGCCGTCGCCGACGAGGTCGGTGATGTCACGGGCGACGCCGTCGATGGCGTACCCCGGCACCTGCGGATACTCGATGGTGGCGACGTCGGGCGCGTTGCCCGCCCGGGCGGCGTTGCTGAGCTTGGCGTAGCCGCCCTGCCCGCCGGACGGGATCTGGTTGAACTCCACTTGGATGCTGCGGTGGGTACGGTTGAACTCGTCGACCACCTCCTGGCTGCCGCGCAGGGCGGACCAGAAGGTGATGCGCGTGACGCCGCCCGTGCGGGCCGACGATGATCCGTTCCCCCCGCTGCAGGCGCTCACGGCTCCTGTCAGGGGTACGGCGGCCATCGCGGCGAGCACGGAGCGACGGCTGGGTCGTCCGGGCATGGCGCCTCCCGCGGCTCCTGCGGGCCCGCGTGGGTGCGGGCCCGACTGTTCGGGACACGGGAATCCTGAAGCCTCCAGCACAAACGGTCAATAGATCGATCAGAAGAAAATAAAGCGTTCAAACGCTCATACCCGGCCTCATTCCTTCGCGGCGGTCGAGCCGCGCACCATCAGCCGGGGCAGCAGTTCGACACGGCTCGTGGGCCCGGGCGCGCTCTCCCGCAGACGCCGGAGCAGCAGCTCGGCGGCGACCCTGCCGACCTCGGCCCGGGGCGGGGACACGGCGGTCAGCGGGGGAGTGGCCAGACCCGCCACCACGTCGTCGTACGCCACGACCGAGCAGTCCTGCGGTACCCGCACGCCCTCGGCCGCCAGCCGCTGCACGATCATCAACGCGTCCACGTCACCGTGCAGCACGACCGCACTCGCCCCCGTCTTGCGCAGCAGCACCGGAAGTTCGGCCGTCTCGTCCGCCGAGTACGGCCCCTCCGGCCCCGACTCCGGGGTGCTCAGCGCCCACGCCCACTCCTCCACCAGCGGGTGCGCGGCGGCGATCTCGGCCAGCGCGGACCGCAGCGTACGGGCGGTCGGGCTGTCGTCCCGGGTTGCGAACACGATGCGGCGGTGCCCGAGCCCCACCAGGTGCTCCACCGCGAGGTGCGCGCCGTACCAGTGGTCCGAGCACACCGAGTCCAGCACGTGCGGCGCACTGCCGCGCCGTGGCCTGCGCTCCATGAGTACCGTCGGCACCTGAAGCCCGGCCAGCCAGGCGTGGTCCGCCTCCTCGACGGCCAGGCTGTTCCATCGGGGTGCGAGCAGCAGGCCCCGGGCGCCGTCCGCGAGGGCGCGCTCGACCAGCGGGTGCTCCGCGCCCGCCGCCTGTGGCGCGATGTGCAGGGCCAGGCGCACCCCGGCCTCCTCCAGCACCGTGCGCGCCCCGTGCAGTGTCTCGGTCAGGTACGAGTGCCGCTCCGGCACCACCACCGCCACCCGGTCCCCGTCGGCGGCCTCCCTGGCCGGCGCCTCCTGGGCGGGCAGCGTCGACCGGACGACGCCGTGCCCGCGGCGCAGCCTGCCCTCGCGCGTCAGCTCCTCCACGTCGCGGCGCACCGTCACCACGGAGACCTGCAACTCGTCGGCGAGATCGCGCACCCGCGCGGTACCCCGCGCCTGGACCGCCGCCAGAATCCGCTGGCGCCTGAGATCGACCGGCTCCCGCATCAGGCCTCCCACCCCCGTGATGTTCGTTTGAGCGATTCAGGGTCATCATAGCGATCGCTCAAGGGGGGCCCGCGCTTACCGGGGCTGCGCTACGGCTCCGGGTCCGCGAGGAGCGGCCCCAGCGGGCCCAGATCCAGGTTCAGGTCGCCGCGGCTGAGGCCGTGCTGTGCGCACAGGTCGTCCATCCGCTCGTCGAGCAGCATCAACGCCGTACCGAGCCGTTCCTCCTGCTCCCCGCTCAGCGTCCCCTCGTCGAAGCGGCGTACGGCCTGGCGCTCCATCAGCTGGCGCAACAGCTCCACGACGGTGAGGACCAGAGCGGCCAGGTCGTTGGTGACCCGCTCCGGGTCCAGGTCGAGGGAGTGGGCCCGGGGCGCGCTCACAGCGGCCCGCTGTCCGGCCAGGGGGCGGGCACCCGTTCGTTCACCGACGACAGCAGCGCGTGCAGCGAGATCCGCACCAGCGGCACGTCCGCGACGGCCAGCACCAGGTCCCCGCTGACGACGACACCGGTGGCCAGCACCCGGTCCAGGAGGTCGACCAGCGGCACGCCCACCGGCGCGTACGGCTCAGGGCCGCCCCACGGCACGGGCTCGGGGCCCGGCGTGCGGGTGTCCGGGCCGATCACGCGCCCACCACCTGCGGCGCGCGCTCCGGTTCCTCGTCCCAGCGGGCGAACGAGTACGGGATCCAGGGGCCGGACGCGGCGACCTCCACGGCCGTGAGCCGCCCGTCGGCGGTGAGCCGGGACAGCGCGCGGGTGAAGGCGGCCGACTCCGCGTCCTGCACCAGGTAGGCGACGTTGAGCACCTGCGGGGAGCGGCGGCCGGTGAGCCGCTCGCTCTGCGGCCGGTGCCGGGTCGCGGCGACGGCGTACCGCCTCAGTTCCGCGTCCACGGCCTCCGCCTCGGCCTGTGCCTTGGCGTGCCCGTCGCGCCGGTCGCGGCGCCGTGCGCTGGCCCGGCTGAGGTAGTCACGCCCACCGGCGCCCCGGTCGCGGGGAGCACCACAACCGGCGGCGGGCTCCGCCGGCCCCTCGACGGCGTGCACCTTCACCGCCCACTCCGTGCGGTCCCGGAGACGGTCGAGCAGCGCGTCCAGGGCCGCCTCCCGGACGGCCACGGCCTGCTCCGCGTTCCGGTCGCCGCGGTACAGGGTCGCCATCGGCAGCGGTACGACCGGGCCGCGGGCGGCGGCGGCCGCCACGCCCCGGTGATGGGCGCGGGCGCAGCGCTCCAGGTCGTCGGGCCGGTTCAGGCGCTCGGCCAGCGCCTCCTCGTCGAACAGCGCGGCCGGAACGTCCTGCACGACCAGGCACAGGCCGCCCGCGCGCAGGACGCGCAGCGGGCCGCCCTCCTCGTGGCCGGTGGCCGCGGCCAGGTCGGCGCCGGACGGCGCGGTGCGAGTGACGGCGAAGGCGCACACGAGGCCCGGGGTCGCCGGTCCGGCGGGGTACTCGCTCACCGTGCGACCTCCTTCTCGTCCTCGGCGTCCCCGCCGGGCGCTTCCTCCAAGACGTCCTCCAGGGCGTCGAGCCGGGCCCGCAACCGCGCGTTCTCCTCGGCGAGCGCTTCCCGCGCGGCCCGGGAGGACAGTGCCGGGTCGGTCTCCCACCAGTCGATGCCCGCCTTCTTCGCGGTGTCCACCGAGGCGATGAACAGGCGCAGGCGGATGGTGAGCAGTTCGATGTCCAACAGGTCGATCTTGATGTCTCCGGCGATGACGATGCCCTTGTCGAGGACCCGTTCGAGGAGGTCGGCGAGGTTGCCGGTGACGGGTGCGTAGGGCTGGGTGTCCGGGGCCGCGTAGCGGTGGTCGAGGTCCGTCACCGTGTACTCCCCGAGTGGTCAGCGACGGGGGCGGGCATGTCCGCGGTCCTCGTACTCGCCCTCGTCGTCTTCGTCTTCGTCTTCATCGTCGTCGTACTCGTCGTCACGAGCGTCGTCGTCCTCGTCTTCCTCCTCCTCGTCGTCCTCGTACTCCTCCTCCAGCGCCTCCTCGTGGCTCCGGACGACCTCCCCGTCGCGGATCTCGCCGCGCCAGCCCTCGATCTCCTCGTCGTCGCCCATCAGGGTCACGTGCCGGGCGAAGTGCTTGAGGTCCAGTCGCAGCCGGCGTCCCTGGGCGCGCCAGAGGTTGCCGGTCTTCTCGAAGAAGCCCGCCGGGTAGTACTCGACGACCACGACGACCCGGGTCAGCCGGGGCGCCAGTTCGTGGAAGGTGACCACCCCGTTGGTACTGCCCTTGGCACCCTCGGAGGTCCAGACGATCCGCTGGTCGGGGGTCTGTTCCTGGACGGTCGCCTTCCAACTGCGGGTCGAAAAAGCGATCTTGGCGGTCCAGTCCGAGGTCACCTCGTCGTGGGGGCTGACACTCTGGACGCCCTTGGTGAAACCGCTGAAGTCCTGGAGCTGCGTCCACTGGTCGTAGACGGTGCGCAGGGGGACGCCGATGTCGACGCTCTCCATGATGTGCGTCGCCTTGACGCTGCCACCGCCGGCACCGCTGCTCCCGGAGCCGCCTCCGCCGCCGGAACCACCGCCGTCGGCGGAGGCGGTGAGGCGCTCGGTCAGTCCGCCGATCCGTTCCCCCGCCTTGCCGACGAGGCTGTGCCCCGTGGCGGAGAGGTAGCCGCCGAGCGCGTCCTTGAGGTCGCCGAGGGGGGACGGCCCGCCGTCGCCCTGCCGGTCGGGGCTCATCCGCGCTCACCTCCGCGCCACCCCGGGCTCGCGGTCCGCTTCGCCGGCGCGGTTTTCTTGGCGGCCTTCTTCGCGGTCTTCGCGGGAGGCGCGGTCTTGCGCGGAGGCGCCTTCTTGGCAGCCTTCCGGGGCGGCGCGGCCCGCCGGGCCTCCTCCCGGTCCTCCTCGTCGAAGTAGGCGTCCTCGTCCGGACCACCCTCGTCCGTGTGGTCCTCGTAGTCCGCGTCGTAGCCGTCGTCCCTCCGGCCCGCGCCCGTGAGTGCGTCGGTGCGGTCGCGGAGGTTGTCCGCGAGGCCGGTGAGGGTACGGTTCGCCGCGGCGGTGGCGGCCGTGCGCCCGGCGGTGAGCAGCTCGCCGCGCAGCTGGTCCGTCAGTTCTTGGATCTGTGGGTTCCGCTGGAGCCCGGACATGCTTTGGGAAAGGACCTGCCCGGGGGAGAGGCCGATACGCCGGCCCATGAGGTAGGAACCGACCGCCAAGGCGAGTTTGGCCTTCTTCGTGCGGCCCATGAGATATCCGCCGGCCACGGCCGCCGCCAGGGCCGCCTTGCTGTCGTTCATACGTGCCTTCTCTGCGCTCGATGCGTGGTGGTGGTGCGGCCGCCCGGCCGGGCCGGGCGTTCGAGGAGGGTGAGCAGACGCTCCTCCTCCCGCTCGAACGCCGCCTCGTCCAAGGCGCCCTCGTCCAAGGCCCGGTTGAGGGCGGCCAGCCGCGCCTGGACGACGCGCGGGTCGTGGGCCTGGCGCCGGGCCTCCTGGAGCAGGTGGTCGGCGATCCACGCCGTGCCGCGCACCGGGGCGAGAGGCAGCAGCAGGAGGCCGCTCACGATGCCCACGGCATCACCGCCCGGCCTCTGCGGGACCCGGGTCGACGAAGCTGTAGCACGGCAGGGGCCCGGTCAGACTGAGCGCCAGCCGGTCACCGTGGCCGCGCGCCAGGGTGTCCACTTCCTGACGGAAGCGTTGCTCGTCGGCCGAGCGCAGCAGGAACGAGACGCTGAGCACCTGCTCGTCATCGGTACGGCCCTGTACGGAGCGCACCGCGAGCGGGGTCAGGCGGTCGAACACCTCCCGTGCCGCCCGTCGTGCCTCGCGGCGGACACTCCGGGCGATCGCCTCGCCCAGCCGGACGTTGGCCTCGTAGTCCGGACGGCGCCGGGTGCGCAGGGCCAGGGACCGCAGTCCCTCGTCCCGGCGGACCAGCTCGGCGAAGTGACCGGGTACGACCGTCCCCTTGACGTTGAGTTCCACGCACCCGCGCACCTCGTCGAGCTGCCGCGACAGGTGGGCGGCGTCCGCCCGCAGCTGGGAGAGCAGCGCGTCGGGCCGGGGACTGAGGACGGCGAAGCGCATGGGCAGCAGCGGCCCTTGGGCGGCCAGTTCGTCGAGTACGGCCTGGTGCGCCAGCAGATCCCGGCGCCGGGGCCGCAGCCGTACGGGCGCCGGCGACACCGCGGCGCACAGGCCCGAGCCGGTCAGCAGCCGCACCGGGGCGCCGTCGACGCCCGGGGAACGGGGAACCCGGACCCCGGCGGGGGTGATGCCGTAGACGTACAGGGCCTTGCGGACGGTGGCGGTCGTGGTGGCGGTACCGGTGGTGGTCGCGGTTCCCGTGGTGGTCGCGGTACCGGTGGTGGTCGCGGTACTGGTGGTGGCTGGCGCGGTCATTCGTCCTCCGTCTCCGTGCGCCGGCGGCGGCTGCGCGGGCGGTCGTCCTCGTCGCGGGGGCGTGCGGCCGGCCGGCGGCGAGGCCGCTCGGGACTGCTCCGGCCGCGCTCCGCGGGCTCCCGTTCCGGAGCGCGGGAGCGGGTGTCCTCCTCCTCTGCCGCCTCCTCCTCGGGCGTGAGGATGTCGCGCACCTTGTCGGTCAGGGAGCGGGCCGTCCGCTTGGCGCCGGCCCGGCCTATCGTCTTGGCGACCGGGGAGCCGAACATCTCGGGCACGGTCTTGGAGCGCACGTCGTGCTCCAGGTCCAGCCGGTTGCAGGCCTCGGCGAACCGCAGGTACGTGTCGACGCTCGCGACGACGATGCGGGCGTCCACCTTGAGGATCTCGATGCCGACCAGTGAGACGCGCACGAAGACGTCGATCACCATGCCGCGGTCGAGGATCAGTTCCAGGACGTCGTAGAGGGTGCCGGCGCGGGGCGCGCAGACGACTTCGTCGTCGTAGGTGATCATGCGGTGGTCCTTCCGGGTGCGGGCCTCACGGCGGTCACTGGTCCTGGGCACCGCGCCGGTAGCGGGCGACCCTGCGGTACTGGAGCAGGTCGCCGGCCGGGTCCAGCTCGACCTCGTAGGTGGCGAGGAGGCTGGTGGTGTCGGGGATGCGTGCCACCTCCAGCACGTCCACGTTGACGATCCAGCCGTCGTCCTCGCTCCGGCACACCGCCGAGACTCCCTCGACGCGGTGCCTGATCAGCTCGGCCAGGGCGTCCGCGGCGCGTCCGGCGGCGTCCCGGGCGCCCCGCACGGAACGCTCGCGCGTGGTCGTGGAAGTCGTGCCGCGCCGCCGCTCGCCAGGTTCTGTCATGCTGCCCACTCTGGCCGCGGGCCACGGCCGGCGCGTGCGCAGTTACCCCATTCGGGGCTGCGCGGGGACCGGGCGCGGCGTGACGCCCGTGGTGCTCAGGCGCCCGGCGCGGGGGCGGGCGCGCGCCGGCAGTGCAGGAAGAGGTGGGGTTCCGGCCGGGCCTCGGGGTGGGCCGGGGTGAACATCGACGCCTCCTGCGCCAGCACCTCCAGGCCGGCCTCCTCGGCCACGGCGGTCAGCGCCTGCGCGGTGAAGCTGGTCACCCGCACCGGCTGGCCCATGAAGGTGGCGTCGACCCCCTCGACGTCCAGCGGCACCGTGGCCAGGACCAGGTGACCCCCCGGCTTCAGCGCCCGCACCAGGCGCCGGACGAGGTCCGTCTGCTCCCGCCGGTCGAGCTGGAGCAGCGAGAAGTACACGCAGACCGCGTCGAACGAGGCATCCGGGAGCCGTACTTCACGGATGTCCGCGCACTGGAAGGCGGCGGCCGGCACCTGACGCCTCGCCAGTTCCACCATGACCGGGGAGACGTCGACGCCCAGGACGTCGTGGCCGGCGCCGGCCAGGAATTCGGCGGTGGGCCGGCCCGTGCCGCTGCCCACGTCCAGCACCCGGCTGCCCGGCGCGAGGCGTCCGAGCAGCCACTCCAGGGAGCGCCGGTGCGTCTTCGACCCGGCGAAGGCCTTCTCGTAGTCGGCGCCCAGCGCGTCGAACGTGGCGGCGGCCTGCGGCCGTTGCTGCTCGTCGGTCACGACGTTCCCTTCGGTGGGGCGGGCCGGTGCCGCAGGCATCGTTCCACCGGCGGACGGCCGCCGACAAGGGTCCCTACGGGTGACCGGCCACGCCGCCCCGCCCATACCGTCCGTCGTCGCCCCGCCCTTACCGGCCGTCGTCGTCCGGTGCCGTCCCCGGCTCCGCCATCCTCCGGTGCACGGCCGCCTTGACGCGGTCCGGCAGCACCTTGTCCGCCACGCCCTGCGCCTTGGTCTTCGCCGAGCCGGTGACCAGTTTCCCCCGGCCCTTCATGACGGCGTCGTACGCCTGCCGCGCGACCTGCGCCGGGTCGTCCTTGTCCATGGTGCCGACCTTGGTGTCCTCCATGCCGGCCCGCCGGAAGAAGTCGGTCTCCGTGGGTCCGGGCATGAAGGAGGTGACCGTGACGCCGGTGTCCGCGACCTCTTCCTGCAATGCCTGGGCGAAGGACTGCACGAACGACTTGGACGCGTTGTACACCGACTGGAAGGAACCCGGCATCGTCGCGGCGACGGACGACGTGAACATCAGCCGTCCCACGCCGCGCTCCACCATGTCCCGCAGCAGCGGCTTGGCGAGCCGCACGGTCGACGTGACGTTGAGGTCGATGACGGACTGGTCGTCGGCGGGATCGGTGTCGACGAACGCGCCGCCCCGCCCCACCCCCGCGTTGAGGGCGGCCACGTCCACCGTGAGGCCGGTCAGCGCGGCGACCAGCCGGTCGACGCCCTCCCCGGTCCGCAGGTCCGCACGCACGGCCCGCACCTCGGCGCCGGTCTCGCGCAGCCGCTGGGCGGCGTGTTCCAGCCGGTCGTCCTCGGCGTTGACCACGAGATCGTGACCGTGCTCGGCGAACAGCCTGGCCAGTTCGTACCCGATGCCGCTGGACGCCCCGGTCACCAGGGCGAGCGGCCTGCCGCCCGCCATGCTTCCCCCGTTCACCGCAGGGCCTGGTAGACCGTGGCCGTGGTGAAGCCGTACACGAGGTGCGGCACGAGGTCCGACACCCACGAGACCCGGTCCCACGACGTCGGATCGGTCACCCCGAGCACCGACGCCGGCACGTCGCTGCCCGCCATGGCGGCCGCGCCGAGCAGCGGGCCGGCCACCCAGTCCGGCAGCGGGCCGCTCCCGCGCCGCAGCAGCCCGTAGGCCGCGCCGACGCCGAGACCGGTGACGTACCCGAGCAGGGCCCCGACGGCCTGCTCGCGGTTGGTCCTGGTCTGCTCGTCGCCCAGGTCGACGCCGGCCCGGTCGACGAGCAGGTCCGCCACCTGCGCGGGCACGTCGCTGGACCCCCGGCCGCGCAGCAGCATGTCGCCGTACGTGGTGAGGTTCAGCGCGACGGTCCCGGCCGCTCCGGCGACGAGGCCTTTGGTCACTGACATGCGTGGGCTCCCTCGGCGTGGGCGCTGGCGCGCGCGGACGGTTGCTGCGCCGCCCGGGTTCCCCGAACCCAGGCGCCTAACAGAGCCGACCGCGCCCCGCCGTACCCCGGTCGTGCGGTCACTCAGGGCGGGGCAGGGCTCCCTCCAGAGCCAGGTCCACCAGCCCGCGCACGAGCGCCTCGTCCAGTGGCGCCCCGCTCAGCAGCACCCGGACGAACAGCGGACCGCTGACGGCCTCGACCAGCAGACCGGCGTCGGTGTCCGGGACCAGTTCGCCCCGCTCGACGCCCCGACGGACCATCACCACCGCGCGGTCCAGACGCTCGCCCCAGTAGAGGCCGCGGCGGTCCTCGAGGGTGTCGTCCTGCTCGACGCTCAGCCGCAGCAGCGCCCGGCCCTGCGCGGTGCCGAGCAGCCGGGCCAGCGAGGAGAAGAAGGCCAGCAGGTCGTCCCGGACGCGCCCGGTGTCCGGGACCGGCAGGGCGGAGTCCAGCTCCGTGGTCAGCGCGTCCAGGATCAGGTTCTCCCGCGTGCCCCAGCGGCGGTAGACGGAGGTCTCGTGCACCCCCGCCGCCCGGGCGACGGCGCCGACGGTCGCGCCCGCCAGCCCCTGCGTGGACAGCAGGTCCACGGCGGCGGTGAGCACCGCCCGCCGCATCCGCTCCCCACGGCGGCGCAGGGGAGGGACGGCGGGTTCGGGAGACATCATGCGGCCAGCTTAAAGCAGCCCGACCTGCGTTGAGCGGCTGAAGCAAGTCGGCTTGCGCTGGGTGTACGGTTAACGCAAGTCGACCTGCGATAGACCGCCCGGGGGACTCCGACGGACCGCCGGGGAGCCGTCCGGGGTCGCCACCGCACCGAGGAGGTCCCGTCATGGCGCAGATGCTCGCCGCCCGCCTGCACGTCCCGAGCCGCACCCTGCGGCTGGAGGAGGTGCCCCGCCCGCAGCCCGGCCCCGGGGAGGTGCTGGTCAAGGTCGAGGCGGCCGGGGTGTGCCTGTCCGACGTGCACCTGATCGACGGCACGCTCACCCCGCTGCTCCTCCAGGGCGACACGGTCACCCTCGGCCACGAGGTCTCCGGCACCGTCGCCGAGGTCGGCGCGGACGTCACCGCCTGGTCGCCGGGACAGCGGGTGGTGCTGCACGCCGGTGAGGTGCGCGACGGCGTCACGTACACCCGCGGCGTCGACTACGACGGCGGCTGGGCCGAGTACGCCCTGTCGGCCGAGACCGCCCTGACCTCGCTGCCCGACGCCATCCCCTTCGAGCAGGGCGCCATCATCCCCGACGCCGTGTCCACGCCCTGGGGTGCGATCACCGAGACCGGCGCCGTCCGTCCCGCCGAGGCGGTCGGCGTGTGGGGCGCCGGCGGCCTCGGGGTGCACGCCGTGCAGCTCCTGCGCGCCGCGGGCGCCTGCCCGGTCGTCGCCGTCGACCCCAACCCCGTCGCCCGTGAACGCGCCCTCGCGTCCGGTGCCGACCTCGCCCTGGACTCCGCCGACCCGGAGCTGCGCCAGGCCGTGCGCGCGGTGACCGGCGGGGCCGGGCTCGCCGCCGCCTTCGACTTCGCCGGCGTGCCGCCCGTACGCGAGCAGGCGCTGTCCGTGCTCGCGCCCAAGGGACGGCTCGTCCTGGTGGGGCTGACCGACAAGCCGCTCACCGTCACGGACGGGACCCGCTTCAGCTACCTCCAGCAGCGCATCCTCGGGCACTACGGCTCCGACATGCCGGTCGCGCTGCCGCAGCTCCTGCGCCTGATCCAGGGCGGCCGGCTGGACTTCTCCGGGTCCATCAGCGGCGTACTGCCGCTCGCCGAGGCCGCCGAGGCCGTCGCACGACTGGAAAAGAAGGAGGGCGACCCGATCCGGCTGATCCTGCGTCCGTGAGGTGAGGGATCGCGTCCGTGAGGTGAGGGATCGCTGAGAATCCCCGGGACGGCTGAACGCTCCGGCCCCCGGCTCCGTATGGAACCGGGGGCATTTCATGTCCGAGTCCGCCACGACACAGGAGCACGTCTTGGGACACAACAGGCGCAGACGCCCGACCGGGGCGCGGCGCGCGACCTTCGGAGCACTCGCGCTCATTCTGGGAGGCGGCGGCCTGGTGGCCGTCAACGTGTTCGCCTCCGCGACCGAGGCCGGCAACACCGCCGTTCCCCTGGGCAGTTCCGGAGTGGCGGCCACCATCGACTGCCCCGACCTCAGCGAACGGCTGACGGCGGTCCCGGAGCCGGCGCGGCCGGAGGTCGACACCGAACTCGCCCGGCTCGACCAGCAGATCGCCACCGCCTACGGGCAACTCCAGGAAGCGGCCCGCACCGCCGACGACGGCAAGCTCGACGAGGCCGCCGTCCTCGACCCGCTGAAGAAGGAACGGGCCGCGACGATCGAGCGCATCGTCGCCGCCGTCGACAAGGCCGGTGACCGCCCCCAGGGACTGGACACCCAGGCGGAGTGCACCCTGCGCCGCATCGAGGTGGCGCCGACGGACGCGCAGAGCGGCGGCCCGGACCAGGGACGACAGCAGGACGGCGAGGGCGAGGAAGAAGGCAGCGGCGGGGACGGGCAGGACGGCGGCGGGCAGCAGCCGCCCGGCAACGGCGGACAGGCGGGCAACGGTCCCGTCGCGGCGGACTACGTCGACATCAAGTCCGTCCGGCCGAACGTCGTCGAGGCGCCGCGGCTGCGCGACGCCTCCAACGGCTCCTTCGCCACCAGTTGCGGTGTGAACGCCGAGGGCCTGTTCAACTCGGACAACCTGATCGCCGCCCCCGGCGTCAGCAACGGCGCGCACCACTTCCACGACTACGTCGGCAACCAGGACAACGACGCCTTCTCCAGCGACGAGGACCTGGCCGCCGCCGACACCAGCTGCGCCGACCAGGGCGACAAGTCCTCGTACTACTGGCCCGTGCTCCGCCTCCAGAACGGCACCGTCGAACAGGACGCCCAGTCGCCCGGCGGCGGCATCGAGGGCAACGCCGGTGAGATCGTCACGCCGGCCGCGGTCACGCTGACCTTCGAGGGCAACGAGCGGGGCAAGGTCACGGAGATGCCGCGGCTGCTGCGCATCATCACCGGTGACGCGAAGGCGTTCGTCAACGGCAATACGAACGCCAACGCCTCCTGGAGCTGCACCGGCTTCGAGGACCGGCAGCTGAAGGACAAGTACCCGCTCTGCCCCTCGGGCAGCGACGTGGTGCGCACCTTCACCTTCCAGAGCTGCTGGGACGGCCGCAACATCGACAGCGCCAACCACCGCACCCACGTCGCCTTCGCCGCCGCGGACGGGAGCTGCCCGGACGGGTTCCGGCCCATTCCCCGCCTGGTGCAGCGGATCGTGTACGACGTGGACGCGCCCAGCCTTCAGGACGGGGGGAAGACGGTTCCGCTGTTCGCCGTGGACTCGTTCCCCGAGCAGCTGCACAAGCCGGTGACGGACCACAGCGACTTCATCAACGTCTTCGACGAGGACCTGATGCGGGAGATGGTCGACTGCATCAACACCGGCCGCGATTGCGGTGCGGGCGCGCCCCCGGACCCGGGTCAGGGCGGGGACCAGGGCGAGGACCCGCAGGAGCAGCCGACCGACAACCCTGGCGGGAACGCCGGTGAGGACCCCGGTGCGAATCCCACCGAGCACCCGCAGGAGCAGCCCGCCGAGGACCCCGGCGCCTCCGAGCCCCCGGCCGAGCAGACCGCCACGGCTTCGGCGCCCGCGGACTCGGGCCAGGGCGAGCACGACGACGGCCGGAGCGACGGCCAGAGCGGCGACGACCGGCCCGCCCCTCCGGTGAAGGAGAACGGCGGTCAGGAGAACGGCGGTCAGGAGAACGACGCCCAGGAGAACGGCGCCCAGGAGAACGACGGTCAGGAGAACGACGCCCCGCAGACCGGCGCCACCTCCCCGAGCGCCGAGCCCCGGGCGGCCACGACACCGGCCGGCACCGCGGACGACCGGAAGGACGCCGCAGCCGCGCCCCGGGGGACACAGGGCACGGGCGGCAGTGGTGACGGCGGTGCCGACGTGGCCCCGGGTTCCGCGACCGAGCCCCAGGCGGCCCAGGGCGGACTCGCCGAGACGGGGTCAGGCATGGGTCTGTGGCCCGCGGCCGTCGGAGGCGTCCTCTTCGCCGGGGGTTGCGTGCTGCTGATCCGCTCCCGGAAGCGTGCGCTGTGAAACCCGCGTGACGCCATGACACAGACGCCGGGTGGGTGGGACGCAATCCCGCCCACCCGACGTGCCGACCGAACCGAACCCGCCACCGCCCGACGGGAAGTGGCGCATTTCAACTATTGCCATTCCGTTTCCCCGGGCGCAGCCTGGTCTCCGAACCGCTTTGGGAGCGCTCCCACTGGTTGCTCTCACCTGAACCGCCCACACTGTCCCCCCACGCGAGAGAAGGACGTCATGACTTGTCATGATCACACCAAGCAAGGTCGCGCCGGCAGAGTCCGCCGGGCCGCGACCCTCGCCCTCGGCACCCTGACCGCCGCCCTGCTCGCCCTGATCCCCTGGAGCGGCACCGCCGTCGCCCACGGTTCGGTCGTCGACCCCGCCTCCCGCAACTACGGCTGCTGGCTGCGCTGGGGCGACGACTTCCAGAACCCCGCCATGGCCCAGGAAGACCCCATGTGCTGGCAGGCGTGGCAGGACAACCCCAACGCCATGTGGAACTGGAACGGCCTGTACCGCAACGGCTCCGGCGGCAACTTCGAGGCCGTGGTCCCCGACGGCCAGCTGTGCAGCGGTGGCCGCACCGAGGGCGGGCGCTACAACTCCCTGGACACCGTCGGCGCCTGGAAGACCACGGCGGTCGCCGACGACTTCACCGTCAAGCTGTACGACCAGGCCAGCCACGGCGCCGACTACTTCAAGGTCTACGTCTCCCGGCAGGGCTTCGACCCCACCACGCAGCCTCTCGGCTGGGACGACCTCCAGCTGCTCACCACCACGGGCAGCTACGCCCCCAGCCAGAACTACGAGATCCCGGTGAGCACCTCGGGTCTGAGCGGCCGCCACGTCGTCTACACGATCTGGCAGGCGTCGCACATGGACCAGACGTACTTCCTGTGCAGCGACGTCGACTTCGGCTGATCCACACCATCCCGTCCCCCCACCCCCGCCGGGCGCACCGCGTCCGGCGGGGACACCGGTCGGTGTGACAGTCCCGGCGAAGTACGCCGCGGCCGCCGCGAGCTGCGGTATACGTCCCCTCATGGACCCGATGGACTACTACGACCTCGGCACCCACGGCCGCCCCGTGACGACCTCGTCGCCCGAGGCCCAGCGCTGGTTCGACCGCGGGCTGGTGTGGACGTACGCCTTCCACCACGAGGAGGCCGTCTCCTGTTTCGAGGCCGCCGTCGCGGCCGACCCGGACTGCGCCATGGCCCACTGGGGCATCGCCTACGCCCTCGGCCCGAACTACAACAAGCCGTGGGAGGCCTTCGACGCCGAGGAGCTGACCCGGACCGTCGACCGCACCCACGCCGCCGTCGAACGCGCCCACGAGAAGGCGACCCTGGTCGGCACTCCGGTCGAACGCGCCCTGATCGGCGCCCTGCGCGCCCGTTACCCGCAGGCCCGGGCCGTCGAGGACTGCTCGGTGTGGAACGCGCCGTACGCCGAGAGCATGCGGGCCGTCCACGCACTCGCCCCGGACGATCTGGACGTGGCCACCCTCCACGCCGACGCGCTGATGAACCTGACGCCCTGGCAGCTGTGGGACCAGCGCACCGGACGTCCGGCCGAGGGAGCCCGCACCCTGGACGCGAAGGACGTCCTCGACCGGGCCCTGGCCACCGAGGGCGGGCGCGAGCACCCCGGCGTCCTGCACCTCTACATCCACCTGATGGAGATGTCCGCCACCCCGGAGGCGGCCCTCACCGTCGCCGACCGGCTGCGCGGACTGGTCCCCGACGCCGGACACCTCAACCACATGCCCTCCCACCTGGAGGTGCTGTGCGGCGACTACCGGCGCGTGGTGTCGGACAACGCCGCCGCGATCGCCGCCGACGAGAAGTACCGCGCCCGGGCCGGCGCGATGAACTTCTACACCCTCTACCGCGCGCACAACTACCACTTCAGGATCTACGGCGCGATGTTCCTCGGCCAGTACGAGACCGCTCTGGACACCGCCGCAAGGCTGGAGGCGTCCGTCCCCGAGGAGCTGCTGCGCGTCGAGAGCCCTCCCATGGCCGACTGGCTGGAGGGCTTCCTCGCCATGCGGGTGCACGTCCTGATCCGCTTCGGCCGCTGGGCCGACATCCTCGCGCTGCCGCTGCCCACGGACCCGCGCCTGTACTGCGTGACGACCGCGATGCTCCACTACGCCCGCGGGGTCGCCCTCTCGGCCACCGGCAGGGTCGACGAGGCGGAGGCCGAACGGGTGCGCTTCGGCGAGGCGGCCGCCCGGGTGCCGGACACGCGCACCCTGTTCAACAACACCTGCGCCGACATCCTCGCCGTCGCCGCCGCAATGCTCGACGGCGAGCTGGAGTACCGCAAGGGCGACCACGCCGCCGCCTTCGCCGCCCTGGAGCGGTCGATCGAACTGGATGACAACCTCCCCTACGACGAGCCGTGGGGCTGGATGCAGCCCACCCGGCACGCATACGGAGCGCTGCTCCTGGAACAGGGGCGCGTCGAAGAGGCCGAGGCCGTCTACCGGGCCGACCTCGGCCTGGACGACACGCTTCCCCGCGCCCTGCAGCACCCCGGCAACGTCTGGTCCCTGCACGGACTCCACGAGTGCCTGGAGCGGCTGGGCAAGGAGGGGGAGGCACGGATCGTGGCGCAGCAGCTCGGGCTCGCCACGGCACTGGCGGACGTCCCGGTCGGCGCCTCCTGCTTCTGCCGCCTCGGCCCGGCCCCGGACACCGACGGCACCGGCGACTGCTGCGCCCCGGAGCGCTGACCCGCCCTCCCGAGGGACGGAAACCGGTCGCTGTCCGCATCCCCGAGTCGTTCGCCTCCCGCGCCGCCCAGCGCGGCACGTCCCCGACCGGGCGTGGCCGGCCGTCGCCACCCCCAACGCCCGCGCACGCCGCTTCTGCGCCCGGCAGGGCCGTGCCGACGAGAGGCCCTTCGGCCACCCGGCCGAGGGCCCGGAGGGCCCGTCCCGGTCCCGTGTCACCGGTACGCCAGGCGCCTGGGCGGCTGACGCGTGGCCCCGGCCGGGGCCTGACGCGGACGGGCGGAAGGCGACGGGAGACGGACGAGGGGCGGGGAAAGGGCGGGGGAGAGGAAGCGGTGGCGGGGGGACACCGGAGCCGGTGGGTGCGCCGGCCGGTCTATACGATGTCGCCTCGGACAAGGGACTGCGGCGGAAGGAGGCGGACCGTGACGGATCACCGGCGTCCGCGGCGGCGAGGCCAGGGCGAGCTGGAGGCACTGGTGCTGTCGGCGCTGCGCGAGGCGGACGGCCCGGCGACGGCCGGCTGGGTGCAGGAGCACCTGGGCGGCGACCTCGCCTACACCACGGTGATCACGATCCTCACCCGCCTGCTGGAGAAGGGCGCGGTCGACCGTGAGCGCGTCGGCCGGTCCTTCGCCTGGACGGCCGCCTCGGACCAGGCGGGCCTGGCCGCCCGCAAGATGCGCAAGGTCCTGGACTCCGAGAGCGACCGGTCGGCGGTCCTGGCCAGCTTCGTGACCGGACTCGACGCGGAGGACGAGCGGCTGCTGCGCACGCTGCTGGGACACACACCCGACGCGGGGGACGGCTGACGCCGCATGGGGGTCTTCGTCTTCCTGCCGCTGGTCCTGCCGCTGACGGCGTGGCCGATCGCCCGGCTGGCCGAACAGCACCTGCATCCGCGGACCGCCACCAGGCTGCTCACCGCGGTGGCCGCGGTGATGGCCCTGTGCAGCACGGTGTGCCTGGCCCTGGTGATGGTGGTCGGCACCGCCCAGCTGCCGGGCAACCCGCTGCCCGACGGCTGGTCCGACCCCGAGGTTCGGGCGGCGGTGCCGTACGACGAGGTCGTCGGCAAGGCGGCGATCCCCGCGCTGTGCGCCGTGGTCGCCGCCTCGGCCCGGGCCCTGTGGCGGCATGGCAGGGTGCGCCGCCGCGCCCACCGGGCCCTGGCCGGCCTGCCGGGCACCGGGGTGGCCGTACTGCCGGACGACGTGCCCTACGCCTACGCGCTCCCCGGCGGACGCCGGGACCGGGTGGTGGTGAGCACGGCCCTGCTCGACCGCCTCGAACCGGCCGAGCGCCGCGCACTGTTCGCCCACGAACGGGCCCACCTGGCCGCCCGCCACCACCGCTTCCTGCTCGCCGTCCGGCTCGCCGCACTGGCCAATCCCTTCCTGCGGCCCCTGCGGACCGCCGTGGCCTACACGGCGGAGCGGTGGGCCGACGAGGCGGCCGCGCGGGTGGTCGGCGACCGCCGCGCGGTGGCGACGGCGATCGGCAAGGCGGCCCTCGTCTCCCGGGGCACCCCCGTCGCCACCCTCGCCGGGCTCGCGGCGCCCGGCCCGGTGCCGCGCCGGGTGGCGGCGCTGCTGGGGCCGGCTCCCGCGGTCCGCACCTGGCCCTCGCTGTTCACCTCGGTGGGCCTGGCGGCGTGGGCCGCGGCCGCCGGAACCGCCGTGTCGGCGATGTCGTCGGCGAACGCCGCCGTCACGATGTTCCTGATCCTGCGCGCCGCCACGCCTCTCTGAGCGACTCTCTTTTCTCGGAGAAGACGCAGGTCACAGGCTCAGGCGCAGAACCTTTTCACTCGATCGGGTGAGCGGCCAATCCGCCGCCGGGCCGGCTCCGGATTCCCCGTGTGAGGGAAGAACCGAGGACACACCGACAGCGCACCGACCGACCGTCCTCCCCGCCGTCCATACGCGCGGGGCGGCTCGGCCCTCACACGCCCGCGCCGGAACCCCCGTCGAGCGGGGTCGGCCCCGCGGCGAGCGCGGAACCTCCGAGTGTGCTCGCCGCGACGAGGGACGCCGACGAGGACCGGCGCGGGTCCATCGACTGACGACGGGCGGGGCCGCGCACCCCGCCGACCGACCACTACTTCACCGTACTCCGCACCAACGCGGCCTCCGTGCTGCCCTTTTACCCGGGAGAATCCATGAACGCCCGTATTCGCCGCTCCGCCGTCGCCGTCGCCGCGGCCGCCATCCTGCCCCTGGCCCTGGTCGCCTGCTCCGACGACGGCGACAGCGGCTCGTCGGACTCCGCCCAGGCGGCCTCCTCCGCCCCCGCCGCCACCGACGACCAGTCCGCGGGCGACGGTCAGTCCGCCGGCGGCGACATGGCCGGCACCGACGAGCCGTTCGGCCCGGCCTGCTCCTCGGTGCCGAAGGAGGGCGCCGGTTCCTTCGACGGCATGGCCAAGGACCCGGTGGCCACCGCCGCCTCCAACAACCCGGCCCTGTCCACCCTGGTGACGGCGGTGAAGAAGGCCGGCCTCGTCGACACGCTCAACAACGCCGAGAACATCACGGTGTTCGCCCCGACCAACGACGCCTTCGCCAAGATCCCGAAGGCCGACCTGGACAAGGTGCTGGCCGACAAGGAGATGCTCACCAACATCCTGACCTACCACGTCGTGGGCCAGAAGCTCGCGCCGAAGGATCTGGAGAACGGCTCCTTCGAGACGCTGCAGAAGTCGAAGCTGACCACCTCCGGTTCCGACGAGGCCTACACGGTCAACGACTCCGCGAAGGTCGTCTGCGGCAACGTGAAGACCGCCAACGCGAACGTGTACATCATCGACACCGTCCTCATGCCGAAGAGCTGACGCGCGCGCGGACGGCGCCGGGTGCGGTCGGGCAGACGGCCGCACCCGGCGCCGCGCCGTGCTCGCCGCGGTATCAGTCCATCAGCCCGGCGGCGAGGGCGGCCCCCAGCTCCCAGCAGGCTTCGAGATCGGCCTTGCCGGGCTCACCGGCCACGGTCACCGCCGGCGCCGCGCGCTGCCAGCCGAGCCCCGTGGTGACCGCCTCGACGCCGCGCACCGCGCCGGTGGTGTCGCTGCCGCCGTGCACGTAGTAGCCGAACGGGCGGCCCCGCGTCTCGTCGAGGCAGGGGTAGTAGACCTGGTCGAAGAAGTGCTTCAGCGCCCCCGACATGTAACCCAGGTTGGCCGGTGTGCCCAGCACGTATCCGTCGGCCTCCAGCACGTCGACCGCGGTCGCCGCCAGCGCCGCGCGCCGGACCACCCGTACGCCCTCGATCTCCGGGTCGGTCGCCCCGGACACGACGGATTCCAGCATCGCCTGACAGTTCGGCGACGGCGTGTGGTGCACGATCAGCAAAGTGGTCACAGCCCGAAGCCTGCCGTCCGACGCCCCACGGGGGCAAGGAACGCCACCCCGGTCCGCTGCCCGCTCACCGACGCGGAGCCGTCACAGGACCACGGGATCGACGGTCGTGGTGGCCCGGGCGAAGAGCCCGGAGGGGGCCGTGCCGGGGGCGAGGAGGTGGGCCACCGCCGAGGCCGCCGTGCGGTGCCAGCGGTCGTGGTGGCGGAGCATGGCGTGGTCGCCGCCCGCCACCAGCAGCAGGCCGGCCCGGGCGCCGGCGGCGCGGGCGCGGGAGACGTACGCGGCGGACTCCCCGGGGTCGGTGATCCGGTCGCGGCTCCCGTGCAGGACGAGGACGTGCCGGTCCCGCAACTGCGCGACGGGCTCGCCGGGCGGACACCAGGGAGCGAGGGCCACCACGCCGCGCACCTGAGGGGCGTCCGCGGCCCGCAGGGCGGCCCGGCCGCCCATGGAGTGCCCCAGCAGCACCACCGGCACGTCACCCACCAGTTCACGCAGTTCGGCGAGCGCCCGCACGGTGTCCTTCAGCGGCTCCGCGCCCACGCCGTTCCAGCCGCGCCGGCGGTAGCGCACCTGACCCAGCAGCACGTCGTCCCGGTCGGTCCGTGCCTTGAGGGTGCGCAGGAAAGGGTGCATCCGCAGCGCCGCCAGGTGCCAGGGCCGTGCGGTCCGGCGGCTCTCCGCCCGGCCGCCGTGCAGCACCAGCACGGCCGCGCCCGCCCGCGCCGGCCGGCGGCGTACGACCAGCGCCCTCGTCGACGCCTCGTCCCGCGTGCTCATCCGCTCCCCCTCGTCATTCCCGGTGGTCACCACCGCTCACCGGCGATCACCCCTGATCCGTTGCCGCGCGGCGGGCGGATGGGTGCGTCCCGGTCCGCCGTCAGCCCAGGTCCGCCCACACAGTGTGCCCGCCACCGGCCGGCCGGTCGCCCCAGCGGGAGCACAGTGCGTCGACGAGGAACAGCCCCCTGCCGGACTCCGCCCAGCCGAACGACGGATGCCGCCACCGGGCCCGGACACGGCCGGTGTCGAAGGCGGCACCGGCGTCGGTGACCTCCACGCGCACCGAGGGCAGGCCGTGCGGCGCGCACAGGACGGTCAGTGCCACGCGCACCGGGGGCCTTCCGTGCCGCAGGGCGTTGCTCAGCAGTTCGGTGACGACCAGCTCCGCGTCGGGGCCGAGAGCGCCGGTTCCCCAGCGGTCCAACTGGTCCCGCACGCCGTCGCGCACCAAGCGCGCGCTCTGGGTGTCCCGGCAGCCGGCCAGTTCGCAGGTCGCTTTCATAGTGCTTCATCCCTTTTCATCTCTCCCCCTGAGTGATTCGTTGCCGCACGCCGGCCGGATGGCCCGGGCTGGTCGTCGGAACTTCCGCCAATCCGCCCGGCCCGCGGCCCCGGATTACCCACGCCAGACGTTGATCACCAGGGGTGGAGGAGAAGCGATGCCGCGAGCGTCAGGGGAGGCCGTACGCCGTACCGCCGTCGTCGGCAGTGGAGTGGCGGGGCTGACCGCCGCGTACGTACTGGACCGCGCGCACCGCGTCACCCTCTACGAGGCCGACGACCGCCTCGGCGGACACGCCCACACCCACGACCTGACGTCGGCGGACGGCCGGGTCGACCGTGTGGATTCCGGGTTCATCGTGCACAACCGCCGCACCTACCCGAACCTGCTGCGCCTCTTCGACGAACTCGGCGTCGCCACGCAGGAGTCGGAGATGAGCATGTCGGTGCGGTGCGAGGGGTGCGGTCTGGAGTACGCGGGCGCCCGCGGCCCGGCCGGGCTCCTCGCGCGCCCGGGCAACGCCCTGCGCCGCCCGTACCTGCGCATGCTCGCCCAGGTGCCCCGCTTCCACCGCGCCGCCCGCCGGCTGCTCCTCGCCGAAGCCGAGGCACACGACTCCGGACCCGCCCACGCCCTCACCCTGGGCGAGTTCCTGGACCGCGCGGGCTTCTCGCCGTACTTCCGCGCCCACTTCGTGACACCGGTCGTCTCCGCCGTCTGGTCCTGCGACGCCGCCACGGCCCTGCGCTACCCGGCCGCCTATCTGTTCCGCTTCCTGCACCACCACGGCCTGCTCGCCGTGGGCGGCTCACCGGTGTGGCGCACCGTCACCGGCGGCTCCCGCTCCTACGTGGACCGGATCGCCCGGCGACTGCCCGACGTCCGCACCGCCACCCCGGTGCGTTCGGTGATCCGGCACGCGGACGGCGTGGACATCACCGCCGCCGACGGCACCACGGACACGTACGACCACGTGGTGATCGCCGTCCACCCCGACCAGGCGCTGGATTTGCTGGCCGACCCGACGCCCGAGGAGAAGGAAGTACTCGACGCCTTCCGGTACTCCCGCAACACCACCCTCCTGCACACCGACACCTCCCTCCTCCCGCGCTCACGGGGAGCCCGCTCCTCCTGGAACTACCTCATGCCCGCCTGCGACGCCGGCGCAGACCGGGTCCGCGTCAGCTACGACATGAACCGCCTGCAACGCCTCGACGCCCCCGACACCTACGTCGTCACCCTGGGCGGCGACGACCGGGTCGACCCCGGCCGGGTACTGGCCCGCATGACCTACGAACACCCCGTCTACACGCCCGAGTCGGTCGCCGCCCAGCGCCGCCTGCCCGGCCTGCGCACCCCGGCCACCGCCTACGCCGGCGCCTACCACGGCTGGGGATTCCACGAGGACGGCTGCCGCTCCGGCGTGGAGGCCGCCGCGGCACTCGGAGTCACCTGGTGACGACCCGGCCCCCCACCACCGGGCGCCCGGGGCTCTACCCCTGCGAGACGGTCCACGTACGCACCGGGCCGATCCGCCACACCCTGCGCCACCGCACCTACATGTGGCTCGTCGACCTCGACCGGCTCCCCGAACCGCCGCGCCCTCTGCGTCCCTTCGCCGGCTTCCGGGCCGACGACCACTTCACCGGCGACGCCCCCACCCTGCGGGCCGGCCTCGAACGCTTCCTCGCCGCACGCGGCGTCGACCTGGAGGGCGGACGGGTCATGATGCTCACCCACGCCCGCGTCCTCGGGTACGTCTTCAACCCGCTGACCCTGTACTGGTGCCACGGCCCCGACGGCACCCCGCGCTGCGTGGTCGCCGAGGTGCACAACACCTACGGCGAACGGCACGCCTACCTGCTCCACCCCGACGAGGCCGGTGTCGCCCACGTCGACAAGGACTTCTACGTCTCCCCGTTCTTCCCCGTCGACGGCGCCTACCGCATGCGGCTCCCGCTCCCCGGCGACCGCCTCGACCTGACCGTACGACTGGACCGGCCCGGCGCCCGGCCGTTCACCGCGACCGTCCGCGGCACCCGCCGCGAGCCCACCGGCGCCGCCCTGCTGCGCCTCGCGCTGCGCCACCCCCTGTCCACCCTCGCCGTGTCGGCCGGCATCCGCCGCCACGGCATACGCCTGTATCTGCGCGGCCTGCCCGTCCAGCCGCGCCCGAACCACCGCACCACGGAGAAGGCGACATGACCGCGACCCACCCCGACCCACGCCCCACCGCCGCGCCCCGTGTCCCGGGCGCCCGCAGCACGCCCGTCGACCCGGCCCGCTGGCCCGACGCGGCCGCCCCGCCCCGGGCCTCCGGTGCGCGCCGGGCCCTCGCCGCGGCCGTCGTACGCCGGGCGCTGGAGCGGCTGCCGCTGCGGGTGCGGTTCGCCGACGGGGACACCGTCGGGCTGGGCGGACCGCTGGTGGAGGTCCACGACCCCGACGCATTCCACGGACGGATCGGCGCCCAGGGTCTGATCGGCTTCGGCGAGTCCTACATGGCCGGCGAGTGGGACGCCCCGGACCCGGTCGGCGCCCTCACCGTACTCGCGGCCCACGCCCCCGACCTCGTGCCCGCCCCCCTCCAGCGGCTGCGCCGCCTGTGGCACCAGCGCCGGCCCGCCGCCCGCCGCAACACCCCCGATGGCGCACGCACCAACATCAGCGACCACTACGACCTGTCCAACGACCTGTTCGCCCTCTTCCTCGACGACACCCTCAGCTACTCCTCCGCCGTCTTCCTCGGCTTCCCGGCCCGCCGCGAATCCCTCGTCGCCGCCCAGCACCGCAAGATCGACCGGCTGCTGGACCTCGCCGAGGTCGACGACGGCACCCGGCTGCTGGAGATCGGCACCGGCTGGGGCGAGCTGGCCCTGCGGGCAGCCGCACGCGGCGCGCACGTCACCACGCTCACCCTCTCCCGCGAACAGCGCGACCGTGCCGTGGAGCGCGCCCACGAGGCCGGACTCGCCGACCGCGTCCGGGTCGAACTGCGCGACTACCGCGAGGAGTCCGGCACCTACGACGCCGTCGTCAGCGTCGAGATGATCGAGGCCGTCGGCGCCGAGTTCTGGCCGGTCTACTTCCGCACCCTCGACGCCCGCCTCGCCCCCGGTGGCCGGGCCGCCCTCCAGGCCATCACCATGCCGCACGACCGCATGCTGGCCGCCCGCGACACCCACACCTGGATCACCAAGTACGTCTTCCCCGGCGGCCTGATCCCCTCCGCCGACGCCATCGAGGAGACCGTCCGCGACCACACGCGGCTCGGCGTCGCCCGCCGGGACGCCTTCGGCCCGCACTACGCCGAGACGCTGCGCCTGTGGCGGGAGACCTTCACCGAGCGCGCCGCCGAGGTCGACGCCCTCGGCTTCGACGAGACCTTCCGCCGCCTGTGGACCTTCTACCTCGCCTACTCCGAGGCCGGGTTCCGCGCCGGCTACCTCGACGTCCAGCAGTACCTGCTCACCAAGGAGGGCCCGGCCCGATGACCACCGCCCGCACCACCCGGCCCGGCGCCGCCCACCGGCTCGCCGCGCTCGTCGAGGAGGCGCTCGGCGGCCCCCTGCCGCTCGGGCTGCGCGCCTGGGACGGCTCCGAGACCGGCCCCGCCGACGGTCCGGTGGTCGTCGTACGTTCCCGGCGCGCCCTGCGCCGCCTGCTGTGGCAGCCCGGCGAACTCGGTCTCGCCCAGGCCTACGTCACCGGCGAACTGGACATCGACGGTGACCTCGCCGTCGGCCTGCGCCGGATGTGGGAGGCGGCCCGCGAGCGCCGGCTGCACCCGCCCCGCCCGGGCCTCGGCGACCGGGCCCGCGCCGTCGGCACCGCGGTGCGCCTGGGCGCCGTCGGCCCCCGCCCGGCCACCCCCGCCTCCCAGGCTCGCCTGCGCGGCGGACTGCACAGCAAGTCCCGCGACCGGGCCGCCATCAGCCACCACTACGACCTCTCCAACGACTTCTACCGCCTGCTTCTCGACGAGACCATGGCCTACTCGTGCGGTGTGTGGACCGGCGAGGACGCCGACGCGAGCCCCGCCGGTGCCCAGCACGCCAAACTGGAGCTGATCTGCCGCAAGCTGAACCTCGCCTCCGGCGCCCGCCTTCTCGACATCGGCTGCGGCTGGGGCTCGCTCACCCTGTACGCGGCCGAACGGCACAAGGCGCAGGTCACCGCGGTCACCCTGGCCCAGGAGCAGGCGGCGTACGTGCGCGGGCAGGTGCGCGAGCGCGGACTGGAGCACCGGGTGGAGGTGATCTGCCAGGACTACCGGGACATCACCGGGGGGGACTACGACGCCGTGTCCACGGTCGAGATGGGCGAGCACGTCGGCGACGCCGAGTACCCGGCGTTCGCCGCCGCCCTGCACCGCTTGGTGCGCCCGCGGGGCCGGGTCCTGGTGCAGCAGATGTCCCGTGGCCGCAACGCGCCCGGCGGCGGGGCCTTCATCGAGGCCTACATCGCACCCGACATGCACATGCGGCCGCTCGGCGAGACGGTCCAGCTCCTGGAGGACGCCGGCCTGGAAGTACGCCACGTCGAGTCCCTGCGCGAGCACTACGTCCGCACGGTCACCGCCTGGGCGCGCACCCTGGAGGAACGCTGGGACGACTTCACCGCCCTGGTCGGCGAGGAGACCGCCCGGGTGTGGCGGCTGTACCTGGTCGGCGGTGCGCTCGCCTTCGAACAGCGGCGCATGGGCGTCGACCAGATCCTCGGCGTCCGGCCCACTCGTGAGGGAGTCAGCGGCATGCCGGCGACGCCGGGGGAGTGGTACGAGCGGCTGGACCGGTCGTGAGCGGCTTCCCGTGGGGCGCGTTCGCGTCGGGTCTCGGCTGGGCGGCCGGCGCCGCGTTCGCCGTCATGCTGGTCACCTTCGCGGTCGCCGTGCGCAAGGGCGTGCACCGGGTCGTGGACACCGCGTGGGGCGTCGGGTTCGCCGCGGTCGCCGCCGTGACCTGGGCGGCAACGGCGGCGGCCGGGGAAGGCGACCCCGGGCGCCGTGCCCTGGTGGCCGTCCTGACCGTCGTCTGGGGCCTGCGCCTCGCCGCGCACATCGCCCGGCGCGGCCGGGGCCGCGGCGAGGACCCGCGCTACGACGCCCTGCTCGCCAAGGCCCCCGGCAACCGCGATCTCTACGCCCTGCGCGTGGTCTACCTGCTCCAGGGTGCCCTGGTGTGGCTGGTGTCGCTGCCCGTGCAGGCCGCCTCGTACGGCTCCGGTCCGATGACGGCCCTGGCCTGGACCGGGGCGGCCGTGTGGGCCGTGGGGCTCGGCTTCGAGGCCGTCGGCGACGCCCAGCTGGCCCGGTTCAAGGCGGACCCGGCGAACCGGGGCCGCATCATGGACCGCGGGCTGTGGAGCTGGACCCGGCACCCGAACTACTTCGGCGACTTCCTCGTCTGGTGGGGCCTGTTCCTGATCGCCTGCGACGCCGGCCTCCCGGCCGCCGCCGTGTCGGTCCTCTCCCCGCTGGTCATGACGTACCTGCTGATCGGCGGCAGCGGGAAGCGGCTGCTGGAACGGCACATGGCCGACCGCCCCGGGTGGGCCGCGTACGCCGCACGCACCAGCGGCTTCTTCCCGCGCCCGCCGCGCCCCGAGCCCGGGAGGGGAGCGGACGGCCCGTGAACGGAGCGGACGGTGGGGACGCCTCGCTCGTCCCCACCGTTCGTCCCGCCGTCCGTCACAGCCGGCGGGAGAACACCACCCGGTCCTGCCCCGGGCCGTCGTAGTCGGCCACCGGCTCGGAGCACTCGAAGCCCAGGGCCGTGTGGAAGGCGATGGAGCGCGTGTTGTGCGGCGAGGTGACCGCCTTGACGACCGTGCGGCCGGCCTGGCGTGCCTCGGCGAAGAACCGCTCGTACAGCGACCGGGCGAGCCCGGTCCGGCGCATCCCCGGGGCGACTCCGGTGAAGTGGATGTACGCCTCACCCGGTCGGGACGGGGAGAGGAAGCCGACGACGAAGCCCGCCAGCTCCCCGTCCTCGCCCTCGGCGACCAGGCTGGTCCGGTGGAAGTGGTCCAGGTGGAGCCGGTTGAGCAGGCCCGACACCGGGCGTCCCCACCAGGTGTCGACCACCGCGACGATCGCCTCGAAGTCCTCCGGACGTGCGCTGCGGGTCGTGACGCTGTCCGGCGTGGGTGAAAGAGCCATGGCCGAAGCCTTGCATCCGCGCCCACCCGGCGGGCACCGGGGGCGGGCGCGGATGACGCTGGACCCACCGGGATCAAGCCGGCATGGTCATCAGCGCGATCGGTGCGGAGGTCGGCTGCTCGGACCCGCCCGCCGGCTCCACCGTGATCCCGACACCCGCCGCGCCGTCCACGGCGCCCTCCATCAGTACCGCCTGACTGGTGCGGCCGGGCTCCATCAGGCCCGCCGACCGCATCGTGCCGTGGTCGTCGAACCAGAGCTGGTACACCTTGCCCTGCGGCGGCTCGGCCATGCCCGAGGCCAGGAACACGGCCCGGTCCTCGCGCTCGGAGACGATCAGCGTCCCGGTCGCCCCGTCGGCCAGGCGCGCGGTGCGGGACTCGGCGTCGGGCGCGGCCAGCACGCCGGCCAGGGTTCCGGCCCGCTGCTCCGCCTGCGCCGCACGCTCCCCGGCGTCCTCGGCCCGCTGGTACTGCCACACGGTGGTGCCGCCGAGCCCGGCCGCCGCCGCCACGCACGCGGCCAGCGCCCACCGGGCCAGCCCCCGCCCCCGGGGGACGACGCGCCGCGCCCGCTCCACCGTCCCGCCGCCCGGCGGCACCTGTCGCACGGTGGTGATGCGCTGCAGCACCCGGTCCTTGAGCACGGGGCCGGGGGTGACGGCGGTGGCCAGGCCCAGCCGGGCCGCCGCCGCGGCCAGCTCCAGACTCTCCTGCTCGCAGGGGCCGCAGTGCCCCAGATGTCGTTCGAACGCGGTCCGCTCGTCGTCGGGCAGCGCGTGCAGGGCGTAGGCGCCCGTCAGGCTGTGCAGGTCCTCGGTGCGCATCACGCGCTCACCCCCAGGCAGTCACGGAGCCGGATGAGACCGTCGCGCAGCCGCGTCTTCACCGTGCCGAGCGGCAGCGCGAGCGCCTCGGCGACCTGCCGGTAGGTCAGGCCGCGGTAGTAGGCGAGGGTGACGGACTGGCGCTGGATCTCGGTGAGGGTGCGCAGACAGCGCCGTACCTGCTCCCGCTCCAGCCGAGTCTCCACCTGCTCGGTCACCTCGTCGTACTCGGGCGTACGGTCGAGCAGGGCGGCCTTGTGGTCGCGGGCCGCGGCGGCCTCCACCGACCGCACCCGGTCCACGGCCCGCCGGTGGGCCAGGGTCAGGATCCAGTTGATCACCGTGCCGCGCTCGGGCCGGTAGCGGGGCGCCGTGCGCCACACCTCCACCAGCACCTCCTGCGCGACCTCCTCCGACTGCGCCTGGTCGCGCA
Source organism: Streptomyces sp. AC602_WCS936 (assembly GCF_019049125.1). Lineage (NCBI taxonomy): Bacteria > Bacillati > Actinomycetota > Actinomycetes > Kitasatosporales > Streptomycetaceae > Streptomyces > Streptomyces sp. AC602_WCS936. The sequence goes on along the minus strand of NZ_JAGMUF010000066.1, from coordinate 379,439 downwards.
GCACCGCCCGGACGACCCCGAGCACCGGCCCCGCCACCGCGTCGTAGACCGCGGCGAAGGAGTCCTGATCGCCCAGGGCCACCTCACGGATGAGCTGTTGCAGATCAGGCTGGGCCGATGGATTTCTGCCGATGTGTACGGCTTCTTTCACGAGGGTGTCTCCAAAAGAATGCGACGGGCGGGGGTGTCCCCGGGTAATCCGAGGCCGCACGGCCCGCGGATTGGTCGCGAGCCTCCCACGGTGTCCGGCGAGGCGGCACCGGCCTGCCGCATGACCAGCCGTTTGCACTCCGGGCCACGGGCAACCCGGGTGCGGATGCCGACCGCCGTACTGGAGGTGCCATGGTGCTCACCCGTGGGAGAACCGCCCGAACCGCAGCCGCCGCCGTTGTGGCCGCGGCGGCCCTGGCCCTGACCGGCTGCGGCGGGGACGACAGTTTCGAGCTGCAGGACTGGCACGCGCCCGGCCAGAACGCGAGCGTCGGCGACGTCCTGATCCGCTACGCCCACGTGGCCGAGCCGAAGGGTGAGCCCTGGCAGGTCGGTGACGACGTCCCGGCGTACGTCTGGCTCGTGAACGAGGGGGACAAGGCCGACCGGCTGGTGGGCGCGAGCAGCTCCAACGCCGAGTCGGTGGACATCGTGAACGCCGACGGCAAGCCCCTGCCGGACGGGGTGGAGCTCCCACCGAACCAGCTCCAGCAACTGGAGCCGGGCAAGAGCCATCTGCTGCTGCGGGACGTGCGCAAGGTGGTCCGCGGCGGCGACTTCATGAAGATCACCCTGAACTTCGAGAAGGCCGGGTCCGTCACCTTCAACATCCAGTCGCAGATCCCCGTCTACGACACCAGTCCCACGCCCAGCGGGTGACCTCGCCGGTGCCGCACGGGTAGACTGCGGCCGTTCGCGTTCGACGAGCCCATGAATCGGGACGACGGGGAGGTGAGGTCGATGACCGCGCTCGAAGCCGCGCTTCGCGGCGCCCGGGTCTCCCTCGCGACCCGGGCCACGTCCTGAGCCAGCCGAACGCAACCAGGAACGGATCCTCACCCAGTCATGTCGCACACCTGGAACACCCGCGCCGAGACCGGCGCCGACATCCCCGCCGTCCGTGACATCGTCCGTGCCGCCTTCCCCACGCCGGAAGAGGCCGCCCTCGTCGACGCGCTGCGCGCCGACCCGGGGGCCTGGATCGACGGCCTGTCCCTCGTCGCGGTGGACGACGACGACCGCCCCGTGGGCCACGCGCTGCTGACCCGGTGCCACATCGGGGACAGCCCGGCGCTCTGCCTGGCACCCGTCGCCGTGCTCCCCGGCCACCAGCGCACCGGCGCCGGCGCCGCGGCTGTCCGTGCGGCACTCGCCGCGGCCGGACGCCTCGGCGAGCACCACGTCGTCGTGCTCGGACACCCGGAGTACTACCCCCGGTTCGGCTTCGGCCGAGCCTCCGCCCACGGCATCGGCCTGACCATCGACGTCCCCGACGAGGCCCTCATGGCCCTCACCCTGGACGCCGCCCACCCGCTGCCGGCCGGCACCGTCCGCTACGCGGCTCCCTTCGGCATCTGACCGAGGGCGCTCCGGCCCGCCGCCGTACATGACAGCGGGGCCGCCCGTCCGGATCGGACGGGCGGCCCCGCTGTCATGTGTGCCGGGCGCCTCAGGCGACGGGCGCCGCGGGGCCCTTGTCGGCCGGGGCGGCGGCGGACTCGCCGGCCTCCTCGGCGAGGCGCTCCATGCCGCTGGTGGTCTTCAGCGGCTTCTCCTTGATGAAGACCACGGCGACCAGCGCCAGCAGCGCGAACGGGGTGGCGACGAGGAACAGGTCGGCGGTGGCGACGCCGTAGGCGTGCTGCACGATCTCCCGCATCGGGGCGGGCAGCGCGCTCATGTCCGGGACGGCCCCGTGACCGCCGCCCGAGCCGCCCTCGGCGGCGCCGGTGGCGCCCGCCTTCTCCAGGCCCTTGGTCATCTCGGTCGCGACCCGGTTGGCGAGGATCGCGCCGAGCACGCTGGTGCCGATCGTGCCGCCCATGCTGCGGAAGAAGGACAGCACGGAGGTCGCGGCGCCCAGTTCGGCCGCGGGGACGTCGTTCTGCGCCGCGAGCACCAGGTTCTGCATCAGCATGCCGACGCCGATACCGAGGACGGCCATGTAGAGGCTGAGCAGCCCGAAGTGGGTCTCGGCGTCGATCAGCGAGAGCAGCGCCAGGCCGGCGGTCATGATGACCGCGCCCGCCACCAGGTAGCCCTTCCACTTGCCGGTCCGGCTGATGAGCTGTCCGGCGACGGTGGAGGACACCAGCAGACCCAGGATCATCGGCAGGCTCATCAGACCGGCGACGGTCGGCGACTTGCCCAGGGAGACCTGGAAGTACTGGGAGAGGAAGACGGTTCCGCCGAACATCGCGACGCCGACCAGGAGGCTGGCGACCGTGGTCAGGGTGACCGTGCGGTTCCTGAAGATGTCGAGCGGGATCACCGGCTCGTCGGTGCGGGCCTCGACGAGGACGGCCAGGCCCAGCAGGACCACGCCGCCGACGACGAGCGCGGCGGTCTGCCAGGACGCCCAGTCGAACTGGTTGCCCGCCAGGGAGACCCAGATGAGCAGCGCGCAGACACCGGCGACGATCAGGAAGGCGCCGAGCCAGTCGATCTTCACCTGGCGCTTGACGGTGGGCAGCTTCAGCGTGCGCTGGAGCAGGAAGATGGCCAGCAGCGCGAACGGCACGCCGATGAAGAAGCACCAGCGCCAGCCCAGCCAGTCGGTGTCCACCAGCACACCGCCGATCAGCGGCCCGGCCACGGTGCCGACGGCGAAGACGGCACCGAAGATGCCCGAGTACTTGCCCAGTTCCCGGGGCGGGATGACGGCGGCCATGACGACCTGCGCGAGCGCGGTCAGACCACCCGCGCCGATGCCCTGCACGACCCGGCTGAAGATCAGCAGCGTCGTGTCGTGCGAGAAGCCCGCGAGCAGCGAGCCGATCACGAACATCAGCAGCGACAGCTGGAGCAGCAGCTTCTTGTTGAAGAGGTCGGACAGCTTGCCCCACAGGGGCACGGTCGCGGTCATCGCCAGGAGTTCGGCGGTGACGACCCAGGTGTAGGAGGACTGGCTGGCACCCAGGTCGGCGATGATCGTCGGCAGCGCGTTGGACACGACGGTGCCCGCGAGGATGGCGACGAACATGCCGGCCATCAGGCCGGACATGGCCTGGAGTATCTGCCGTTGGTTCATGGCGGTGGGAGGCGCGTCGGCGGGCGCCTGAGCTGCGGTCACGGCATCTCTTTCGGTGGTGGTCTGACGAGTCGCGCCGGCGTCCGGCGCGGCGGCGGCGGAAGTGGTGCGGAGGCGGTTACGCGGGAGGGGCCGGAAGACCGGCGGCCAGGAGGGAGAACACCTCGTGGAAGACGTCGAGGAAGGCGGCTTCGTCCTGGTGGGCCGACCAGTGGTCCATGCTGGTCCGCACCGCGGTGCCGGCCACCGCGGCCAGCAGCCGCGGATAGAGGCCGCCGCCGGCGTCGCCGAGGCGTTCGGCGATGGCTTCGGCCAGCTCCGCCTCGGCCGCCATGTGCGCGCCGACGCCCCTCGCCAGGAGGTGCGGTGAGGCGTGCAGCACCTCGGCGTGCAGCCGCCACAGTTCGTGCTGCTGCTCCGCCTCGGCGAGCTCCGCCGCCATGGCCGCGCGCAGCACTTCCAGCGGGGGGAGGCCGGGCGGTGCCTCGACCACGGCGCGCCGCATGCGGGCGCCCGAGTCGGCGTCGATGACGACGAAGGCGTCGTCGCGCGTGTCGAAGTAGTTGAAGAAGGTGCGTACCGAGACCCCGGCCGCGGCGCTGATCGCCTCCACGGTGACCTTCTCCGCCCCGTGCTCGGCGGCGAGCCGTACCGCGGCCTCGGCGAGAGCGGCACGCGTGGCCCGCTTCTTCCGCTCCCGCAGACCGCCCCCCGCGGCACCCTTCTCCGTCATAAGTTGCATGGTATGCAAAGATGCACGTCATGCAAAATTGGCGGGCACCGACCCTTTGAAGGGTGGCGCCCGCCGCCGTGACGTGGCCCGGCTCAGCCGGTCAGGCGCGCCAGCGTCTCCTCGAACGGGACGGCGCTCCCGGCGGCCCGGTTGTGCGGCAGCCGGGCCAGCACCGCCGCCATCCCGCAGGTGCCGGTCACCCCGGAGAACACCAGGCCCGCGCCGACGGCGCCGGACATCCAGTGCGCGGGACGCCAGGCGCGGCCCGCCAGGAAGCCCAGGGCGACCAGCGAGCCGGCGGCGAAGCGGACCTGCCGGTCCATCGCCCACGGCGTGCGCGAGCCGGCCTGGCGCTCGACCGGGTGGCCCGCCGCGGCCCAGGCGCTCGTGCCGCCTTCGAGGGTGGTCGCCTCGACGCCCCGCGCCGTCAGCCGGGCGCAGCCCTGCGCGGACCGGTTCCCGGAGGCGCACACGAGCAGCAGCGGTCCGCTCGCGGCGGCCGCCCCGAGCGCGGCGACGGCCTCGTCCAGCCGGTCGAGCGGGACGTTGTGCGCGCCGGGCAGGTGGCCGCCGGCGTACTCGCCGGGGGAGCGGACGTCGACGACGGTGAACTCGCCCAGGCGGTCCACTGCCTCCTGCGGGGTCAGCGTGGCGGCCGGTGCGGTGCGGGTGGTCATGGAAGGACCTTTCTCGTTGTGTGCGGCCCCGGGGTAGGATACCCGTGGGGGTATGTGGGGCCCGGTGGAGGAGGAAGCGTGGAACTCGACATGTCGGCCGACGAGCTGAAGTCGGCGCTCAACCGGCTGCGGCGCGCCCAGGGGCAGCTGGCGGGAGTCATCCGGATGATCGAGGAGGGGCGCGACTGCGAGGACGTGGTCACCCAGCTCGCCGCCGTCTCCCGGGCCCTGGACCGGGCCGGTTTCTCGATCATCGCGACGGGGCTCCAGCAGTGCATGACCAGTGACGACCCCGAGGTGCGTGACTCGGCCCAGATGCGGGCCCGCCTGGAGAAGCTCTTCCTCTCCCTGGCCTGACCGGCGCGGCTCGGCGGCCGGTCACAGCGCCGCCGTGGCGCCCATCGCCACGGCGACGGCGAGCAGCACGGCGCCGAACACGCGCCGCAGCGTCCCAGCGGACACCTTGGCCGCCAGCCGCCTGCCGTCCCACGCGCCGAGGACGGCGGTGGCCAGGAACGGCAGGAGCAGCGTGAGGTCCAGGTGGACGGCGGTGTACGCCCGGGCCGCGAGGGCCACCAGCGCGTTGGCCGTCACGACCAGGAGACTTGTGCCCACCGCGGCGCCCATCGGCACGGCCAGCACCGTCACCAGCGCGGGGACCGCGAGGAAACCGCCGCCGACGCCGAGGAACCCGGTCACCGCGCCCAGCCCGGCCCCCGCCCCGGCCGCCCGGACGCCCGAGGCGGGGCCGCCCTCGCGGGGTGCGCGGCGGCGCAGCATGTGCACCCCGGCCAGCGCGGCCAGCGCGGCGAACAGCAGCGTCAGCACCGTCTCGGGGACCCGCGCGGACAGCGCGCCGGCCGCCGCGGCGGGCAGCAGACCCGCCGCCGCGAACACCAGCCCGGCCCGCCACCGCACCGCGCCGGCCCGGGCGTGGGCGACCAGTGCGGTGACCGACGAGACGATCACGACGACCAGGCTCGCGGTGGTCGCCGCGGCCGGGGTGAAACCGAGCAGGTAGATCAGCGCGGGGACGGCGAGGATGCTGCCGCCCGCCCCCAGCGCGCCCAGGGCGACGCCGGCCACGGCACCGGCCGTGAGGGCGAGGACGAGCGCGGTCATACGGCCCGGCCGCCCGACGGCGTGACCAGCGGGAGACCGGCGTCCGCCGCCGCCGCGAAGCCGTCGTCGATGGCGACCACCTCACGGCCGGCGGCGTCCAGCACGGACGCGGCGACGGCCGCGCGCATACCGCCCGCGCAGTGCACCCACACCGTGCCCGGCGGCACCTCGTCCAGCCGGCGGTGCACCTCGTGGACGGGGACGTGCACGCTGCCCTCGACCCAGCCGTTCGCACGCTCGCTGTCCCGGCGTACGTCGAGGACCACCACGTCCGCGCCCTCGTGGCGCGCCGTGGCCAGCTCGGCGAACGTGGCCCGCCGGAACGAGGCCGGCCGGGCGCCGTCCGGGACCCAGTCGGCCGGGGAGCCGACCGCCGCCGCGGCCGGCCGGTCGATGCCCACCCGGGCCAGCTCCCGCTGGGCGCGGGCGACGTCCGCGGCGCTCCCCGCGAGCAGCGTCACCGGCTTGCCCCACGGGATCATCCACGCCAGATACGTCGCGAGCTGTCCGTCGACCTCGAAGTTGAACGCCCCGGCCACGTGCCCCGCGGCGAAGGCCACCCGGCCGCGCAGGTCCACGACCCACTCACCGGCGGCCAGCCGCCGGGCGATCTCGTCGGCGTCGGCGCGGCGGGGCTCGGTCAGGTCCACGGGGGCGGGGCCGTCCGTGTTGACCGGACCCATGTGGGCGTAATAGGCGGGCACGTCGTCCAGGCCGGCCAGCAGTTGGGCGACGAAGACCTCCACGTCCTGCACGAGCGCCGGATTGGCCGCCTTCTCGGCACCTATGGTGCTGTGCTCGCCGCCCGCCGGGGCGGAGGAGCAGAAGCTGCCGAATCCGTGCGTCGGCAGCACGGCCACCTCGTCGTCCAGCTGGTCGGCGAGGCGGTGGGCGGAGGCGTGCTGGGCGCGGGCCAGCTCCTCGGTCAGCCGCGGCTCCACCAGGTCGGGCCGGCCCACGCTGCCGATCAGCAGGGAGCCGCCGGTGAAGGCGGCCACCGCCCGGCCCGACTCCTGAAGGACGTACGAGGTGTGGTGCGGGGTGTGACCGGGCGTGGCCACCGCGCGCAGCTCCAGGCCCTCGTCGACCGGCTCCACGTCCCCGTCGGCCACCGCCACGCGCGCGTACGCCACCTCGGCCCCGGCCGGCACCAGGTAGCGGGCGCCGGTGAGGCGGGCCAGCTCCAGGCCACCGGTTACGTAGTCGTTGTGGACGTGCGTCTCGGCGACGGCGGTGATCCGCACCCCGCGCCGCGCGGCCTCGGCGATGACCCGGTCGATGTCCCGCGGCGGGTCCACGACCACGGCCGAGCGGGCACCGCCCGCCAGGTGGCTGCGGTTGCCCAGCCCCTCGGTCTCCAGGACGTCGACAAAGAACACGGCACTCTCCTTCCGATTACCCCCCGGGGTATCCGGTTCCCACCGTAACAGATATACCCAGGGGGGTATCGAAGCGGGTGAGGTCGGTGCAGGACCCGTACAGGGGCGGTACGGGCCTCGTGCAACTCCTGCGTGTCCCCCGAAAGTTGGGGTACTCGGTGCTTCAGCACGGTCGGCACCGGGGTCGGCGCCGGTGGCGGCCGTGCCATTCCGTGCCCGTCCCGGTCCGGACACCGGCGTGACCCGAACGGTCCTGTCGGGTACCCGACCGGCTCGCGCAGGGTTGGGATGTGCACGGGCACCCCGTGCCCGCGCGGCCCGACCGCTGTCCCGACACGGAAAGGACTCCCGATGTCCGCCGACACGCAGCAGGCGCCCTTTGGGCTCACGGACGAGGAGCTCGCCGGACTGGACGCCCACTGGCGCGCCGCGAACTACCTCTCCGTCGGCCAGATCTACCTCATGGCCAACCCCTTGCTCACCGAGCCGCTGCGCCCCGAGCACGTCAAGCCGCGCCTGCTCGGCCACTGGGGCACCTCACCCGGCCTCAACCTGGTCCACACCCACCTCAACCGGGTGATCAAGGCCCGCGACCTCGACGCCCTGTGCGTCTGGGGCCCCGGGCACGGAGGGCCCGCCGTCCTGGCCAACGCGTGGCTGGAGGGCTCCTACACCGAGACGTATCCGGACATCACCCGGGACGCGACCGGAATGGCCCGCCTCTTCAAGCAGTTCTCCTTCCCCGGCGGCGTACCGAGCCACGTCGCGCCCGAGACGCCGGGCTCCATCCACGAGGGCGGCGAGCTGGGCTACGCGCTCTCGCACGCCTACGGCGCCGCCTTCGACCACCCCGGACTGGTGGTCGCCTGTGTGATCGGCGACGGCGAGGCGGAGACGGGCCCGCTGGCGACGTCCTGGCACTCCAACAAGTTCCTCGACCCGGCGGGCGACGGCGCGGTCCTGCCGATCCTGCACCTCAACGGCTACAAGATCGCCAACCCGACGGTCCTCGCCCGCCTCCCCGAGGCCGAGCTCGACGACCTCCTGCGCGGCTACGGCCACGACCCGATCCACGTCACCGGCGACGACCCGGCCGCCGTCCACCGCGCCATGGCCCACGCCATGGACACCGCCCTCGACCGCATTGCCGCCGTCCAGCGCGCCGCCCGCGAGGACGGCGCCACGGACCGCCCCCGCTGGCCCATGATCGTCCTGCGCACCCCGAAGGGCTGGACCGGCCCGGCCGAGGTCGACGGCCTGCCCGTGGAGAACACCTGGCGCGCCCACCAGGTCCCCCTGTCCGCCGTGCGCACCAACCCAGAACACCTGCGGCAACTGGAGCAGTGGCTGCGCTCCTACCGGCCCGAGGAACTGTTCGACGACACCGGAGCGCCCCGCCCCGCCGTCCTCGCCGCCGTCCCCGAGGGTCCGCGCCGCCTCGGCGCCACCCCCTTCGCCAACGGCGGTCTCCTCCTGCGCGAGCTGCCCATGCCCCCGCTGGAGAAGTACGCCGTCCCCGTCGACAAGCCCGGCGCGAGCACGCACGAACCCACCCGGGTCCTCGGCGACCTGCTCCGCGACGTCATGGCCGCCACCGCCCAGCGGCGCGACTTCCGCCTCGTCGGCCCCGACGAGACCGCCTCCAACCGACTCCAGGCCGTCTACGACGCCAGCGGCAAGGCCTGGCAGGAACGCACCCTGCCCGTCGACGAGGACCTCGACCGGCACGGCCGGGTCATGGAGATCCTGTCCGAACACACCTGCCAGGGCTGGCTGGAGGGCTACCTCCTCACCGGCCGGCACGGACTCTTCTCCTGCTACGAGGCGTTCGTCCACATCGTCGACTCGATGGTCAACCAACACGTCAAATGGCTGCGCGTGACCCGCCGCCTGCCCTGGCGCGCCCCCATCGCCTCCCTCAACTACCTGCTGACCTCCCACGTGTGGCGCCAGGACCACAACGGCTTCTCCCATCAGGACCCCGGCTTCGTCGACCACATCCTCAACAAGAGCCCCGAAGCCGTACGGGTCTACCTCCCGCCGGACGCCAACACCCTGCTCTCCGTCGCCGACCACGCCCTGCGCAGCCGCGACTACGTCAACGTGATCGTCGCCGGCAAGCAGCCCTGCTTCGACTGGCTCTCCATCGAGGAGGCCCGGGTGCACTGCGCGCGCGGCGCCGGCATCTGGGACTGGGCCGGCACCGAGGACGGCAGCCGCGAACCCGACGTGGTGCTCGCCTGCGCGGGCGACGTCCCCACCCAGGAGGTGCTCGCCGCCGCCCAGCTCGTCCGCCGTCACCTGCCGGACCTCGCCGTACGCGTCGTCAACGTGGTGGACATCGCCCGGCTGCTGCCCAGCGGCGAACATCCGCACGGCATGAGCGACTTCGAGTACGACGGACTGTTCACCGCCGACAAGCCGGTCATCTTCGCGTACCACGGCTATCCCTGGCTGATCCACCGCCTCGCCTACCGGCGCACCGGCCACGCCCACCTGCACGTGCGCGGCTACAAGGAGATCGGCACCACCACCACGCCCTTCGACATGGTGGTCGGCAACGACCTGGACCGCTACCGCCTCGTCATGGACGTCATCGACCGCGTCCCCGGCCTCGCCGTGCGGGCGGCGGCCGTGCGGCAGCGGATGGAGGACGCCAGGCTGCGCCACCACGACTGGATCCGCGAACACGGAGTGGACCTGCCCGAGGTCGCCGACTGGACCTGGGCGGGCACACGGTGACCGCGACCCCCTCGACCTGGGACTACGACCACTACGACCCGGCCGAGGAGCGGCTGCGCGAGTCGCTGTGCACGCTCGGCAACGGCTACCTCGCCACCCGCGGCGCGCTGCCCGAGTGCGCCGCGGACGACGTGCACTACCCGGGCACCTACGTGGCCGGCTGCTACAACCGGCTCACCTCCACCGTCGCGGGACGCGACGTCGAGAACGAGGACATGGTCAACCTCCCGAACTGGCTGCCGCTGCGCTTCCGGACCGCCGGAGGGGAGTGGATCACGCCGGACACCGCCGAGGTGCTCGACCACCGGCAGACCGTGCACCTGGACTCGGGCGTGCTGGAGCGCCGCACCCACTTCGGGATCGGCGAAGGACGCGTGCTGACCGTGCGTCAGCTGCGCCTGGCGCACATGGCCGACCCGCACCTCGCCGCGCTGCGCACGGAGTTCACGGTGGACGCCGGCGAGGTGGACCTGGAGGTGGAGGCGGCCCTCGACGGCGGCGTCACCAACTCCGGTGTACCGCGCTACCGGAAGCTCGACGGCCGTCACCTGACCCACGTGCACACCGGCGTCACCGACGACGCCACGGTCTGGCTGCGCTGCCGCACCCGCACCTCGGACATCCGGATCGGTCTCGCGGCCCGCACGACGGCCGGCGTGCCCGTCACGCCGGCCCGCGAGCACCTGAGGGTCACCCAGCGCGCGACCGCGCGCGTCCGGCCGGGCCGTACCGTCACCGTCGACAAGGTCGTCGCCCTGCACACCTCGCGCGACCCGGCGATCAGCGACCCCCTGCAGGCCGCCGTCGACCGGGTGACCGACGCCCCCGGCTTCGACGACCTGCTGCGGACCCACCGCACGGCCTGGGGCCAGCTGTGGCGCCGGGCCGAACTCGACGTGCCCGGCGAGGCGGGCAGCATCCTGCGCCTGCACCTCTTCCACGTACTGCAGACCCTCTCCCCGCACACCGCCGACCTGGACGTCGGCGTACCGGCGCGCGGGCTGCACGGGGAGGCCTACCGAGGCCACGTCTTCTGGGACGAACTGTTCGTCCTGCCCTACCTCAACCTGCACTTCCCGGAGGTGTCCCGGGCCCTGCTGCACTACCGGCACCGCCGGCTGGAACGGGCCCGCGCCGCGGCCCGCGCCACCGGCCGGCGCGGCGCGCTGTACCCGTGGCAGAGCGGCAGCGACGGGCGCGAGGAAACCCAGCAGCTCCACCTCAACCCGCACTCGGGCCGCTGGCTGCCGGACCACTCGCACCTGCAGCACCACGTGGGATCGGCGATCGCGTACAACGTGTGGCAGTACTGCGAGGCGAGCGGCGACGCCGAGTTCCTGCACACCAAGGGCGCCGAGATGCTGCTGCAGATCGCCCGCTTCTGGGCGGACTCCGCCACCTGGGACGTCCAGCTGGGCCGGCACCGCATCCGGGGCGTCGTCGGCCCCGACGAGTACCACGAGGCGTACCCGGGGGCCGAACGACCGGGCCTCGACGACAACGCGTACACCAACGTCACCGCGGCCTGGGTCCTGGCCCGCACCCTGGAGGTCCTGCGCGACCTGCCCGAGCCCCGCCGCCGCGAACTCGTCGAGCGCACCGCCCTGGACGACGCCGAACTCGAACAGTGGGAGAGCGTCTCCCGCACCCTCCACGTCCCCTTCCACCAGGGTGTCGTCAGCCAGTTCGAGGGGTACGGCGACCTCGCCGAACTCGACTGGGCGGGCTACCGGGAGCGGTACGGCGACATCCGGCGCCTGGACCGCGTCCTGGAGGCCGAGGGCGACAGCCCGAACAACTACCAGGCGTCAAAGCAGGCCGACGTGCTGATGCTGGGCTACCTGTTCTCCCCGGCCGAACTGCGCTCGCTCTTCGACCGGCTGGGGTACCGCCTGGACGAGGAGACCTGGCAGCGCACCGTCGACTACTACCTGGCCCGCACCAGCCACGGCTCCACCCTCAGCGGCCTGGTGCACGGCTGGATCCTCGCCCGGGCCCGCCGCGCCGAGGCCTGGACCTACTGCCAGGAGGCGCTCAAGGGCGACGTCGCCGACCTCCAGGGCGGCACCACCGGCGAGGGCATCCACCTCGGTGCCATGGCGGGCACCCTCGACCTGGTGCAGCGGGGCCTGACCGGACTGGAGACCCGCTCCGGCGCCCTGTGGCTGGACCCGGTGCCGCTGCCGGAGTTGTCGTCGTACGGGTTCTCCGTCCGCTACCAGGGCCACTGGGGCGTGCGGTTCCGGCTGGAGCACGGCCGGCTGGAGATCGCCGTGCCTGCCTTGGGCCCGCTGCCCATCGACATCCGGCTGCCGGACCGCGAGGTGCGGCTCGCGCCCGGCGACACCTGCCGGCTGGCGCTCCGGAGTGACCGCCGGGACAGCGGGGCCCGTCAGCCCGACAGGGGGTAGGTGACCGTGCGCGGGTAGCCGTCCGGCCTGCCGTCGGTGTAGGTGAGGGTCATCCGGGTGTAGTGCCGCTCGCCCGGGTCCGTCTGCGACGCCTGCGGCTGGTCGAGCCGGACGATCACGGGGTACGGGCGGAAGGTGCCCGCGGCGCAGTAGGGGTCGCAGTCGTTGACGACGTTGGTGCCCCGGCCCACCGCGGCGTTCCCGTCCCAGCGCATCCAGTGCATGGAGACCAGCCGGCTGTTGCCGTCCCCGCAGGCGAGGATGAACGTTTCCGGCCGTACCTGGGGCTGGAAGGCGCAGTCGACCAGCACCGGGTCCTGCGTGTACCGGCCGTGCTCCGCCTGGGCCGTGGTCGTGTGCTGCGCCGACGGTGCCGCGAAGGCCGTGCCCATGGGCACGGCGAGCGCGGCGGCGGCACAGAGGGTGATCGCTGCCCTCATCGGGTTTCTGCCCATGTCTGCTCCCGGCCGTCTCGGGGTCGCTTGTCTCCGCTCCGTTCCCCGTACCTGACCGTACGACTGACTCCACGAACGCACCACTCGTACGGAGCAGTGCCCGGGGCTACCCCGGGGTGTCCAGCAGCCCGTCCACCAGGCGGCGCGCGTACCCGGCGTCGAGGCCGCCGGGACGGAACAGGATGCGGTACATGACGGGCGCGACGACGCCGTCCATGACCGCCTCCGTGTCGGGCACCGCCTCCCCGCGGCCGGCCGCGCGGGCGAGGACGACGTCGATCTGCTCGGCGGCGTAGGCCGAGCACCGGCCCGCGTTGCCGCCGTCCGGATCGCCCAGCAGGGCGTCGCGGATGTAGGCGCGGCCCGGGGGAGAGGCCATCTCGTCGAGGAACTGCTCGGCCCAGGCCGTCAGGTCGGCGCGCAGGCCGCCGTGGTCCTCGGGGCCGTCGTCGGGGCGCAGCCGTTCGACGGCCACGTCCGACAGCAGTTCCTGGAGGTCCCCCCAGCGGCGGTACACCGTCGACGGGGTGACCCCGGCGCGGGACGCGACCAGCGGCACCGTCAGCGCGTCGCGCCCCACCTCGGCGGTGAGCTCGCGTACGGCGGTGTGCACCGATTCCTGGACCCGGGCGCTGCGCCCGCCGGGGCGGGCCATCGGTCTGGGACTCATACCGACAGCTTAAAGCAAAGCGATTGCGTCAAGTGGCGCTCCGTTCGTAGGCGTGGCCCACGCGCACCACGGTGGCCTCGTCGAACGGGCGCCCGAGCACCTGCATGCCGACGGGCATGCCCGCCCGGTCGGCGCCCACCGGCACGGTCAGCGCCGGGACGCCGGTGATGTTGGCCGGCGCGGAGAGGCGGACGTAGGCGTCCGAGACGCTCTCCACCGTGCCGTCGGACCAGGTGACGGAGGACTGCCCGGCCGGTACCGCGGTGACCGGCACGGTCGGCGCGACGACCACGTCGACCTGCCGGAGCAGGCGCGCCCACTCCCGCCGCATCAGTGTCCGCGCGCGCTGGGCCCGCAGGTGGTCCCCGGCGGACATCAGCTCGCCGGCCTCCAGCAGCACGCGTACGTCGTCGTCGTACAGGTCGGCGGCGGTGCGCAGGGTCCGCTCGTGGTAGGCGGTGGCCTCGGGCACCATCAGGCCCCACTGGACCGCCTGCACGTAGCGCGCCATGGGAATCTCCACGTCGACGAGGCGCGCGCCGAGCTCCGCCAGCCGCGCGACGGCGCCCCGGACGGCGGTCTCGACCTCCGGGTCGACGTGGTCGAAGTAGTAGGTGCGGGGCACGCCGACGCGCAGGCCGGTCAGGTCCTCCGTCCACGCGGTCGGCCGGTGGTCCGCCGCCGGGGCGGGCGTCGAGGCGGGATCGCGCGGATCGTGGCCCGCCACCGCGGCCAGGACCAGGGCCGCGTCCTCGACGGTGCGGGTGATCGGCCCCACGTGGTCCAGCGACCACGACAGCGACGTCACTCCGTGGCGGGGGACGAGTCCGTAGGTCGGTTTGAGGCCGACGACGCCGTTCAGGGCGGCGGGCACGCGGATCGAGCCCCCGGTGTCGGTGCCGAGGGCGAAGGTGGCCGCGCCCGCCGCCACGGCGACGGCGGAGCCGCCGCTGGAGCCGCCCGCGATCCGGCCGCGGTCCCGGGCGTTGCGCGTCTGCGGAGTGGTCAGGCCGTAGGCGAACTCGTGGGTGTGGGTCTTGCCGGCCAGCACCGCGCCGGCCGCCGCCAGCCGCGCGGCGACCGTGCTGTCGGCCCGCGCGCGATGCCCGGCGCGAACCCGCGAGCTCGCGGTGGTCGCGGTCCCGGCGACATCGATCAGATCCTTGAGTCCCATCGGCACGCCGTGCAGTGGGCCCCGCACCCCGCCCTCGGCCACGTCCCGCTCGGCCGTGCGTGCCGAGCGGCGGGCCCGTTCCGCCGTCAGCGTCACGTACGCGCCGAGCCCCGGCTGCACCTCCGTCGCGCGCTCCAGTACCGAGTCCACCAGTTCGACCGGCGAGAGCCGCCGGGTGCGGATCGCGTCCGCGGCGTCGGCCAGGGACAACTCATACGGCCGCACGACGTACCTCCTCGCGCCCGGTGTCCGACGCGTCGGCGGCGTGGAAGGCCGCGGCCGGCGGGGTGTCGCCGAAGTCCAGCTCCCGCAGTACCGAGACGACGTCGTGAATGTGCCGCGCGGTGGCCGTCACCACGGCCTGGCGGTCCTCTTCGGGGATGGGCACAGGCACTCTCCTCTGTTCTGAAACCACTTAAAGCGAACTGTTTGCGTTAGGCGACCATAGGTTCTACGGTGGCCAAACGCAAACCAATAGCTTTTAGTGAGCCCGACGAAAGACGGCACCGCCATGCACACCCCTTCCTGGACCGTGGGCGACACCACCGTCCACCGCGTCGACGAGACCCTCCTGCCGCCCGCCACCGGACCCTGGCTGCTGCCCGGCGCCACCCCGGACCTGGTGACCCGCGAGGAGTGGCTGCGCCCCGACTTCGCCGACGACGACGGCGTCCTGCGCCTCGGCAGCCACACCTTCGCCCTGACCACCGGCGGGCTGCGCGTCCTCGTCGACACCGGCATCGGCAACGGCAAGACGCGCGCGAACCCGGCCTGGCACGACCTGCGCACCGACTACCTGGAGCGGCTCACGGAGGCGGGCTTCCCCCCGGACACCGTCGACCTGGTGATCCTGACCCACCTGCACACCGACCACGTCGGCTGGAACACGCGGCGGACCGACGACGGCTGGGTCCCCACCTTCCCCAACGCCCGCTACGTGGTCTCCCGGGCCGAGCGCGACTTCTGGGCCGCGTACCCGATGGACGAGCCCCGGCGCCAGATGTTCCGGGACTCCGTGCGCCCGGTCGAGGACGCCGGGCTGCTCGACGTCGTGGACGTACCCGCCGAGGGCACCGGCCTCGCGCCCGGCCTGCGCATCCTGCCGACCCCGGGCCACACCCCGGGCCACGTCGCCGTGCGGGTGGGCGGACCCGGCGCCGGCGCGCTCGTCACCGGGGACTGCGTCCACCACCCCGTGCAACTCGCCCACCCCGCGCTGGGCAGCTGCGTGGACATCGACCCCGCCCTCGCCGAGTCGACCAGGCGCTCCCTGCTCGCCTCACTGGCCGGCACCGGCACCCTGGTGCTGGGCACCCACTTCCCACCGCCCACCGCGGGCCGGGTCGTCGGCCACCGGGACGCCTACCGGCTGACGCCCGTGCCCGGCCGGTTCGTGCGATAAGGCGCCGATTGCATCCACCGTGTGGTCCGGCGGACGGTCCGCAACCACCGCCGCCGCGCCGGTGTCCCTTGCCGTCGAGAACGCCGACCAAGGCGACCCACCAAGTGGAGGACCGCGGTATGCACACCATGACTGCCCCGACCGCCGCCGACCCGGCGCGCTCCGGCGACACCGACGGCGACTTCCTGCTCCAGCCGCCCCACCCCGCCGAACGCGTGCCGTGCCGCGTCGACCCCGTCGACCTGCGGCGCCTGGACCTGCTGGCCCTGCTGACCACGGCCGGCATCGCGCCCTCCGCCGGGGACCGGGCCGCCATCGAGCGGCTCAGCGAGCTCCCCGGCAGCGTCCACACGGCACTGCACCGGTGGCTGGAGCAGGCGTACGGGTTCTGCCGGTGACGGACGGCCGCGGGGCCCCGGGGCGGTCAGAAGTCGACCGGGTCCCGCACCAGCGGGCAGGTCATGCAGTGCCCGCCGCCGCGGCCCCGGCCCAGCTCCGCGCCCACGATGGTGACGACCTCGATACGGGCCTCGCGCAGCAGGGCGTTGGTGAGCGTGTTGCGGTCGTAGGTGAACACCACGCCCGGTTCGATCGCGACCGCGTTGTTGCCGCTGTCCCACTGCTGGCGTTCGGAGGCGTAGGCGTCGCCGCCCGTCTCCACCACCCGCAGCGAGGACAGCCCGAGCGCCTTGGCGACCACGTCGGTGAACGGCGTCGTGCCCTCGTCGACGACGTCGAAGCCGGGGGCCCGGTCCCCGGGGCGCAGCGAGAAGGTGTGGACCGCGTCCATGATGCGCGGGTAGAGGGTCACCACGTCGCGGTCGGCGAAGGTGAACACCGTGTCCAGGTGCATGGCGGACCGCAGCTTCGGCATCCCGGCCACGACGACGTGCTCGGCGGCACCACTGCGGAACAGCGACGCGGCGACCTGGGTGATGGCCTGCCGCGAGGTGCGCTCGCTCATGCCCATGAGGACCACGCCGTTGCCCACCGGCATGATGTCGCCGCCCTCGAAGGTGGCCTGCCCCCAGTCCAGTTCGGGGTCGCCCCACCACACCTCGCTGTCCCTGAAGTCGGGGTGGAAGAGGTAGACCGCCTTCATCAGCAGCGTCTCGTCGTGCCGCGCCGGCCAGTACAGCGGGTTGAGGGTCACTCCGCCGTACAGCCAGCAGGTGGTGTCGCGGGTGTAGAGGGTGTTGGGCAGCGGCGGCATCAGGTACTCGCGGGCGCCGGTGGACTCGCGGGCCAGGGCCAGGTACGGGGAGCGGAAGTCCTCGGGCAGATCACCGACCGCGAGTCCGCCGACCAGGTACTCGGCCAGTTCCCTGGGCGAGAGGGTCTCCAGGTAGGCGCGGGTGGCGTCGATGAGGCCGACGCCGACCTGATTGGCGGTGATCTTGCGGTCCAGCAGCCATGCCTTCGCCTGGGGGATCGCCATGATCTGCGCGAGCAGGTCGTGCAGCTCCACCACCTCGACCCCGCGCCGGCGCAGCTCGCCGACGAACGCGGCGTGGTCGCGCTGGGCGTTCTCCACCCACATCACGTCGTCGAAGAGCAGGTCGTCGGAGTTGGTCGGGGTGAGCCGCCGGTGCGCGAGGCCGGGGGAGCACACCAGGACCTTGCGCAGCCTGCCCACCTCGGAGTGGACGCCGAGGGCGGGCATCGGGGCGCTGTCGTTGCTGGTCACAGGGCCTCCCTGAACGGTGCGGGATGTGGGGGAGAGGGGACGCGGCTCACAGGCTGATCCATCCGGCCGCCAGCGCCACGAGGCCCAGGACCGCACCGGCCACGGAGACGGCCAGGACGACGAGCTCCGCCGGGGAGAACAGCCGTCTGCCCTGCTCGCGGCGGGCCATCACGAACAGCGCGGTGGCCGGGGCGTAGAGGATGAAGGAGACCAGGACGAACTTCAGCCCGGCCGCGTACAGCAGGAACGCGGTGTACAGCGTGGCGACGACACCGACGGCCAGCTCCCGCCGGGAGCTCCGCCCGCCCTCCGTGCGCGGGTCGTCGCGGACGCCGATCCGCACCGCGAAGGCGGCCGCCAGCAGATACGGGATCAGGGACAGTGCGCTGGTCAGGTTGAGCGCGAAGTTGAACGCGTCGTCCGAGAAACTGGTGGCGATCAGCACCACCTGGGTGAGCAGCGACGTCATCAGCAGCGCCGGCACGGGCACGTCGACCGCGTTGGCGCGGCGCAGGAAGCGCGGCATGTCGTCGTCCTTGGCCGCGACGAAGAGTACCTCCGCCGCCATCAGCGTCCACGCCAGATAGGCGCCCAGCACCGACACGATCAGACCGACGCTGATGAACACCCTGCCCCAGGTCCCGACGGCCTCCTCCAGGACGCCCGCCATGGACGGCTGGCGCAGCTCCGCGATTTCGGCCATCGGCATGATGCCGTACGACACGATGGTCACCGACGCGAAGACCGCGAACACGCTGAGGAAGCCCAGCACCGTCGCCCTGCCCACGTCCGAACGGCGCTCGGCGTGCCGGGAGTAGACGCTGGCGCCCTCGACCCCGAGGAACACGAACACGGTGGCCAGCATGGTGCCGCGCACCTGCGAGAACAGGGAGCCCGCGTAGTCCGTTCCGCCGAAGTTGTCGGCGAACACGGCCGGTCGGAAGTACACCAGCGCCAGGATCACGAAGATGACGATGGGGACGAGCTTGGCCACCGTCACGATCTTGTTGATGGCCGTCGCTTCCTTCACCCCGCGCCGGATCATCCAGAAGAACGCCCACAGCCCGATCGAGGACAGGACCACGGCGAGGGCGGTGTCGCCGTCACCGAGCCCCGGCCAGATCGAGCCGATCGTCGACATGATGAGCACCCAGTAGGTCACGTTGCCCACGCAGGTGCTGGCCCAGTAGCCGAAGGCCGCGAAGAAGCCCAGGTACTCGCCGAAGCCCGCCTTGGCGTACGCGTACACACCGGCGTCGAGGTCGGGTCTGCGCACGGCGAGGGACTGGAAGACGAAGGCCAGCATCAGCATGCCCGTACCGGCGATCGCCCAGGCGATCAGTGCGCCCGCGACGCCGGTCTCCTCGGCGAACCGCCCCGGCAGCGAGAACACTCCGGCACCCACCATCGACCCGACGACCATGGCCGTCAGGGTGAACAGGGGCAGCTTGGCGGCCGGCGGGGCCTCCCCGCCGGCGTCGGTCGTAGCGGCCTGCGACATGCCGTCCCTCTGGGTCGCCGGACGATTCGCGACCACTGTGCCGCACATGGTGGCTCAGGGCATCTTGTTCACCCGGCACCCGGTGACGCTCAGCCTCCGGTGCGCAGATCCCCTCCTCGCCGGGCGAGCGTCAGGACGCCCACGACGATGAGGGCGACCCCGAGCAGCTGCGGCAGGACCCACCAGCCGCCGCGTACGTCCTCGCGGTAGAGGATCACGCCGAGCATGAGGCTCACCGCGGCGTCCCCCAGGGTGAGGGCGGGCTGGGAGGCGACCAGGGGGCCGCCCTGCATGGCGTGCTCCAGCAGGAGCACGGCACCGACCCCGGCCGCGGCGAAGCCGTACGTCTGCCACGTGGTCAGGAAGCCGGGCAGTCCGTCCGTGTCCAGGACGCGCATGGCGTCCTTCATCAGGGCCGCCGTCAGCGCGTAGCAGACCGCGGTGGCCGCACCGAGGCAACCGGCGCGGGCCTTGCCGACGGGGCGCCTCAGACCGGCCGCCGCCAACAGCACCGCCGCTCCGGCGCAGGCCGCCAGAGCGGGCAGCCAGCGGTCCAGGGGAACGTCCTCCTGGCCCGCGTCCGGCGCGGCCGACACCAGCGCGAGTCCCAGCCCGACGACCACCCCGCCCACGGCCAGCCACAGGGCGGGGGCCAGGTGTCGGCCGGTCATCAGCGAGGCCAGCAGCAGCGCCAGCGGAAGTTCCAGCACGAACAGCGGCTGTACGAGTGACAGCGGCCCCGTCGCCAGAGCCACCGCCTGCGCCACGCCGGCCACGACCACGGCGAGCATGCCGCCGAGCCACACCGGCCGCCGCAGCAGGTCGACGACGAGCCCCGGGCGGAACCCCTGCGTCTGGGGCACGGTCAACGCCGCCCGGCGCTGGAGCACGGTGGCCAGCGCGTTGCTGAACGCGGCGAGGAGTGCGAAGAGCACCGGCAGTACGACACCCATCCACCGATACTCGCCCGGTTTCCCTCCGGCCGCGCGCGGCGGCCGTCAGTCCTCGCGCTGCGCGGGCGTCGCCTTCTCCTCGGTGTCCTGCTGCTTCGCCGCCTCGGGGGCGTCGGTGGCGGTGTAGTAGACCGAGGTGCCCTGCTTGGTGCGCTGCGCCTGGTTCCTGGCGACGAGCCCCTCGAGAGTGGTGCGCACGACCGTGGTCTTGATGGTGCGTTCGGAGTGCGCCCGGTCGAGCGCCGTGGTGATCTCGGCGGCGGAGCGCGGCTCACTCTGTTCGGCGAGGTGGGTGCGGACCAGCTCGACCAGTGTGGGCTGGGCGGCGGCCTGCTGGGCGGACGGGGCCTGCGGCGACGACTTCTTGGCCGCCGTCTTCCCGGCGGCCTTGGCGGACGGCTTCGAGGCCTGCTTCGGGGCCGCCTTCGCGGACTTGGCGGCCGGCTTGGACCTGGCCGCGGACTTGGCGGCCGGCTTGGCGCTCGGCTTGGCGCCCGGCTTGGCGCCGGGCTTCGGTGCGGCGGCGCGCTTGGGAGCGGCGGCGGTCTTGCGGCCCCGCGTCCGCTTACCGGCGGCCGGCTCCGCGGTGACACCGTCGCGGGGCGCGGGAACGGTGGCCGAGTCGGCCGCGGCGGCGGACTCCGTCGCGGTCACCGGCGGGGAGGGCGGCGGGGTGATGCCCAGCGCCTGCTGCATGTTCACCAGCAGGGCGTGGTCGTGCTGCAGCGCGGCCAGCTGCTGCTGGAGGGCGGTGATCTCCGCGCTGATGCGTTCCTGCTCCTTGAGGTTGCGCTCCAGGTCGTCGGTCACCTGGACGCTGTACTGCGATGCCAGTTCGGTGGCGGGCTGCGTCGTGCTCTCGGACATGCTGTTGACTCTCCTCGATTCGCGGCCGTGAAGGCTCGGGAGGAACGACGGGACTTCGGGCGCGGGACATGAGGACCATGTCCGATCGGCGTCCGGCCGGTATACCACGTATGGCCGTCATCGTGGTATGTCCCGCCGTATTTCCTCGTGCGTGCGTTCGGCGCGCGAACACCCCGCGCTCACTGGCCCTCGGGCACCTCCGCGATGTTCCCGTCCTTGTCGACGGTGTGTGTCCGCCAGTAGGTGTCCCACTCGTCATCGACGTGCTCGGGCACCTTGCCCTCGGGGTAACGGGTGTAACCCCCGGGCGCTTCCTCGCCGTTGGGCACGCACGCGCTGCCGGTGCCGCCGACGGTGAGGACCGGGTACTCGCCGCCGCCGCAGATCGCCTCCTTCATGGAGCATCCGGTCAGCACCGCGGCGGCGGTCGCGCAGACCAGTGCGAGACCCATGACGGAACGTGCGGCGCGCTGCTCGCCGCGCACGGCTGACTGACGGTGAACTGGGCTGACGACGCGCATGTTTGGCTCCCTCTGGCCGGCTGACACGGCAAGCCTCCTCCGGCCTGGTCCGCCTCCTCATGAGTACGGGTACTCAGTCGTGTGCGCCGTACTACTTGACTCGGCCGGCCAGCCGGTCGACCTGCCGTGCGGCCTCACGTGCCTCGTGTTCGGCCCGGTCCAGGGCGTCCGCCGCCGTGCGCTCGCGCTCTTGTGACTCACACCGTTCCCGCTCGGCCCGCTCCAGTCGTTGTTGTGCCTGCCGCAGCCGCCGCTCGGCGGCGGACACCTCCTCGCGTGCCCGGTCGAGTTCGTCGCCGGTGTGCCGGAACGCGGAGTCGGCGTCCGCGTGTTCCGCCCTTCGGTCACGCACCTGCCGCTCGGCCCGCTCGGCCGCCTGTTCTGCGCGGGTGAGGTCCTGCCGGCGCTTGCGGCGCCGTTCGGCGAGTTCGTCCTTCGCGCGGCCCGTGGGGTGAGTCTTCGTCCGGGTGGCCCGCTCGCGCGGCGCGGGTTCGGCCGGGACGGTGTCCGAGGGGAACTCCGAGGGCGGGGTGAGCGACCCCTCCAGGCGCCCGCCGGCCCATCGCGCGGCCGCGTCCGGGTCCGCGAGGACGGCCTGCAGCGTCGACTCGACCTCCCGCTGCGCCGCTTCGGACAGCCGGTGCCCCGCCTCGCGGGCGAGCCGTGCGGCCTGCCGGGACAGCGCGGAGACGACGCTCCGGCGCTGCGCGGAGAGCTCCTTGAGACCGTCGGCGTCCAGGGTGCGGTATGCCTCGCGCAGCGCCTGCCCCAGGTCCAGGAACCGCCGGCTCTCCTCGGGCCGGGAACGGGTCAGCAGGTTCGCCGCCCAGGCCGACAGCGTGGGTCGGCGGGCCGCGTGGATACGGCGGGCGTCCTCCTTGTGGCCGGCGGTCCTGGCGGCCTTGGCGTGCTCCTCGCGGAGGGCGACGAAGTCGGACGGCGGTGTCGTGTAGAGCTCGTCGAGCACCGACTCGACCGACTCCGCGTCGTGGTCGCCGTCCTCCCGGCGGTGTCCGCCCCTGCGCTGCATGGTCCTCCGCCTCCACCTCGACGTGTGTGCGCCACCGACGGCCACGAACCCGCTACGACGGCGCGTGCCTCGCCGCCTCGTCCTCGTCGTCGTACACGAGGAGTCCGTCCGTCCGCAGCCGTGCCCCCGGGGTGGGGGAGTGGGGCGTCAGGCGGCCGTCGTGCATGAGGTGGTCCACGGGAGTGCCGCGGGCCAGCACGGCGAAGTCGGCGATGAGGCGCCGGTGGCACCGCCACCACACGGCCTCGCTGCACATCACCGTGGTGCGTTCCCGCGCGGCCTGCTCCAGCAACTCGTCCATGGCGGTGACGAAGTCCGGTGCACGGGTGTGGCCGGCGTACCCGCGGAAGGACGTGTTGCGCCACACGACGTCGGGCGAGTCCGGCGCCGGCTTGCGGAAGCCGCCCAGCCGCTGCTCCCACCGGTAGGCGAAGCCCTCCTCGGGCAGCCACCGGGCGAGCCGTTCCCGCAGCAGGTCTGGGTCGCGGCGGCTGCCCGGCGCGGTCCTGACGTCGACCACGGCCGACACGTCGGCGCCCCGCAGCAGCTCGGCCAGTGCGGCGCGGCCCGCGGTGCCGTGTCCGAAGGTGACCAGGTGGGGATGCGACATGTGGTCGGGGTCCCCGCGCCGCCCGTGCTCATGCCTCCCGGCCGCGCACCCGCGGCGCCGCCCGGCCGAACGAGCGCCGGTAGGCGTGCGGGCTGACTCCGGTGGTCCGCTTGAAACGGTCACGGAACGCGGTGGGCGAACCGAAGCCGACCTGTGCCGCGACGCGCTCCACGGAGTGCTCCGTGGTCTCCAGCAGGTGCTGCGCCTGCCGGACGCGGGCCCGGTGCAGCCACTGCAGCGGGGTGGAGCCGGTCTGTTCCCGGAAGCGGCGTATCAGCGTGCGGGTGCTCAGGCCGGCGTGGTCGGCGATGTCGGCGAGGGCGAGGTCGCGGGACAGGTTGTCCCGCAACCACGTGAGCAGCGGCTCCAGGGCGGACCCGCGGGGTGTGGGCGGGTAGTCGTGCACGATGAACTGCGCCTGGCCGCCCTCGCGTTCCAGCGGCATGACCGACAGCCGTGCGGCGTGGGCGGCGACCGCCGAGCCGTAGTCGCGGCGGATCATGTGCAGGCACAGGTCCAGTCCCGCGGCGGCGCCGGCCGAGGTGAGGAACTGGCCGTTGTCGACGTACAGGACGTCCGGGTCGACCTCGACGTCCGGGTGTGCCGCGGCCAGGACGTCGGCGGCGGCCCAGTGGGTGGTCGCCCGCAGGCCGTCGAGCAGCCCGGTGGCGGCCAGTGGGAAGGTGCCGGAGCAGATGGACGCGATGCGGGTGCCGTTCGCGGCGGCCGCGCGCAGCGCGTCGCGGACGGCCGGGGAGAGCGGGGCGCCGGCGGTGGCCGTACCCGGCACGACGACCGTGTCCGCGTCCCGCAGACCGTCCAGGCCCCACGGCGCGCGCAGGGTGAAGGCCCCGGCGTCGGTCTCGGGGTGTTCGGCGCACACGCGGATCTGGTAGCCGGGGCGCCCGTCGGGGAGGCTGGTGCGGGCGAAGACCTCGATGGGGGTGGACAGGTCGAACGGGATCACCTGGTCCAGCGCGAGTACGGCGACGGTGTGCATGGCCGGAACGGACCTCCTCACCGGACGGCGGCCGTGGCCACGGCTGGCCACCAGCCCATTGAAGCGCAGGTCAGGAGCGTTCCCGGCACCGTGGCACTTTCCCGTTGAAAGTTGTCAGGAACGCCACGTCAGGCGACCACCCTGTCGACGAACGCCGCGACGTTGGCGACCGTACGCAGGATCTTCTCCTCCAGCGTGATCGTCTCGTGCAGCCGCGCCCCGGCGTCCGGCTCCCGGATGCCGCGCACATACAGCGAACAGGCCAGGTCGCCGCATATGTAGGCACCCACCGAGTTGCCCTGCTGCCCGGCCTTGCCGGCCTTGGGCGCGACCATCAGCGAGACGCCGCCGGAGTGGGTCGTCAGGCACATCGAGCACATGCTGCGCCGCGTCTGCCCGGAGCCCGCGCCGGAGGCGCGCATCGCGAGCCCGGTCGGACGGCCGTCCAGTTCGGCCACGAGGTAGGCCCGGTCCGGCGCCTGCGGGTCCCGCCAGCCGAAGTAGTCCAGGTCGCCCCACGGGCGGTCGGCCAGGTCGTGCGGCACGGACAGGCGCTTGGCGGCGCCCTTGGAGCAGTTCACGAAGGCGGCGCGGATCTCTTTGTCGTTCAGGGGTCTCATACGACGGAGCGTAGGTTGCCTAAAAGGCTTAGGCAAATGCATAATTGATTCAGGCGAACGGAAGGATGGTTATGGTGCGCGTGGGGCTGACCACGGAACGCCTGGTCCGGGCGGGCGCGGAACTGGCCGACGAGGTCGGCTTCGACCAGGTGACGGTCTCCGCGCTGGCCCGCCAGTTCGACGTCAAGGTCGCGAGTCTGTACTCGCACGTACGGGGCTCCCAGGACCTCAAGACCCGCATCGCCCTGCTCGCCCTGGAGGAAATGGCCGACCGGGCCGCCACCGCCCTGGCCGGACGGGCCGGCAAGGACGCCCTGGCCGCCTTCGCGGACGTCTACCGCGACTACGCCCGGGAACACCCCGGCCGCTACGCCGCGGCCCAGCTGCGCCTGGACCCCGAGACGGCGGCCGCGAGCGCGGGGGTCCGCCACGCGCGGATGACCCGGGCCGTCCTGCGCGGCTACGACCTGACGGAACCCGACCAGACTCACGCGGTCCGGCTGCTGGGCAGCGTCTTCCACGGCTACGTCAGCCTCGAGATGGGCGGCGGCTTCGACCACAGCGCCCCCGACACCCAGGAGACCTGGACCCGGATCGTGGACGCCCTCGACGCACTGCTGCGCAACTGGCCGGCCCCCTGAGTCCCCTACCGCGAACCGAGACACCACCACAGCCGGAGAACGAGATGCACGCCCACGACGACCTGATCACCACGCCGATCACCCCGGACCTGGTCCGCGGCGCCCTCGACCTGGAGCGCACCGAGCACGGACTCCTGCCGCACCGGCTGCCGGCCCGGGCCCGCGCCCAGAACACCGACGGACAGCTGGCCATGGCCGAGTCCCAGCCCTCCGGCGTACGCCTGGCGCTGCGCACCCGCGCCACCATCCTCGAACTGGACACGCTGCCCACCAAGCGCGTCTACGCGGGCACCCCGCCGCGCCCGGACGGCATCTACGACCTGCTGGTCGACGGCCGCCCGGCGGGCCGGGGCAGTGTCGTGGGCGGCAACACCCTCACCATCGACATGACCGCCGGCACGGCCTCCGTCGAGCCCGGCCCGGCCGGCACCCTCCGCTTCCCGGACCTGCCCGAGGGCGACAAGGACATCGAGGTCTGGCTGCCGCACAACGAGACCACCGAACTCGTCGCCCTGCGCACCGACGCCCCCGTCGAACCCGCCCGGGACTCCGGCCGCAGGGTCTGGCTGCACCACGGCAGCTCGATCAGCCACGGCTCCGACGCCGCGAGCCCCACCACGACCTGGCCCGCGCTCGCCGCCTTGCTCGGCGGCGTCGAGCTGATCAACCTGGGGCTGTCCGGCAGCGCCCTGCTCGACCCGTTCACCGCGCGGGCCATGCGAGACACCCCCGCCGACCTGATCAGCGTCAAGATCGGCATCAATGTGGTCAACGCCGACCTCATGCGACTGCGCGCCTTCGGCCCCGCCGTGCACGGTTTCCTCGACACGGTCCGAGAGGGCCACCCCACCGCCCCGCTGCTGGTCGTCTCGCCGGTCCTGTGCCCCGTCCACGAGGACACGCCCGGCCCCCTGGCTCCCGACTTCAGCGAGGTCGCCGAGGGGCGGCTGCGCTTCGTGGCCACCGGCGACCCGGCGGAACGCGCGAGCGGGAAGCTGACCCTGAACGTCATCAGGGAGGAGCTGGCCCGGATCGTGGCCCAGCGGGCGGCCGACGACCCGAACCTGCACTACCTCGACGGCCGCGACCTCTATGGCGAGGCCGACGCGGCCGAGCTGCCCCTGCCCGACAACCTCCACCCGGACGCCGCCACCCACCGCCGCATGGGCGAACGCTTCGCCGAGCTGGCCTTCGGCGACCGCGGCGCCTTCACCGGCTGAAGCCCGGCTCCCCATGGCCGCGGCCCCGTACGACCGCGGCGAAACGCCGGGCGACCCCGTGCCAGACCGCTTCGGCGGCCGGCTCGTCGTGCTCCGCCCGGCGGCACAGCTCCGCCGGGTCCAGCCCCCGGGCCCGCATCCGCTCCGGATCCCACGACCGCATCCGGTCCGCGCCCGCCTCCGGGTGGAACTGCACGCCCCAGGCCCGGTCACCGACCCGGAACGCCTGGTACGGGCACCGCTCGCTCTCCATCAGCCAGGCGGCGTCCGGCGGCAAGGCGGTGATGGCGTCCACATGGTGCTCGACGGCCGTCACCCGTTCCGGCAGCCCCCCGGAGAGCGGATCGCCACCGGCGCCGGGCCGCAGGGTGAGCGGGGTGCTGCCGAACTCCGGTTCGCCGTGCTCGCCCCGTACCGTGCCGCCCGCGACGTGGGCGAGGAGCTGCCCGCCGAGGCAGATCCCGAACACGGGGGCGCCCCGCTCCAGTGCCTCGGCGACGAGTGCTCGGGTGGGCGCCAGCCAGGGCGCGCGCACGTCGTCGCCGGGCAGGTAACCGCCCCCGAGCACCACGACACCGTCGTGCGCGAGGTGACGGGGGAGCGGGGCACCGGCGTACGCGTGCACGACGTCCAGTGACACGCCGTCCGCGACGAGCCAGTCACCGAACCGGCCCGGCCCGCCGCCCGGACCGTTCTGCACCACCAGCAGCCGCGCCATCGCCCACTCCCTGCCTCAGCTCTCGGACACCACCTCACTGCCCGGAGCGCGTCGGGCCGCAACCTCCCCGGGGGTCACAGACTCGCGGCACGGTGTGTCGGGTCGCCGTCCAGCACGGTCAACAGCACCGGCACGTCGGCCAGTTCGGTGGCCGGAACGGTGAGCGGGTCGGCGGCGAGTACCGTCAGGTCGGCGCGGTGACCGACGGCGATCCGCCCGGCCTCGTGCTCCTCGCCCGCCGCGTAGGCCGCGTTGACCGTCGTGCCGCGCAGCGCCTCCAGCGCCGACAGCGCCTGCTCCGGGCCGTGCGGCGCCCGGCTGAGGTCGCGGGTCGGGCGGCGGTGGCGGGCGCCGGCCATGACGCCCAGCGGCGGGTAGGGGGCGATGGGCCAGTCGGAGCCCAGCACCACGACGGCACCCGAGTCGTGCAGGTCGCGGCAGCGCCAGGCCCGCGAGGCGCGCGGCTCGCCCAGCCGCCGGGACCAGTTGTCGGTGTGGTCGGCCCGGGTGAAGTCGCAGCAGTGGGTGGGCTGCATGGAGGCCACGACCCCGAGTTCGGCGAACCGGCGCAGCGTGTCGTCCGGGACGGTCTCGATGTGCTCGACCCGGTGCCGCACCCCGCGTCCGCCGTCCGCCTGCGCCTTCTCGACCGCGTCGAGGACGTGACGTACGGCCGCGTCACCGATCGCGTGGGTGGCCGTCGGCACGCCGGCCCGGTGCAGCTCGCCGACGACGCGGGTGTACTCCGCGGGGTCCGGCCAGAAGGCGTGCCGGGACTCGCCGTGGCAGTCCGGCTGCTCCAGCCAGGCGGTGCCGTTGTCGACGGTCCCGTCCATGAAGATCTTGACGCCGGCGGTCCGCCACAGCCGGCCGCCCACGCCCTGCCCCTCGACGAGGGCGCGCACCCCGTCCGCGCCGGTGCCCGGCTGGCACCAGGGCGCCACCCGGAGCCGCAGCGGCAGCCGTCCCGCCTGGTCCAGCTCGGCGAAGAGGTCGAGGCTGTCGCCGCCCGCGTCCATGACGTGACCGCCCGTCAGTCCGGTGGCCGCCATGGCGCGCAGGGCCGCGGCGAGCCGGTCGAGGCGCTCCGCCCGGGTGGGCTGCGGGGCGACCCGCTCCACCAGTTCGCACGCGGCGTCCTCCAGCAGCAGGCCCGTGGGCCGCCCGCCGGCGTCGCACACCACCTCGGCCGTCGCCTGGTCGAAGGAGCGCGGCCCGTCCACCCCGGCCAGCTCCAGGGCCCGCCGGCTGGCCAGCATCGAGTGCGCGTCGAAGAGCAGCAGCAGCGCGGGCACGCCGTCGAGCACCGAGTCGAAGGGCGCCGTCTCCACCGGGCGGTCACCGAAGACGTTGGGGTCCAGGCCCCAGCCGTGCAGCCACGCGCCGGGGGAGAGGTCCCGCACCGCGCGGGCCAGCGCCTCGCGCACCTGGCCGACGTCGGTGCAGCCCGACAGGTCGAGGCCGTGGGTCAGTTCGGCACCGGTGACCGGGTGGATGTGCCCGTCGACCAGGCCGGGTGTCACCACGGCGCCCTTCAGGTCGACGACCGTGGTCGAGGCGTCCGCGAGCGCACGGATCTCCCGGTCGTCACCGAGGGCACTGATCCGGCCGCCGGCCGCGGCCAGCGCGGTCTGCGGCAGGAACTCGCCGGTCACCGGGTCGAGCAGCCGGGCCGAGAGCAGGACGAGAGAGGTGCGCACAGTCACTCCTTGAGGGGGCGGTTCAGTTGGTGTCGGTGGTCGTCAGAGCGCCCGCGGGCAGGCCGAGTTCGCGCTCCGCGGTGGTGATCGGCATCCGTCGCACCGCGGGCGGGTCGTCACCGGTGTCGGCGCTGTTGACGAGCATGCCGAGGCCGTCGAGGACGACCAGGATCTGGATCGCGGCCACCAGCGGGTCGTCGGTGCGGAACTCGCCCCGCTCGACGCCGTCGCGGATCACCGCCTCCAGCCGGTCGCGCCAGGCCGCCTCCTGGACGGCAACCCTCTCGCGCAGGGCGGGCCGGTAACGGCTCAGGTGCCGGGCGTTGAGCCACAGCCGGCTGATGTCGTCGAAGTCCGGCCCGGTCGCCCGGGCGAAGAACTGGGCCAGCCGCCGGGTCGGCGTCGCGCCGTCCAGGTCGGCGGGGAGGAGTTCGTCGAGCTCGGCGCAGGCGGCGTCGCCGTACGCCTCCGCCACCAGGTCCTCCACCGCCGGGAAGTAGTGGCTGATCAGTCCGGGGCGCACGTCCAGCTCCTCGGCGACCCGCCGCAGAGTGATGCACTCCAGCCCCTCGGTCACTGCGACCCCGGACGCCGCTACAACGATTTCCGCACGTCTGGCGGCCGGAGACTTGCGGATTCGCTTGTTCGGAATGCTTGACGGCATGGAATCAATGCTATTGAGTGTGCGACCAACAAGCAAGCAGGTGGGACACCAGCACCCCGGAGGAGCCTCATGGCGTCCACGATCCCCGACCCGCACCCCGGCACCGGCGCCGCGCGCCAGGAGGCACCGCCCCCGCCGCCGTCGGACCGGGCCGGCCGCGTCGAGGCCCACGGCATCGACCACATCCCCGACCACGAACGCCACGGACGGCCGCGGCAGTTGTTCTCGGTGTGGGCCGCGGCAAACGTGAACTACCTGAGTCTGGTGACCGGCGGCGCCCTGATCCTGATGGGCCTGACCCTGTGGCAGGCGCTGGCGGTGATCGTGGCGGGCAACCTCTTCTGGCTGCTCACCGGCCTGCTCTCGACATCCGGGCCGGCGGCGGGCGCGCCGAGCGAGGTCATCACACGGGCGATGTACGGGGTGCGCGGCAACCGCGTGAACAACGCGATCGTGGGCTGGCTGATCTCCGTCTGCTACTTCGCCCTGAACCTGGCCGCCGCCGCGACCGCCGCCTTCGCCCTCGTGGAGATGGCCGGCATCACCGCGAACACCGGTGTGAAGGTCGTCGTGGTGATGGTGATCGCCGCCCTCACCCTGGCCATCGGCGTCTACGGCCACGCCATGATCATGAGGTTGTACCTCCCCATCACACTGGCCCTGACAGCCGCCTTCGCGGTCGTCGCCGTGGGCGTGTTCCGGCACACCGACTTCTCCTACGTACCGGCCGAACCACTCACCGGCACGGGCCTGCTGACCGTCCTGGTCGCCGGCGTCACCCTCATCGCCTCCGCCCCGCTGTCGTACACCACCAGCGCCGACTTCTCCCGCTACCTCCCGCGCACCACGCCCGCCCGGGCCGTCGTCGGCTGGACTTTCCTGGGCGGCTTCCTGCCCGGCGTGGCCGTCTGCTCGATCGGCGCCCTCGCCGCGACGGTGGTCGACATGACGGACCCGCAGGCGGGACTGCGGCAGCTCCTGCCCGACTGGTTCGGCCCGGTCCTCCTGCTCGCCCTGGTCCTCGGCACCATCGCCATCAACGCCCTGACCGCCTACAGCGCGGGCCTCGCCCTCCAGGCCGTCGGCATCCGCATCCGCCGCTCCCTCAGCGTGCTCGCCGACGGCACCGTCGCCGTCGCCCTCACCCTGTACGGGCTCCTCGTCTCCGACTTCCTCGACACCGTCAGCAACGTCCTCCAGCTCACCGTCGTCCTGCTCGGCCCCGCGCTGGCCGTCTACGCCACGGACATCGCCCTGCGGCGCAACCGGTACGACGGTCCCGCGCTGATGGACGAGACGCCGGGCAGCCGCTTCTGGTACACCGCCGGGGTCAACCCGGCGGGCGCCCTCGCCCTCGCCGGCGGCGTCACCGTCGCGGCCCTGTGCGTCAACACCCTCTACACCGGTCCGATCGCCCACGCCCTCGGCGGAGTGGACCTCGCCCTGCCGGCCGGCCTCGTCACCGCCTCGCTGCTCTACGCGGCCCTGACACGCGGCGGAGCACTCCGGGCGCCGGCGCCCTGAGGGACGGGTCCGGCCGGAGTCAGCGCCGCGCCATGTACAGCTCCAGCGCCTTGTGCAGCACCTTGTTGAGCGGGTAGTCCCACTCGCCGAGGTACTCGACGGCCCGGCCCCCGGCGCCCACCTTGAAGCGCAGCAGCCCGAGCAGATGGTCGTCCTCGTCGAGGGTGTCGGTGATGCCGCGGAAGTCGTAGACCGAGGCGCCCAGTTCGAGCGCGTCGCAGATCATCCGCCACTGCAGGGCGTTGCTGGGCTGCACCTCGCGCCGGCGGACGGTGGACGCGCCGTAGGAGTACCAGACGTGCTCGCCGACCGTCAGCATCGTGGCCGCCGCCAGCACCTCCCCGTCGTGGTGGGCGAGGTAGAGCCGCATGCGGTCCGGGTCCTCGGCCGTCAGCGCCGTCCACATCCGCTCGAAGTAGCCGAGCGGTCGCGGCACGAACCGGTCCCGCTCGGCGGTCTCAACGTACAGCTCGTAGAACGCCTTGAGGTCCTCGCGGTCACCCCGGACGACCTTGACGCCGGCCTTCTCGGCCTTCTTGACGTTCCGGCGCCACTGCTGGTTGAAGCCGCTGAGGAGCTGCTCCGGGGACCGCCCGGCGAGCGGCAGCTGGCACACGTGGCGCGGCTGTCCGGTGGCGAACCCGTCCTCGCCGCCGGATTCGGAGCGCCGCCAGCCCAGCCGGCGCAGCCGCTCGGCCACCGCCTCAGCCCCGGCTTCCCGTTCGGTGGCCTCCACGTCCCCAAGACGCCGGGCCCCCGGGTCGGCGATCGCCGCCTTGACCGCCTCGGGGCTCCAGCGCCGGGTCACCACCGGCGGCCCCATCTTCACCGAGAAGGCGCCCAGCCGCTTCAGGTGCGCGAGCATCGGCTCCAGCCACCGTTCCAGGTCGGGCGCGTCCCAGTCGATGACCGGGCCCTCGGGCAGATAGGCCAGGTACCGCTTCAGCCGCGGCAGCGGACGCAGCAGCACCAGCCCGACCCCCACCAGATCGCCGCGCTCGTCGAACCAACCCAGGCTCTCCGCCCGCCAGTCCGGCTTCACGTCGCCCCACGCGGGCGTCTGCAGGTGGCTCACGGACGGCCGGGCCGCAATGAACCGCAGGTGCTCCTCGCGGCTGATCGGCTTCACGTGACGGCTCATGGGCGGTGCCCCTCTGTTCGGCTCTGCTGCTGCTTCGACGTGTGCTTCCTTGCGCTGTGGTACGGCAGGCGCGCCGGCCGCCCCGCACCTCACAGGGAAACCCGGCGCCGGCGGATCCGCGCGCTGCCGGCCCGCCGCCCACCCGAGTGCTCCGCCCGGCGCGCGGGAGCGCGGGCGGAGTGTCAGCGTGGAATGCCTGGGCGGTACGGCAGGACGGACGGAGCAGACGGCCATGGCACGGGCGATCTGGACAGGCGTCATCACGTTCGGGCTGGTCTCGGTGCCCGTCGGGCTCTTCACGGCGACCGAGAACCACACGGTCCACTTCCACCAGCTGCAGCGCGGCACCTCCGACCGCATCCGGAACCGGCGCGTCAACGAGCGCACCGGCAAGGAGGTCGACCCCGGCGACATCGTCAAGGGCTACGAGGTGGGCGAGGGCGAGTACGTCGTCGTCGAACCGGACGAACTCGACGAGATCGCGCCGGGCCGCTCCCGCGCCCTGGAGATCACCGACTTCGTCGAACTGGACCGGATCGCACCGGTCTACTTCGACCGCACCTACTACGTCGCCCCGCGCGGCAAGGAGTACCTCAACGTGTACGAGCTGCTGCGCGCGGCCCTCGCCGAGTCCGGCAAGGCCGGCGTCGCCACCTTCGTCATGCGCAACCGCCAGTACCTGACCGCGCTGCGCGCCGAGGACGAGGTCCTGGTGCTCCAGACCCTCCACTGGGCCGACGAGGTCCGCGACCCGGTCAGGGAACTGCCCGAACTGCCCTCGGACCGGGTCGGTCGGGGCAAGGAACTCGACATGGCGCTGCGCCTCGTGGACGCGCTCAGCGGCCCCTGGGACCCCGACCGCTACCACGACACGTACCAGGAGAAGGTCCGCGAGCTGGTGCGGGCCAAGGCCGAGGGCGAGGAGGTCGCGGTGGCGGAGGAGGCGCCGCAGGCGACCAACGTCGTCGACCTGATGGAGGTGCTCCAGGGCAGCCTGGAGCGGGCGAAGGACACGGGCGCGGGCGGCGGGAAGCCGGCCGGGAAGGCGGAGGGCGGCGAACGCCCCGCCGGGTCGCGCAAGAAGGCCCCTGCCCGAGAGAAGGCCACCGCCCGCAAGAAGGCCACCGCCCACTCCCGCAAGAAGCCGCCCGCACGGAGCGAGCTGCGGGAGCTGAGCAAGGCCGAGCTCTACCAGCGGGCCGCCGACCAGGACGTCGCGGGCCGCTCCAGGATGAGCCGCGACGAGCTGATCGACGCCCTCACCGGAGCCGGCGGCCGCCGGCGGAAGAAGACGGCCGCCGCCTGAGTCCGCAGCGGCCGCCGGCCGGTTCAGGCCGTGCTGAGCATGCCCTTGCGCAGGTGGGCCAGCAGGCGCGAGATGAGCCGGGACACATGCATCTGCGAGACGCCGAGGCGTTCGCCGATGTCCTTCTGGGTGAGCTCCTCGACGAACCGCCAGTGGATGATCTGCCGGTCCCGTTCGTCGAGCTCGGCGATCATCGGGGCGAGCGCGTGGAAGTCGTCCACGAGCGCCAGTGTGGCGTCGTCCGCGCCGATGAAGTCCGCCAGGGCCGACTCGCCGTCCTCGCTGCCGCCGATGGCCGCGTCCAGCGAGGCGGAGTTGTAGCCGTTCGCCGCGAGACGGGCCTCGACGACCTCGTCCTCCGGCAGGCTCATCAGCTCGGACAGCTCCTTCGTGGTGGGGTTGCGGCCCAGCCTGCTGCGCAGCTCCTCGGTGGCGCGGGCCAGCTGCACCCGGGCCTCCTGGAGCCGCCGCGGCACGTGCACCGCCCACGAGGTGTCCCGGAAGAAGCGCTTGATCTCACCGACGATGTACGGCACGGCGAAGGAGGTGAACTCGACCTCGCGGGTCAGCTCGAACCGGTCGATGGCCTTGATCAGACCGATCATGCCGACCTGGACGATGTCCTCCATCTCCTCCGGGCCGCGGCTGCGGAACCGGCCGGCCGCGAAGCGGACCAGGGACATGTTCATCTCGATCAGCGTGTTGCGCGCGTACTGGAACTCGGGCGTGCCCTCCTCCAGCACCGTCAGCTGCTCGAAGAACAGCTTCGACAACTCCCGCGCGTCCTTGGGCGCCACCTTGGACGGGTCCGCGACCTCCGGCATGCCCGTGGTGGTGTGCGCGATGGTCTGTGCGGTCGTCGTCGCCATGATGTGCCCTCCCAGTCGATCGGCCCCCGTCACCGTCGGCTCACCGGCCGACGACTGACCGCCTACCCCGGGCCATGGCTCTCATGCCTGCCCGGGTGCCGACCGGCTCGACGACGCATCAGAAACTCCCCCAAAGCAGACGTATTGCCGAAGTGGTGAAGGAGTCAGAGACCGACATAGAAGCGGACCGCGGTGCCCTCGTCCCCCGTGTGGGTCCGGACGAGGTCGGCCACGTGGTGCACGAGCAGCAGCCCACGCCCGCCGATCTGCCCCGGCCGCGGGGGACGGCGCCCGGCGAGCGGATCGGTCAGCCGTCCGGTGTCGCGGACCTCGCACACCACGTGCCCCGCCTCCGCCCACACCGCCAGCGTTCCCCGGCCGCCGCCGTGGACCACGCTGTTGGTGGTCAGCTCCGCCACCGCCAGTTCCACGTCCGGCAGCCGCCGCTCGGACAGCCCGAGGGAGCCGGCCCGGTCGACGGCGAAGCGGCGCGCCTCGGGCAGCTCCCCGGTACCGAAGCCC
The DNA here is from genome assembly GCF_019049125.1 of Streptomyces sp. AC602_WCS936. Classification (NCBI taxonomy): domain Bacteria; kingdom Bacillati; phylum Actinomycetota; class Actinomycetes; order Kitasatosporales; family Streptomycetaceae; genus Streptomyces; species Streptomyces sp. AC602_WCS936. Next base: position 344,339 of record NZ_JAGMUF010000066.1, on the reverse strand, counting down.
AGGACGGCGGCGCCCGGCCCGGGGCCCAGCGGCTCGTTGTACCGGGTGACCACCGCGCGCCAGTCGTAGGCCCCGCTGGCCCGCTCGCCTCCCCGGTCGATAACCGTCGGGTGGGTGACCAGGGCGTCGGCCAGGACGTCCGCGTCCAGACGGGTCTCGTCGTACGGACACAGGATGGTCGCCGCACGGCCCGCGAACGCCTCGTTGATCAACGCCTCGTGCTGCGCGCACGCCGGGTACTCCGCCGCGCTCCGCCCGGCCCAGACCGGCTCGCCGATGATCCGCACCCGACCCCGGTCGTGGCCGTCGGCGAACGCCCGGAGCACACCGGGGATGATCCGTCCCGGATTGCGCCCGGCCACGCTCATGTCGAGGAAGGTGACGTCCCGCCCGTCCGGGCCCAGCCCGTTTCTGATCAGCTCGAGATTGGAGGCCGGCACCGCCACCGCCACCGGCTCACCGGCGGCCAGCCCCTCCCGTACGAACGACACCGTCCGGTCGGCGTACTCGCCCTCGGAGCGGTAGAACAGGGCCGGGTGCGAGAAGGTCTCCTCGGTGTCCACCGTGCTCATCGCGGTGCCACCTCGATCCGTCGCAGCGACGGCCAGAACAGCTCCAGCACCCGGGGCAGCTGGGGCGGCGGCTGTTCCACGACGACCCGGCCGCCGGGCAGGTTCATGGCCGTGACGGCGAGCGCCGCCACGCCGGCCACGTCGACGAAGCGTACGCCGGACAGTTCCACGTAGGACACGTCCGCGTGCCGCCGGGACAGTTCGGTGAGAGCGTTCTCCCAGGACCGGCGGGTGGTCACGCCGATCTCTCCGCTGGCACGGATGCCGGGACGGCCGGGCAACGGACCCACCTCCAGCACGGCCCCGCCCCGATCCCGGGACGGTCCGCCCGCGGGGCTTGTGGCATCCACACTCGGTCTCCTTCGGAAATCCGCCGGGTGTCCCGTACCGACCCGGGCGCCTTCTCCGGTCAGGCAGCCTATCGCGGGGTGGTCGCCGTACGCCGGAGAGAGGACAGAACACGCGACGGGCGAGCGAAGCGGGGAACAAGACAGTGAGCGCGTCCTCGGAAGGGAAGACAGACCATGTTCGAAGCCGACAACATCCGTGACTGGCGGGGCCAGGACGTCGTGGACAGCGGCGGCCGCAAGATCGGCACCCTCGAGTCCATCTACTTCGACACCGCCACCGACCGGCCCGCGTTCGCGGCGGTCACCATCGGACTGCCGACCCGTCGGCGTCTGGTGTTCGTCCCGGTCGACAAGGCCACGGTCGGCCCGGGCTACCTGAAGGTCACCTACGACAAGGGCCTGGTCAAGGACGCGCCCGGCATCGACCCGGACGGTGAGCTCGCGGCCGAGGAGGAGGGCGCGGTCTTCGCCCACTACGACCTGCCGTACGAGCAGGGCAGCCGGGGAGAGCGTCGGCTCGGCCGGCGCTGAACCGTCCGGCGGATTTCCCGAGGGGAGACGACCATGAGCCTGTTCCTGCTGCTGTTGCTGGTGGCGCTGGTCCTCGGGGTGATCGGACTGGCCGCCGAAGGGCTGTTCTACCTGTTCGTCGTCGGCGTCGGGGTGCTGGTCGCCGACCTGATCCTCGTCGGGGTGCTCATCGGGCGCCGGGGAGGCCCGGGACGCTGAGCACCTGCCCGTCGAACGGGGCGCGCACACGGGGGCCGACCGCGCGTACCGCTCGGCGGTCGGCCCCCGTGATGTCGCGCTGTGGAGTTCTAGCCGAATTCCGCCCCGCGCTCCGCCCCTTCCGTCTCCGAGGTCGCGGTGCCCGTGGCCAGGGTGCCGCCGGCGCTCTCCAGATGGGCCCGCACGAACCACTGGAACTGCTCCAGGTCCCTGAGCTGCCCGATCAGGAGGTCCTCCGTGGCGGGGTCGATCTTCCCGGCCTCCTCGACCGCCGCGCGCATCCCCTCGACCACGCCGGTGTAGACGACGTCGAGCGCGCCGAGGTGGGCGATGGCGTCGGCCCGTCCGATGGAGTAGTCGTCCCACTTCCGTTCGGAGACCAGGGCGCCGGGCGTACCCTGTGCCACCCCGCCGAGCGCGGCGATGCGCTCCGCGACGTCGTCGGCCATCTCGCGCACCTGGTCGACCTGGGGGTCGATCATCTCGTGCACCGCGATGAAGTGCGGTCCCACAACGTTCCAGTGCACGTGCTTGAGGGTCAGGTGCAGATCGTTGAGGGCGTGCAGACGCATGCGCAGCACGCCGATCAGCCGCCCGGCGGCCTCGCGCTCGATGCCGGGGACCGTGTACTTCGGGGTCAGGTCGTGCGTCATGGCGGACTTCAGCTCCTCATGCGGTTCGTACGTCATTGCACGTGCACGAATGCCCCGCATCGGCGGCGGCAGACATGCACGGCCGGTGTGTCCGAGGCGCACGGGTCTCCCGCAGGGGGCGAGTCAATCGTCAGGGCGCCTCCCGGCACCGTCAGGACGGCGGGGCGGGCAGCGGCATCGCGCTGAGCGCTCGAGCCGCGTGGACGAGGTTGGACGCCATGGCCCGGCCGGTGGAGGCCGACCAGTCGTGGCCGCGGTCGTCGTCCAGGTAGTCGGGGCCGGGACCGGGGCCGAGGTGCCAGTAGGTCCACGCCTGGCCGGGAATGGTGTAGCCGATGTCCGTGAGCGCCCCGCCGATCTCGCTGATCACGTGGTGGGCACCGTCCTCGTTCCCGGTGACCAGTACGCCCGCGACGCGGTTGTAGGCGACCGGGCGCTCCTCGTCGTCGGTCTCGGAGAGCATCGCGTCCATGCGTTCGAGGACCCGCTGGGCGACGGAGGACGGGCGGCCGAGCCAGGTCGGCGACGCGATGACCAGGATCTGCGACGAGAGCAGCTTCTCGTGCACACCGGGCCAGTCGTCGCCCTCTCCCATATCGGTCTGGACCCCGGGTTTCAGGTCGAGGTCGACGGCTCGTACGACGTCCACCTCGACGCCGTGGCCCTTGAGCGCCGCGATGACCGTGCCGGCGAGGGCCTCGGTGTTCGAGGGCTGGGGGGAGGGCTTGAGGGTGCAGTTGATGACGAGTGCGCGCATGCCTGTCCCTGTTCCCCGTAAGGCGGGTCGTGACCGTCGTGGCGGGAAGGCGTTCACCCGCCCGGCCGCACGGCGGTCGCGGGCGGGTGTCCGGCGGCCAGGCCGGGCCGGTCAGGGCGCCGCGATGCCGTCCAGCCTGCCCCGCTTCGCGTCCTCGACCAGCGACGAGAACTGGTCGGCGCTCATCTGCACGCGCTGGCCGAAGTCGTCGGTCAGGACGATCCGTTGCTCCGCGGGGGCGGCCGGATCGACGAACAGCTGCGGGCAGCCGCAGTCGCAGTCGCCGCAGAACGTCGCGACGGGCTCCAGCCCGTGAGGTTCGGTCATACTCCTGTGCCTTCCGTGGGGAACGAGCGACCGCACCGGCGGTCGTGGGGGCTGCCGGGGAGATACCCGGCGCGGCGGCCGCGGACGCGCGGGCCGCGCCCGGCGCGGAGGCACGGCGGACGGCCACCGTGCGCCGGTGCACCCCGCTCCGCCTCCGCCGCTTCGACGACACGGGGACGGCCGGGAACCGGACGGGCCCGCCGTCCGACCGTACGTGCGTGAGGTGCGGCGTGTGAGAGGCGGGTGCGCAGGGGTATGGCGTGCCTCACGCACGTCGGATTGAGTGGGGAGCCGGACCGGAATCCGTACTCACCGGTGATCACGGAAGCCCGGATGCGAGGATGAGGCCGCGATGAGAGCAGGGTGGTGCTGTCGCACGGTACGGGCCGCGGTGTTCGCGGCCGTCTGTGTGCTGCTCGCCGCCCTGGGCCACCTCCTGATGTCCGGCGCGGCCGTGCCCTGGTGGGCCGTGGCGGCGGGCGCGTCGGCGACGGGCGCGGCCGCCTGGTGGCTCGCCGGCCGGGAACGCGGCTCAGTCGCCGTCGTCCTGCTCGCGGTGGCCGCGCAGACCGTCCTGCACGCCGCCTTCTCGTTCGCCCAGGCGACGGCGCACCCCGGTTCCACCGGCGACGCGTCCCTCGTACGCCGTTGGCTGGACGTCCTGCTGTGCCGGATGCCGTCACAGCCGGGCGCGGAGCCGGGCACCATGACGATGCCGATGGGCGCCGCCGACCACGCCGGCCATGCCGTGCACGCCGCGCACGGCATGAACGCCACGGACGCCGTCGGTCACGCCATGGGCGGCATGTCACCCACGGGGATGCTCGCCGCCCACCTGGTGGCCGCGCTGCTGTGCGGACTGTGGCTCGCCCACGGCGAGCGCGCCGCGTTCCGCCTCGTGCGGTCCCTCGCCGCCCGGCTCGTCGCCCCACTGCGTCTGCTGCTGCGGCCGGCCGTGCCGCCGCACCGCCCCCGGGTCCGTACCGGCCGGGCGGCCTCCGGCCGGGCGCCGCGCCGCCTCACCCTCGCCCATGCGATCACCTCCCGGGGTCCGCCCGCCCGGAGCGCTGTCGCCTGACGACAGCAGGCTCCCCGAGGCCGCCGGCGATCCCGCCGAGCCGTCGAGCCGACGGCGTCGCGCCTCGGGCACCGGCCGCGCGCTCCCGCGCCCGGCCGCCACCCCGTCACCGGTCCCTCCGTGCCGCCCGCCCGTCCCGCGCGGGCGAGCCCGCCCGGAGACCGGATTCCCGATCCCGACAAGGACGGACACAGGTGATCACTCCTGCCTTGCCCCCTGCCCTCCGGCAACCGGACACGGACGCCGAGGAGGCGTCCATCACGGCGTGGGCGCTCGCCGCGGGCACCGGCGACCCCGACGCGGTCGACCACTTCGTACGCGCCCTGCACCGGGACGTCCGCCGCTACGTGACGTTCCTCGGTGCCGATCCGCAGAGCGCCGACGACCTCACCCAGGACACGTTCCTGCGGGCCCTCGGCAGCCTGCACCGCTTCGAGGGGCGGTCCTCGGCCCGCACCTGGCTGCTCTCCATCGCCCGCCGCGCGGTGGTCGACAACATCCGCTACAACTCCTCCAGGCCGCGGCCGGCGGCGACGGACGACTGGGAGTCGGCCGCCGAACGCACCCAGCCGCGCGGTCTGCCGGGCTTCGACGACGGCATCGCCCTCGCCGACCTGCTGGCCACCCTCCCCGACGAGCGGCGCGAGGCGTTCGTCCTCACCCAGATGCTCGGGCTGCCCTACGCGGAGGCGGCCGACGTCAGCGCCTGTCCGATAGGGACGGTGCGTTCACGGGTCGCCCGAGCCCGCAGCTCCCTGATCGAGTGGCTGAACGACGCGGAGCGCCCCGTGCCGGTGACCACCGCCGCGTGACGCACGAGCCGCGTGACGCACGACGGTGACGGGCGGTCCGGAAATCGGCAGCCAACAGGGGGCCGACCCTGCCGGACCGCCCCCATGACCCGACGCTCCCGGGCAGCCATGGTGGCCTCATGGCCCGCTTCCAGCACACCGTGACGCTCGCCCCCGTGCCCCGCCGCCTGCTGGAGTCGTGCCTCGGCATGCTCCACGACCTCGCCGAAGGCACGGAGGCCGACGGAGCGAGGCTGCGGCTGCCCGACGGACGCCCGCTGCCCGACCTGGTCCTGACCGAGGGGCGCCATCTGAGGCCGGGCGCCCGCTACCGGGCCACCGGCGGAGCGGACGGACGGCCGGAGACCGAACCGACCGTCACGGTGCTCGCCTGGGACCGCGGCCGTGAGACGGCACTCGAAATCGTCACGCAGGACGACGATCCGGCCCACCGCGCCCGGTCGGCCTGCGTACTGGGCGTCCGGAGCGCCGACCGGCCGCGCGAGGCGTGGCTCGAGGCGACGGTGCGGACCGGCGGGGAGAAGGGGGCGAAGTACCTCGGCGGCACCGGACGCCTGCGCCTGGATCTCGGCAGATGGTGGCCGTCGGCGGCCGGACACGGCCGACAGTCCGCCGCCGCGCCGGTGAGCGGGACCGTGACGCACGCACTCGCCCGCGCCACCGTCACGGCCGTGCCGCGACCGGCTCCGGACGGACGCTGGCGGGTGACCGTGAAGGCACGCGTCAGGGGCCGTTCCTTCGCGCGTCCCCTCCTCCCCGTCGCGATGGCCGTGGCGGGACGCCGCGCCCACCGGGCCTTCGCCGAGGCGCTGGACGGTGCCGCGGCACAGTGGAACGCACAGGTGCCCGGCCTGGTCCGCAAGGAAGTGGAGCAACTGCGCACGGAGTTGACCGGGCACCTGTGCGTCCCTTCGCGCGGATAGAGTGCCCCGGATGAACTCCGTATCCGTGCGTGGCGCCACGATCGAGTACGACGACTTCGGCCCTCCGGCGGGGCTCCCGCTCCTGCTGATCCACGGGCATCCGTTCGACCGCACCCTGTGGGCGCCCCAGGTGACCCCCCTGACGGCGGCCGGGTACCGGCTGGTCACCCCGGACCTGCGCGGCTACGGCGGCAGCAGTGTGACCGCCGGCAAGGTGCTGCTCGCCGACTTCGCCGACGACCTCGCCGCGCTCCTGGACCACTTGGGCATCGAACGCGCGGTGGTCGGCGGCGTCTCCATGGGCGGACAGATCACCATGGAGTTCCAGCTGCGTCACCCGGAGCGGGTACGGGCACTGGTCCTGTCCGACACCTCTGCGCCCGCGGAGACCGCCGAGGGCAAGGCGTTCCGCAACCGGCTGGCCGACCGGCTCCTCGCGGAGGGCATGGACGGCTACGCGCACGAGGTCATCGACAAGATGCTCGCCGCCTACAACGTCACCGCGATGCCGGACGTGGCCGCCCGCGTCCTGAAAACGATGTGCGCCACCGACCCCCGGGGCGCCGCCGCCGCGCTGCGCGGCCGGGCCGAACGCCCCGACTACCGGGACGTCCTGGCCTCGGTCCGGGCACCGGTCCTGGTCCTGGTCGGCGCGGACGACGTCTACACCCCCGTGGCGGAGGCCGAGGCCATCCAGGGGCTCGTCCCGCACGCCGTCCTGGCCGTGATCGAGCGGGCCGGTCACCTCCCCGGCGCCGAGCAGCCCGAGCGCTTCAACGCCGCGCTGCTGCGCTTCCTCGCCGAGCACCTGTGACCGCGGGCTCGCGTTCCGGCGTAGTGCTCCGGCGCGTGAACAGCGCACATCGCCGGTGAGTGAGCCCTGTACGCGCCCCCGTGGCCGAACGGACAATGCGCAGTGGCCGTGATCACGCGGCGGGAGGCGAGACGTCGTCGTACCGCCGCCCGCCGGGAAAGCAGGTCGATCGCCATGCTGTTGCGTCTGCCCACGTCCGTGTCCGAAGCGCAGGAGTGCATGGCGGAGGGAGCGGTGCCCATCGGCGGGGCCACCCTCGTGTGGGCCGCCTGGCAGCGGGACGGCTTCCCGGCACTGGCCATGTCGCTGCGCGACCTGCCGGAGGCGAACGTGCTCGAGCCCGAGGCACTCGGCAGCGCCGTGGTCCTGCACCGCATCGACGACCGCGTGCCCGAGGTGCTGCGCCGGGCGGCCGGCACGGTGGGCACCGGAGCCGTACGCCGGACGGCCACGGTCGGCGGGAACATAGTCGGCAGCAGCCTGCGCTGCCTGCTGCCCGCCGCCCTCGTCCTGGACGCCCGTCCCACCGTCCTGGGACCGGACCGCGCCTACGAGACCGACCTGGCCGAGGTCCTGGCCAAGCGTCACCTGCTGCTCGGTCTGCGCTGGCGCACACCGGTGGCCAGCGGCTACCGCAAGCAGCCCGCCGAGGCAGGCGGCCCGCCGCCCCTGGTCGTCGCCACCGCCGTGCACGCCGACGACGAGGGCCGCCGCAACCTGAGGGTGGCCGTCCGCGACGGCTACGAGGTGCTCAGCGAGAGCGCGCCGTGCGACGACGGAAGCGCCGACCAGGTGCTCGGCGCCCTGGAACACACGGACGTCGGAGCACTGCCGTCCGGCGCCCGCGACGTCGTGCGTGAGCAGGTCGCCGGCATCCTGGCCCCCCTCTCCGACCACTGACGGAGCCGCCCGCCGGCCTCGGTGGGCCGGCGGACGGATGGAGGACGTACGGCGGAGGGCGGCGTCAGCCGTTGGCCAGGGCCTTGACGCGGTCGAGGGCCCCGTTGAACCTGTCGTGGTCCCCGACGGTCGGCCCGGACGAGGTGTACTGCCACATCGTGTGGAAGTCCCAGCCGGCCGGGAGTTCGCCCACGCTCGACGCGTACCGGGCGACCCACAGCGGGTTGGTGTCGCCGAAGCCGCTGTAGTTGCCGGTGCACTGCTTCCACCAGTTGGTGGAGGTGTAGATGGCCGCGTGGCGGCCGGTGCGCTCCTTGTAGCGGTCCAGGAAGTCGCCGATCCAGTCGACCATCTGGCTCGCCGTCCTGCCGTAGCAGGTGGCGCCGTACGGGTTGTACTCGATGTCGAGCACACCCGGCAGGGTCCGGCCGTCCTTGGACCAGCCGCCGCCGTGGTCGACGAAGTAGTCGGCCTGCGCGGCACCGCCCGCGCCGTCCGGGATCGCGAAGTGGTACGCGCCGCGGATCATGCCGGTGTCGTACGAACCGCCGTACTGCTGCGAGTAGTAGGGGTTCCGGTAGGACGTGCCCTCGGTGGCCTTCACGTAGGCCCACTTCACCCCGCTCTTCCAGAGGGTGGACCAGGCCACGTCGCCCTGATGGCTGGAGACGTCGACGCCCTCGGTCTGGGCGGCCCGCGTACTCGCGGGCACACCCTGGACGCCCTCGTGGGCCAGGACGCCCATGCCCATGTGGGCGGTGCCGCGGACGGGTGTCGCGCCCGCCCCGTCGGCCGACGCGGGGACCGCGGACAGGGTCAGCAGGAGTGACTGGGAGGCGAGGAGGACGCCCGACGCGAGCAGGCGGCGTGAGTGGCGGGACGCCACGGCTATGGGTTTGCGCATGGCACCCATCCGATCCGCTGTCCCGCCCGGCCGCATCCCACAGTCACCCAGACGGTGTTGGAAGGCGCCCCTACTGATCCTCGGGTGCGCCGTGCCGCGGCCCCCGCACTCCGCGCACCAGGACGACCAGCGCCCCCACGGCCACGGCCACGGCCAGCACGCCCAGCAGCGCACGGTCGGAGACGGCCTCCCCGATCCCGCTCATCCGCTGCTCCCAGGTGAACTCGGTGTCCACACCCAGCAGCGACGGCAGCGCCGAAGTGCCGTCGAACAGCAGGAAGACCGCGCCCAGCACGATGAACATCACCCCGCCCACCAGCGACGTGGAGTGCGTCCGCAACGGTCCCAGCCGTACCGGCCGTCCACGCAGCCAGTTCCGCCGGCCCAGGTCGAACCGGTCCCACAGCGCCGCCAGCACGAACATCGGCACGGCCATGCCCAGGGCGTACACCGCGAGCAGCGCCCCACCGCGCCACGGGTCACCCCCCATCGCGGCCACCGTCAGGACGCTGCCGAGGATGGGCCCGGCGCAGAAGCCGGCCAGCCCGTACACCGCGCCCAACGCCGTCACGGACAGTGCCGAACCCGAGCGGCGTGTCCCGGCCGCCTGCTGCATCCGGCGCGAACCGAACCCGAGGCCCAGTACCTGTGCCATCCCGAGGGCGACGACCAGCCAGCCGCCCACCGTGACCAGCAGGTCACGGTGCCCGTAGAAGAGGCGCCCGGCGAGCGACCCCGCCACGCCGAGCGGCACCATGGTCAGACACAGTCCGGCGTAGAACAGCGCGGTGCGCCCCAGCAGCCGGGTGCGGCTGGTGAACGAGTAGGCGAAGAACGCCGGCAGCAGCAGGGCCGAGCAGGGGCTGAGCAGCGCCAGAAGCCCGCCGAGGAAGGCGACCGCGAAGCCCGGGTCACTCATCGGTTCCGCCCTGTGCGCGCGCTTCCCCGGCGGCCTCGGCCGCCTCGATCGCCTCGGCGAACACGTCCGTGGGCTGGGCGCCCAGGATCGGCCGTCCGTTGACGAGGAAGGCGGGGGTGCTGCTGACGCCGAGCGCGTAGCCCTCCTCGATGTCCCGGTTCACGGCCTCGTCCGCCGCGGCGGAGGCCATGTCCGCGCGGAAGCGGTCGAGGTCCCCGACGCCCGCCTCCTCGGCCATGGCGACCAGTTCCTTCTCCGCGAAATCACCCTTGTTGCGCTCGCGCGGCTGCCCGTAGGCGGTGTCGTGGAACTCCCAGAAACGGCCCTGCCGCCCCGCCGCCCACGAGGCCCGGGCCGCCTGCTCGGACTCCGCGCCGAAGATCGGGAAGTGGCGCCACTCGATCCGCAGGACGCCCTTGTCGACGTAGTCGCGCAGCAGTTCGGGCTTGGTCTCGCGGGCGAACCGGCCGCAGTAGGGGCACTGGAAGTCCGAGTACTCGATCAGTACGACGGGTGCGTCCGGCTTCCCCAGGGCATACGGGTCGTCGGCGTCCCGGCGGGCGAGCGCGAGCAGCGCGGGATCGGCGGGCGGGGCGGCTGAGGCGGGGCCGGAGGACGACGCGGTGGCCGGACGGTCGGCGGACTCGCCGCCACCGCCCAGGCTGACGGCGGCGACGGTGACGGCGGCCACGAGGACCAGGGCGGCCAGGACCACCCGCAACCGGCGGCGCGGCGCCGGACGGGACTTGTCGGGCAGGCGTGATGCAGCGTTCATGGATCGACTCCACGGAAGGAGGAAAGAGGGAAGAAGTGGGGAGGGCCGCGGCCGGCGCTCAGACGCGGGCCGGCACCGGACAGGCCTCGGCCGTCGACAGCCTGCGCAGCGCCGCCTCGGCGAGCAGCGCCAGGGAGGCGACGGCGACGACCGGCTGGAGCGGGGCCCAGTAGGTCAGCGCGCCGGAGCTGCCGAGGAGCAGCAGGACCACCTTGTTGCAGACGGGGCAGCCCACGGCGAGGAAGGAGAGCACACCGCCGAGGGGGCCCAGCCTGCTGCCGGGACCGTCGGTCCGCGGCGTGGCCAAGGCCCCGGGCGGGCGCACGAAGGTGGCCAGGACCAGGCCCGCGAGCACGGCGGTGGCCGCGAGCACCGGATAGTTCCACCACTGGACGGGGACGGTCCGGGAGAAGAAGGGCGAGGGCACGACCGCGGTGGGGACACCCACGACGACGGCGGTCAGGACGGCACCGGCCCCGGCGGCGGCCCACTGGGCGGGCCGCCAGGACACGAGGGCCGCTCCCGCCCGGCTCAGCGACCGGGAGGAGGAGGGCATGGGAATGGGCTCCGTTCGTAAGGATGCGGCGGACGCGGCACGAACGGGCCGGTCTAGATCCTCAGAACGGTGGTAGAGGTGGCACTGGCACAACTCGCGGGCGGCGCGGGCCCGGCGGTCGCACGGACGGCCGGCGACGGGGCCGTCCCGCGCTGGGCGGCCGAGTCCGCGGTGCCGGCGGTCGGCGTCTCCGGAACGCGGAGGTCCCCGCGCGTCGACGACTGCTCGGCCAGGCCCTTCTTCTCGCACGGACGCGGCGCCGCGGGCGACACCTCGTCCCCCGAGGCACGGTCGACGGCGAGTACGGCGACCGCGGCCGGGGAGCCGGCCACGGCGCTCTCCCCAGCGGCGCCCGAGGCCGGTGAACGGCCCGCCCCCGCCACGCACAGCACGGCGACGACCACGGTGACCATCGCCAGCGCACAACGGAGCAGCGACACCGCTCGGGTGTGCCTGCCGCGCTGGGACATGGGGACGGCTCCTACCGCAGGGACTGCTCGGGGACGACTCGGGGACGTGTGCGGAAGCCACCCTACATACCCGCCACCGGGTGGAGAGCAGTGCCCCAGAACGCCTGTATCACATCGCTGCGTTCGATCGGCGAGATGCCGGGGAAGTTCGCTCCTCGGTGGGGTCCGCGGTCGGTCCGGCTTACGCGCACCGGGCGCTGACTAGCATGAGCCGCAGGCCCGCCGACGCCTGTCGACCCGGCCTTTTCCCCGCTCTCAAGGACCAGAGGGACCGCGGAATGTCAGTGTCTGCACCCCCCACCCCGCCCCGGGCGCAGAAAGCCCGCCGCACCACCCCCGCCCTTCCCCTCGTGGTGCTGCCGGCGGCCGCCGCGGCCGCCGGCGCCGCCTGGGCGGCGGCCCCCGACACCGCCCGGAGCTGGACCGCGACCCTCGCCGTGTCGTCCTGGCTGTGCGTCGCCGTGGCCGTCGTACTCGGCTCCCACCTGGTCGGGCGGGCGCGCCGGACCGCGTCCGACCGGAGGGCGGAGATCAGCGCCCTCAAGGGCCGCATCGCCCACGAGAGCGCGGGTTTCGCCCACCTCGTCAACGTGGCCCTGCCGGGCATCGCCCAGCAGGTCCGCGACGGCTCGAGCGCCGAGGAGGCCGTGGCGAACACCGCGCCCGTCTCCGGCGCGCACCTGCGCCAGGTCGTGCAGAGCTTCGCCGTGCTGACCGAGGACGCGGCCCGGCAGTCCGCGGACGCCGATTCCCGCCACCGTCAGGCGCTTCAGGAGACGCGCCGGCTCACCGAGGAACTGGAGCACCTCACGAGCAGCACGCTGCCCGCCGTGGTGGAGAAACTGCGCGACGGCACTTCGGCGGACGTCGTCCTCGCCGAACTGGAGTGGCCGCGCGGCCCGCAGGCACGCGCCTGCGCCGAACTCTTCGTCCGGGAACTGGCCCACAGCGAACGGCGCACCGCCGCGGCGCAGGCGGCGGCCGCCAAGTCCCTGAGCCGCGTCCAGGCCAAGGCCGTCGGCATGCTCGCCGACCTGCGCGACATGCAGGACCGCCACGGCGAGGAAGTCCTCGGCGACCTGCTCCGCCTGGACCACAGCACCTCGCAGCTCGGCCTGGTCACCGACCGCCTGGCCCTGCTGATGGGCGGACGCTCCAGCCGGGCCTGGAACAAGCCCATCGTGATGGAGAGCATCCTGCGCGGCGCCGTCGGCCGGATCGCCGCCTACCGCCGGGTCCGCATGCACTGCTCGACCAGCGCCGCGATCTCCGGGTACGCGGCCGAGGGCGTGATGCACCTCCTCGCCGAACTGATGGACAACGCCGCCAACTTCTCGCCGCCCATCGACGAGGTCCACGTCTACGTGGAGGAACGTACCGCCGGAATCGTCATCACCATCGAGGACAGCGGACTGAAGATGGCCGACGCGGCCATGCGCCACGCCGAACAGGCGGTGTCGGGACGCATGAACGACCTGGCCCAGCTCCAGGGCACGCGACTCGGCCTCGCCGTGGTCGGACGGCTGGCCGCCAAGTACCGGATCGGCGTCAGCTACCGGCCCTCCTCACGCGGCGGCACGGGCGTCGTCGTCCTGGTCCCGCCGCAACTGCTCGCCCAGCAGCGGGACCCCGGACCGTACGCGACCCTCGGCCGTACGGCCACCGGCGCCCTCACCGTCCCCGGCCCCGCTCCGGCCGCCGAGGCCCCGGTGGACAGGCGGCGCGTCCCCGACGTCCGCCCCGACCTCCCCGAACAGGCGCCGACGCCGCCCCGCCCCGCATCCGCCACCGAGGGAGGGCTGCCGGTGCGCTCCCCGGGCCGCACGATGGCCGCGGCCGAACGCGAACGCCGGGAGCAGCACCGCCGGACGCCGGACCGGGCGGCGACGGCGCCCCGGGACGCCGGCTCCAGTTTCGGCGCCTTCCACCGCGGTCGCCGCAGCGGGGCGGCCGGCGGGGCACCCGAGACCGAACCGCCCTCGAGCTCGTGAGATTGGAGGAACGGGCCGGTGACCGCAGAACCAGGAACCACCGTCCCCTCACCCACCATGCAGACCACCGACAACAGCCTCACCTGGCTCCTGCAGAACCTCCTCGACCGCACCCCCGGCACCCGGCACGCCCTCGTGCTCTCCCGCGACGGCCTCAAGCTGTGCTGGACCGAACACCTCACCCTCGACCGGGCCGACCAGCTCGCCGCGATCTGTTCCGGCATTCAGGCCCTGGCCCAGGGCGCCTCCGTCGAGTTCGGCGACGGAACCGGCGGCGTGCGGCACTCCATGACCGAGTTCCACGGTGGACTGCTCTTCATCGTGGAGGCGGGCGAGGGCGCGCACCTGGCCGTCGTCGCGGTGGAGGACGCCGACCCGGGTGTGGTCGGCCACCAGATGACCGAGATGGTCGAGCAGATCGGTGAGCACCTGCGGGCCGAGCCGCGCCACGCCGTCCCCGGGAGCAGTACGCCGTGACGCGCAGGCCCGTGGACACCGGCGAACCCGACCGGCTCTACACGGTCACCGGCGGACGCAGCCGCGCCGACGACTCGTTCGACCTGGTCACGCTGGTGGTCAGCGAATGCGAACCGGCGGCCGGCATGCAGTCGGAACACGTCCGCATCCTCGACCTGTGCCGGCACCCGACGGCGGTGGTCGAGCTCGCCGCCGAGCTGCACCTGCCGATCGCGGTGGTCCGCATCCTGCTCGGCGACCTGCTCGCCACCGGCCGGATCACCGCCCGCCACCCGCGCCTGGGGCAGTCCGCCGCGTCGCACCCCGATACCGCCCTTCTCCAGGAGGTGCTCCATGGGCTCCGCAACCTCTGACCCACCCTCACGGACCATCACGGCCTCCGGCCGCACGCCCCTGACCCACGCCGCGGAGACCGGCCTGAAGATCGTCGTCGTGGGCGGCTTCGGCGTCGGCAAGACCACGCTCGTCCGCTCGGTCAGCGAGATCCGCCCCCTCAACACCGAGGAGGTGATGACCCAGGCCGGCGTCGGCGTCGACGAGACCGGCGAGGTCACGGACAAGACCACCACGACCGTGGCCTTCGACTTCGGCCGGATCAGCCTCAACGACCGCATGGTGCTGTACCTGTTCGGAGCCCCCGGCCAGGAACGCTTCTGGTTCCTCTGGGACCGGCTGTTCTCCGGCACCCTCGGCGCGGTCGTCCTCGTCGACACCCGCAGGATGGACGACTCCTGGTACGCGATAGACCGGCTGGAACACCACCGCACCCCGTTCGTGGTCGCAGTCAACCGCTTCGACGACGACCGCGCCCGGCACTCCCTGGACGAGATCCGGCAGGCACTCGCCCTGTCCGGGGACGTACCGCTGATCGACTGCGACGCACGGGTGCGGACCTCCGGAAAGCACGTACTGGTCACCCTCGTGGACCACCTCTACCGACTGGCCCTGGCCCAGGAGAGCGCACCGTGACCGACATCGACCCCGCTCCCGACCGCACCGCCCCGCCCGCGTGCCCCGCGCACGACAAGGCCGTGGCGCTCGCCGGACTGGAGTACCAGCAGACACCGTCGGAGCTGTACCGCGGCCTGCGCGCCGAGCACGGCGCGGTCGCACCGGTGCTCCTGGACGGCTCCGTCCCCGCCTGGCTGGTCCTCGGCTACACCGAGGTCAGCTATGTCACCAGCCACGACGAGCTGTTCGCCCGGGACTCGCGCCGCTGGAACCAGTGGGACGCCATCCCGCCCGACTGGCCGCTGCTGCCCTACGTCGGCCACCAGCCGTCCGTGCTGTTCACCGAGGGCGAGGAACACCGGCGGAGGGCCGGCGTGATCTCGCAGGCCCTCGCGGGTATCGACCAGTTCGAACTGGCCCGTGACTGCCGGCAGCTCGCCGACGGACTCATCGCGTCCTTCGCCGGCAGCGGCCGGGCCGAGCTGATGCGGGACTACGCCCACGCCCTGCCGATGCGCGCCGCCGTGCGCATGTGCGGGATGCCGCACAGCGGCGACGAGACCCGGCAGCTCGTCGAGGACCTGCGCGTCTCCCTGGACGCGGCGGAGGGCGACGACCCGGTCGCGGCGTACGCGCGGGTGGGCGAGCGCATCCACCGGCTGGTGCGCCGGAAACGGGAGCGGCCCGGTCCCGACGTCACCTCCCGGATGCTGACCCACCCGGCGGGACTGACCGACGAGGAGATCGTCCAGGACCTGATCTCCGTCATCGCCGCCGCCCAGCAGCCCACCGCCAACTGGATCGGCAACACCCTACGGCTGCTGCTCACCGACGAGCGCTTCGCCCTGAACGTCTCGGGCGGCCGGCTCAGTGTCGGCGAGGCACTGAACGAGGTGCTGTGGCTGGACACGCCGACGCAGAACTTCATCGGCCGCTGGGCCGTGAACGACACCCAGCTCGGGGGCCGGCAGATCCGGGCCGGCGACTGCCTGGTGCTGGGCCTGGCCGCGGCCAACACCGACCCGCAGCTGTGGCCCGAGGCGCACGTGGGCGCCGAGAACTCCGCGCACCTGTCCTTCAGCAACGGCGAGCACCGGTGCCCGTACCCGGCACCGCTGCTCGCCGACGTCATGGCCCGCACGGCGGTCGAGACGCTGCTGGAACGCCTCCCCGACCTGGTGCTCGCGGTCGACCCCGACGAGCTGACCTGGCGGCCCTCCATCTGGATGCGCGGACTGACGGCGCTGCCGGCCCTCTTCACACCCGTGGTCCCGTGACGGGCGTGAACCGCACCGGCAGCGACTGCGGACCCCGGGTGAAGACCCCCTGCTCCACCACGTCGAACCCGTCGGCCGGCCGCAGGTCGGGCATGGCGTCCAGCAACTGGCCGACGCCGGTCTCTACCTCGGCCTTCGCCAGCAGCGCGCCGACGCAGAAGTGCCGTCCGAGCGCGAAGGCGAGATGGTCGGCGGCGGCCGAGAAGGCGGTCGTCGTGGTGAGGTCGTCGCGGAGGATGTCGAAACGGTCCGGGTCGCGGTAGCGGTTCCCGTCCCGGTTGGCCGCGCCGATCAGGCAGGTGACGGTGGCGCCCGCCGGTATGGTGCCGCCGCTCAGCTCCACCTCGGTCGCCGTCTGCCGCATGATCATGTGGACGGGCGGCGTGTACCGCAGCGTCTCGGCGAAGGCGCGGGGGATCAGGCTCCGGTCCTCGCGCACGGCCGCCAACTGCTCCGGGTGCGCCAGCAGGTTGGCGAAGATGCTCGCGATGGCCTTGTCGGTGGTCTCGCCGCCCGCGGCGAGCAGCAGACTGCAGAACGCCTTGATGTCCTCGTCGCTCATCCGCACCCCGTCCACCTCGGCGGCGCACAGGGCGGACAGCAGGTCGTCGCCCGGGTTCTCCCGGCGCTCCCGGATCACCGGGAACATGTACTCGGCGAACTCCACCCGGGTGCGCGCCCCGGCCGCCGCCACCTCGGCGTCGCCGGTGAGGTTGCCGAGGAAGGCGATGACCGACGTGTACCAGCCGTGGAAGCGGTCGTGGTCGGCCTTGTCCAGGCCCAGCATGTCCGCGATGACGTTGACGGGGAACCGGGTCGCGTAGTCGGCGACCAGATCGGCCCGCCCGGTGTGCCGGAAGGCGTCGACGAGTTCGCGGGAGTTGCGCTCGATGACCGGCAGGAACTTCTCCCGCAGCTCGGCCCCGCGGAAGGCGGGGGCGACCAGCGCCCGCCGGACGGCGTGCTCGCGGCCGCTCAGCTGGAGGATCGTCCTGCCGTGCACGGGCTCGATCTGCCAGTCGTAGTTCTCGGTGGTGAACTGCCCGGCGCGGTCCTTGAAGACGCGCTCCACGTCCTCGTAGCGCGACACGATCCAGCTCTGGGTGGCCTCGTGCCGGATGAGCGGCGCGCTCTCGCGCATCACCCGGTAGGCCGGGTAGGGGTTCGCCGCGAACTCGGGGGAGAGGATGTCGGGGACCTGCTGCGCGGTGGACATGGGACTCCTCGGTCGACAACGGCCGTACCGCACCAGGCTATTGACGACCGGGCGGACCCGACAGACCGCGCGGGCGCTCGGGTCCTGTTGCCTATGCCCGCGCGTCGAACGCGGCCGTCACCCGCAGCAGCTCGGACACGTCCGAGCCCGCGGCCAGCTCCCAGGGCTCGGCACCCCGCCGGAACAGCCGGGCGTCCCGCTCGCCGCCGAGCACGGCGCGCTCGCCCTCGACCCGCAGCCAGGAACCCTCCCGCAGCCCGAGCACGGGCACGTCGTTCTCCTCCAGGAACTCCGTCAGCCGCTCCTCGCGGGTCTCGCCCTTGTGTGTGGATGCGGGGTCCGGGTCGAGGTAGTGCGGGTTGATCTGGAAGGGCACCAGGCCCAGCGCTTCGAAGGACGGGGGCTCGACGATGGGCATGTCGTTGGTGGTGCGCAGCGAGGGCGCCGCCATGTTCGTGCCGGCGCTGGCCCCCATGTAGGGCAGCCCGTCGCCCACCGCCTTGATCAGCGCCGCCCGCAGTCCCGTGCGGTACAGGGCGCTCAGCAGCCGGAAGGAGTTGCCGCCGCCGACGAACACTGCGTCCGCCTCGCCGAGCCGCGCCGCCGGGTCGCCGCCCTCGTGCACGCCTCGCACGTCGATGCCCGCGCCGGCGAGCGCGCCGCGCACCTTGGCGGTGTACGCGTCGTGGTCCGCGAGGGCGTACGGCACGAACGCCAGCCGCGCACCGTCGGGAAGGAAGCCGGTCACGGTGTCGAGGGCGTGTTCCAGGTAGCCGCGGCCGTACTGGGTGGAGTTGGACAGGAGCAGCAGATTCACGGGGGTGTCCTCGTCGACGGGGTCGGATCGGTGATGCGTTGGCTGTTCAGGCGGTACGGGGGGAGCGCGGGCGGCGCTGGTGCTGCGGCGGGTGCGTCAGGCGCCGCTCCAGCAGCCGGGCGGCGCGGCGCAGCACCTCCAGGCGGTCCTCGGGCCCCTCGGGAAAGCGTTCCTTGGCGGCACCGAGGCTGAGACTGCCGTAGGGCTCCGAGCCGAGGAACACCGGCACGGCGACCGTGCCGATGCCGGCGTCGTACTCGCCGACGGTCCAGGCGTAACCCTGGGCGCGCACCCGGCGGAACTCCTGCTCCAGCTGGTCGGCGTCGGTGACCGTGCGCTCGGTGAAGCGTGCCATGGGACGGCCGCGGAACAGCCGGTGCCGCTGGTCGTCGGGCAGGAAGGCGTAGTACGACTTGCTGGTGGCGCCGGCGTGCGCCGGGTACAGCTCGCCGACCAGCGGGTAGTAGCGCAGCGGCCCCTCCTCGCCCTCGACGGCCGCCACGCAGCGCATGTGGAAGCTGTCGGGCAGGCAGAACAGGACGGTGTCGCCGGTCGCCGCGCGCAGGTCCTGGAGGACCGGTTCGGCGAGCAGCTCCAGGGAGCCCGAGCGCTCCCAGAGGCGGCCCAGGCGCAGGGCGGCCGGGCCGATGCGGTAGCGGCGTGTCGCCGGGTCGGAGACCAGGAAGCCGCGGCCCGCGAGCGTGGACAGCAGCCGCTGGGCGACCGAGGTGTCCCAGCCGAACTCGCCGGCGACCTCCGTCACGCCCCAGTCGGGCCGGCTGCGCTCGAAGGCCAGCAGCACCAGGAGGGCGCGATCGACGGTCTGCAGCGCTCCGGCCGGCGTCTTGCGGTCCACGGGCTGGACGGGCGGATCGGCCATGGCGGCTCTCCTCACTGGTGCGGTCGCCGTTTCCTCGCATCTCACCATTCAGACCCGAATTGCAGATAGCGGGAAACAGTTGCGGAGAACGTTAATCGATCCGGAACCTGCTGTCAGCACCGCCCCAGGTGCGGATCAGGAGAACTGCCCATGTTGAAGTACGTCCTGGACCTCGTGGACCTGCTGGACGATCCCGACGTCGACGGCAAGCGCGTCGCCGCCCACCTCGACTCCGTGGCCGGACCCGAGGGCTCCGGCGCCGAGGTCACCACCGTCTCCGGCGAGCGCGGCTCGACGGACTTCGTGCTCGTCCGCGTCCCGGGCCGCAGCGGCCGTACCGTCGGCGGCCCGGCGCGCACCCTCGGCGTGGTCGGACGCCTCGGCGGCATCGGAGCCCGCCCGGAGACGACCGGCCTGGTCTCCGACGCCGACGGCGCGCTCGCCGCGCTCGCCACCGCCGCCAAGCTGCTGGACATGCGCAGGCGCGGGGACGTACTCGACGGCGACGTGATCGTCGCCACGCACATCTGCCCGGACGCCCCGACCGCACCGCACGACCCGGTGCCCTTCATGGACTCGCCCGTCGACATCGCGACCATGAACCGGCACGAGGTCACCGGCGAGATGGAGGCCGTGCTCTCCGTCGACACCACCAAGGGCAACCGGATCATCAACCACAAGGGCCTCGCCCTGTCGCCCACCGTCAAGGAGGGCTGGGTGCTCAAGGTGAGCGAGCAGCTGGGGGAGCTGCTGGCGGTGGTGACCGGTGAGCCGTTGGTCACGTACCCGGTGACCACCCAGGACATCACCCCGTACGGTAACGGTGTACATCACATCAATTCGATCCTGCAGCCGGCCACGGCGACGGCCGCCCCGGTCGTCGGCCTCGCCGTCACCTCCGCGGCGGCGGTGCCCGGCTGCCAGACGGGCGCCAGCCACGAGACGGACATCGCGGCGGCCGCCCGGTTCGCCGTCGAGACCGCGAAGGCCTACGGCGGCGGACGCCTCGACTTCCACGACGACCAGGAGTTCGACGCGCTCGTGTCCCGCTACGGCTCCCTGACCCACCTGCAGACCCTCGGCCGCGAACCCGGGGAGTCGTGATCATGGCCGCGAACGACAGCACCGCCCCCGAGGCGGGCGGCACCAAGGCCGTGGGCAGCGACGACTACGCCCTGTCCCGCGTCCCGCGCGACAAGCGGCTCGGCTTCTGGACGATGCTGCTCCAGTGGCTCGCGCAGTCGGGCTCCATCTCGCAGTTCACCCTCGGCGCCACCATCGGCGTCGGCATGTCCTTCGGCGACGCGTTCCTCGCGTTCACCCTGGGCGCGGTGATCCTCGAGGTCGTCATCTTCGCGATCGGCCTGGCCGGCATGCGCGAGGGCCTGGCGACCCCGCTGCTCACCCGCTGGGCCGGCTTCGGCCGCAACGGCTCGGCGCTGGTCAGCCTGGTCATCTCGGTCAGCCTCGTGGGCTGGTTCGGCGTCCAGAACACGATCTTCGGCGACAGCGTGTCCGCGCTCGTCGGCGGCCCCTCCTGGCTGTGGTGCGTGGCCGCCGGCCTCGGCATCACCGTGCTGGTGATCTTCGGCTTCCGGTACATGGCCGTCTTCGCGAAGATCGTCACGCCGCTGTTCTTCGCGATGGTCGCCTGGTCGGTCACCGACGCGCTGAGCGACCACTCGCTCTCCGAGCTGATCAACTCCCCGGCCCCCGGCGAGACCATCCCCCTCGCGGTCGCCGCGACCGCCATCGCGGGCGGCTTCATGACCGGCGCGATCGTCTCCCCGGAGATGACCCGCTACAACCGCAAGGGCAGCCACGTCTTCCTGCAGAGCGCCTCGTCGATGATCCTCTCCGAGTACATCGTCGGCATGACCGGCGTCCTCCTCGGCCACATGGTCGGCAGCGGCCAGGTCTCCCAGATCGTGCTGTCCACCTCCGGCGTCTTCGGTGTGCTCGTCGTCCTGATGTCCACCGCGAAGATCAACGACTGGAACCTGTACGGTTCCTCGCTCGGCGTCGTCAACTTCTTCCAGGTCGTCTTCAAGAAGCGCGTGCACCGCGGCGCGGTCACCATCGTCCTCGGCATCGCGGGCACCCTGCTGTCCGCCGTCGGCATGATGACCCACTTCACCGACTTCCTGTCCGTGCTGGGCGTCGCCATCCCGCCGGTGGGCGGCATCATCGTCGCCGAGTACTGGGTGGTCCGCCGCATGCGCGCACCCCTGGACGCCACCCGCGAGGCTCAGACCCTGCCCGCCACCTCGCCGACCTGGGTGCCGATGTCCCTGGTCATCTGGGCCCTCGCCTTCTGCGTCGGCAAGTTCTACGACGGCGGCATCCCCGCCCTGAACTCCCTGCTGACCGCCTTCGTCCTCTACAGCGTCCTCGGCCTGGCCGGCTGGATCAGGACGTACGGCACCACCACCCTCGACGACGACGAAACCGCCGACCGCACCCCGGCCGTGTCCGGCACGGCCCCCGTAGGAGCACCATGAGCACCACCCCCGCCCCCGCCCCGGCCCCCGCCTCCGAGGAGGCGCAGCGCGAGGTCGTCGAGCTGTGCGCGGAACTGATCCGCTTCGACACCTCCAACCCCACCAGCGACGAGCGGGCCTGCGCCGACTGGGTCGTGGCCCGGCTCGCGGAGGCGGGCATCACCTCCGAGCTGGTGGAGAGCGCCCCCGGCCGCGCCAACGTCGTCGCCCGCATCCCCGGCGCCGACCCCGCCCGGGGCGCCCTGCTGGTCCACGGCCACCTGGACGTCGTACCGGCGGACGCGGCCGAGTGGCAGGTGCCGCCGTTCTCCGGCGAGATCCGCGACGGGTACCTGTGGGGCCGCGGCGCCATCGACATGAAGGACACGGTGGCCGTCATGCTGGCCACCGCCCGCCACTTCGCCCGCACCGGCACCCGGCCCGCCCGCGACATCGTCCTCGCCTTCCTCGCCGACGAGGAGGCCGGCGGCAGGTTCGGCGCCCACTGGCTGGTCGAGCACCGGCCCGAGCTGTTCGCCGGCGTCACCGAGGCGATCGGCGAGGGCGGCGGCTTCAGCTACGCCCTGGACGACACCCGGCGCCTCTACCCGATCGAGAACGCCCAGCGCGGCATGGCCTGGATGGAACTGACGGCCTCGGGCCGCGCCGGGCACGGCTCCTCCCCGAACGACGAGAACGCCGTCACCGACCTCGCCGAGTCCCTCACCCGCATCGGCCGCCACACCTTCCCCGTCCGCCTGATCGAGCCGGTCCGCGCCCTGCTCACCGAGGCCGCCCGCCTTCAGGGCGTCGACCTCGACCTGGACGCGGAGGACCTGGACGCCGAACTGGCCAAGCTTGGCCACGTGGCCGACTTCATGCAGGTCGTGCTGCGCAACTCGGCCAACCCCACCATGTTCACGGCCGGCTACCAGACCAACGTCATCCCGGGCCGGGCCACCGCCCGCGTCGACGGCCGCTTCCTGCCCGGCCACGAGCAGGAGCTGATCGACACCATCGACGCCCTGCTCCTGCCCTCGGTCGCCCGGGAGTGGGTCAACCACGACATCGCCATGGAGACCACCTTCGACGGCCCCCTCGTCGACGCCATGTGCGAGGCGGTGCGCGCCGAGGACCCCGACGGCCACCCCGTGCCGTACTGCAACCCGGGCGGCACCGACGCGAAGGCCTTCACCAAGCTGGACATCCGCTGCTTCGGCTTCAAGGGCCTCAAGCTCCCGCACGACCTCGACTACGGCCGCCTCTTCCACGGCGTCGACGAACGCGTGCCGCTGGAGGGACTGCGCTTCGGCGTGCGGGTGATGACCCGGCTGTGGCAGAGCTGCTGACCGGGGCGGCCCGGGGGAATGCGCGACCGGGCGCCGGCGTTGACAGCCCTGACTGACATGCGCGGGACAGAACGGCAGCCCGCGCGGCGGTCGGAAGGAGCACCATGGCACGCAGCACCGCACGCCCGGTCGTCAAGCTGAAGTCGACCGTCGGAACCGGCGTCACCTACGTCACCCGCAAGAACCGCCTCAACGACCCCGACCGCCTCGTCCTGCGCAAGTACGACCCGGTGGCGGGGGAGCACGTCCCGTTCCGCGAGGAACGCTGACCCAGGGCCCGCGCCGCGGACCCGGCGGACCCGCGCACCACGGCCCGGCCCCGCGTGTCCCGGGGGCCGGGCCGAGTCGCGTCGGCGTCCGGTCAGTCGGCGACGTCGACGCCGTAGCCCCGCGCCAGGGCCTCCAGGCCGTGGTCGTAGCCCTGGCCGACGGCCCGCAGCCGCCAGCTCTGCCCGCGCCGGTAGATCTCGGCGAGCAGCATGGTGCGTTCCGTGGTCGCGGCGTCCAGCGTCGCCTGCACCAGGGCCGCCGCTCCGCTGCCCGGCCCGGAGACGATGTGCAGGGCGCCGACGTCGCCGAAGACCGGGGAACCGTCGACGGCGGCGGCCATGACCACCTTGCGGGCCGACGGCGGCAGTGTCGCGAGGTCCACGCTGATCGTCTGCTCGGTGGGGCCGTCGCTCAGCAGCCGCACCGTCCCGCCCGGGTTCTCCGGGGCGCCGTAGAAGACGAAGTCCTCGTCGAACGAGACCTGCTCGTCCTCGTCCAGCACGAACGCGACCACGTCGATGTCGCAGGCGGTCTGCTGTGCCCAGGACGCGGTGACCGTCCAGCGGTGGGCGGGTCCCCGCCCGCCCTGCAGGGGCAGGTCGACGACACCGCCGCGCGGCAGCACGTGCGCCGCCGCGCGCCGGCCGTCGGCGCGTGGCGCATCCGTGACGACCGGCGCCACCAGCCACGCGGCGTCGTGGGTGGGCAGGAGCAGCGCCCTGATCCGGGGCAGTCGGCGGTCGGTCTCTCCGCCGTCGAGGACCACCACGTCGGTGACGCCGGCGGACAGGTTGACGGCCGCCGCACCGCCCAGTTCGACGACACGGGTACGGGCGGCCACCGCCTCGGGGTGGGTGCCGCCGAGCACCAGGACGCGCCGGCCGGTCAGCGGGCCACGCGGCCGGGCGCGCCGATCGGATTTCGGGGCCTCGGCCGGCGAGGCCGGTTGCGTCCGCGCGGCGGGGGAGCTGGGCTCGGTCTCCGGCGCGGTGCTCTCCACGGCGTCGGGAGTTTTTGGCGCGCGCGGGGCCGGGACGGCAGGCAGCGCCGGGGAGGCGGTCGCGTCGCCCCGGGGCGGCTCCCCTCCCTCGTGCGGGACGCCGCCCCGGACGTCGCCGAGCAGTCGCAGGAAGGACTCCTCGTCGATGAGCGGGACACCCTCGGCGAGCGCGCGCCGGGCCTTGGCGGAACCGGCTGAGGCGTCGTTGGTGACCAGGGCGCTGGTGTGCCGGCTGACCGAGGTCATCATGTTCAGCCCCGCCGCCGTACCCCGCAGCAGCAGGTCCGCCCGCGAGGTCCCGGTCTCCCCGGTCACCGCGATCTTCATGCCCTGCACCAGCGGCCCGCCCTCGGCGAGCCGTCCCGGATTGCGGAAGGCGCACGGCGTCTTCGGCGGTTTCGGCGCGAACCGGGGGTCCTGCCGTGGCGGGCAGGCCACCAGGGGCAGCGGCAGGTCCAGGCGCGCCGCCTCACGCAGCGAGGCCCGCAGCACGCCCGCCAGCACCCGCGTGTCGTCGAGTGCGTCGTGCGCCCGCACCTGAAGGACGCCGTAGTGGGCCGCGAGCGTGCCGAGCGTCAGATCGTCGGTCGGCGGGTCCACGCGACGGTTCAGGGCCAAGGTGCACAGTCGCCGGGCGACGGGCAGCCGCAGCCCTGCCCGTGCGAACTCGTGGGCGAGGAAGTCGTAGTCGAACTGGGCGTTGTGGGCGACCAGGACCCGGCCCTCCAGCAACGCGGCGATCCGCTCGGCCACCTGCTCGAAGGCCGGCGCCCCGCGCAGCCGCTCCGCCGTCAGTCCGTGCACGTGCACCGGGCCCGGGTCGCAGCCGGGGTCGAGCAGGGTCGAGTACTCACCGGTCTGCTCGCCGTCCGGGCCGAGCGTCACGACGGCCAGGGACAGCACCCGGTCACGACGGGGGACCAGACCGGAGGTCTCCACGTCGACCAGGGCCCACTCGTGGGGATGGTCGAACACGGGGGCGGAGTCGGGAGCGGCAGACGTGACAGACATGGAGAAAGGATGGAGCCCTGTCCACGGTTCCTTCAACTCGAACGCCGCTTGATCCGGTTTTGCCCTGTTCTTTTCGAGCGTCAATCGACGGTGGCTCCTCCTGGGAGACTGTCGGGGTGTCACCCGCCAGGCGTTCAGGAGGACTTCGTCATGACCGAGCAACCGCGCGACCGCGTCGCCCGGTACGGGCGCCGTTTCGACCGGGTCTTCGCGGAGTACTTCGACACTCTCGGCACGACGCTGGACGCCCCGGCGTTCAGCCGCTTCACCCCGGACTGCCTCGCCCTGCTGCGCGACCTGTCCCTGCGGGGAGGCAAACGGATGCGGGTCGCCCTGCTGCACGAGGCCGCGGGCCTTGTGCGCGACGACGCGCCGGCCGAGGCGCTGGACGCCGCCGCGCTGAGCATCGAGCTGCTGCAGACCCACGGTCTCGTGCACGACGACCTCATCGACGACAGCGCCACCCGCAGGGGCGGGCCCACCACCTACCACGCCTACCTCGACAGGTTCCCCGGCCACCCGCGGGCCGCCCTCGGACTCACCGTCCTCGCCGGCGACCTGGCGCTCGCCCTCTCCCTGCGGGTGCTCCTGGACGCCAAGCTGCCGGTCGAGCTGCGGCAGGCGATGACCGAGGTCCAGACCCGGGCCGCGGCCGACACCGTCGTCGGCCAGATCACCGACCTGGAACGCGACTTCGCCCCCGGCGCACCCGACGACGAGGTCCTCCACGACGTCGCCGACCACAAGTCGGCCCGCTACTCGGTCCTCGCGCCCCTGCGCCTGGGTCTCCTCGCGGCCGGTGAACAACCGGGCCCTCACGAGACGGAACTGCGCCGCTACGCACGGCTGGTCGGCATCTGCGGCCAGATGCGCGACGACTACCTCGACCTGTTCGGTGACGCCGCCGCCATGGGCAAGCCGACGGGCACCGACGTCCGCGAGGGAAGGCGCAGCTACACGGTCGCCCGCCTGCTGTCCACCGTGAGCGGCGCAGAGCGCGCCCTTGTCGAGCGGGCCCTCGGAGACCGGGACTGCACCGAGGAGACCGTCGCCGCGGTCCGTGAGATCGGCGAGCGCCACGGCGTGGCCGCCCACTTGCGGGCGGACATGCGGCGCCACGCCGAGCAGGCCGCACAGGTGGCGGCCGGCTGGCGCCCGCGGTGGCGCGAGGAAGCGGTCGCGTTCTTCGAGCAACTGCCCCGGTGGAGTGTCGACCGCGACGGATGACCACGGGCAGCCCGTCCGACGCCTGTTCCCCATGTCGCTCAAAGGGGAAAACCGGATCTTCCACCCGGACTGCCGGGTCATGCTCTGACCGGATGCGCCGCTGACCAGGCGCATCGGCCACGACGTGATCCCTGGGGGAGAACATGACGCACTCGGCGCAACGGGGCGCGGGAGGGGACGACCGGGCCGTGCTGCTGGCGGCCGGACTCGCCGACCTGGCGGTGAGCACACTCGGCTCGGCGGTCGGCGCGGTGCGCGGACTCCTGCGCCGCTCGGACACCGCCGACCTGGTCCGGGAGGCGGAACAGGACATCCAGTCCCGGGGCAGGCTGGCCCTGGACCGGTACACGCACGTGCCGCCCGCCCACCTGGAGGTGCTCGCGCGGCACGTGGAGGCGCGCCGGGCAGCCGACGCCGGCGATGACTGACCGCTGGGACCCGGCCGCCTTCAAGGCGCGCGTCGACGGCGTGCTGCACGGCTTCCTGGACGAGGAGTCCGGCCACCTCCTGGCCATCGACGACACCCTCGCACCCGTGGCCGAGCAGCTCCGGAACGCGGCGGGGCACGGCAAGCGGCTGCGCGCCGCCTTCTGCTACTGGGGTTGGCGGGCGGCCGGACAGCCCGACGGCGAGGCCCTGCTGCGGGCGGCGGCCTCGATGGAGCTGGTGCACGCCGCGGCGGTCGTCCACGACGACCTCATCGACGACAGCGCCCTGCGCCACGGCCTGCCCACCGCCCACGTGGCGCTGGAGACCGTACTGACCGGGCGGCCGGGAGGACGCCGGCGGGCCCGCCCGGCCGCCCGGTCCCTGGCCATGCTGGTGGGCGATCACCTGATGGCCCTCGCCGGTGAGTTGTTCACCACCAGCGGCCTGCCCGCCGCCTACCTCTCCCGGGCCCGGCCCCTGTGGGCCGCGCTCGCCCGTGAACTCGTCGCCGGGGAATGCCTGGAGATCCTGCACACCGGCCGACCACCGGACACCGGCACCTCACTGAAGGTGGTCCGGTACAAGACCGCCAAGTACACCGTCGAGCATCCCCTGCTCATCGGCGGCCTGCTCGCCGGCGCGGGCCCCGCGCTGCGGGACGCCTACTCCGCCTACGGCCTGCCCCTCGGCGAGGCGTTCCAGCTGCGCGACGACCTGCTCGGCCTCTTCGGCGACCCGCGGCGCACCGGCAAGGAGGGCCTGGACGACGTCCGCGCCCACCGCCCCACCGCGCTGCTGGCCGAGACCTGGCGGATGGCCGACGCCCGGCAGCGAGAGCGGTTGCGCGGCGTGCTGGGCCGCGGCGACCTCGACGACACGCACCTCGGCGACGTACGCGACCTCATGCGGGAACTGGGCGCGCCGCAGCGGGTCGAGCAGATGATCCACACCCGCGTGGAGCAGGCCACCCGCGCCCTGGACACCGCCTGCGCACCGCCGCACGCCCGCCGGGCGCTGCGCGACCTCGCCCGACAGGCCACCGACCGCATCCACTGACGAGGAGACCGCGATGACCTACACCGAGACGTCGATGGACGCCCTGCGCCGCAGCGGCGACGAACTGGCCGACGCCGTCGTCGCCACCCTGTTCGAGCGCGGCGAGGTCGGCAAGTTCAACTCGCTGATGCGCTACGTGTCCACCGCCGGCCAGGAACTGCCCGACGGACTCCCCGGCGTGGCCCGCGAGTACCTGCGCACCACCGGCACCCCGCCGGACTGGGTGGACTGGGCCGAGATGGAGAAGGCCCGCCTCTTCTTCATCGACAACAACGTGCACATCTCCACGGCACTGTCGTTCGCGTCCATGCCCGCCTGCTACGTCGTCCCGCACGTGGCCCGGCTGCTGTCGGCCACCCACGGGCTGAGCTACCCCTCCAAACGCATGGCGGAGACCGGGCAGTTCACCGTCCACCTCATGCAGCCCGACGCCTTCGAGGCCGGCGGCCGGTTCATTCCCGCGGCCCAGAAGGTACGCCTGCTGCACGCCGCCATCCGCCACCACCTGAAGCGAGAGGACCGCTGGGACACCGAGACCCTCGGCACCCCCATCTGCCAGGAGGACATGATCGGCGGGCAGATGTTCTTCTCCCTGCTCGTCCTGGACAGCCTGCACCGCCTCGGCATCCACATGTCCGCCGAAGGCGCGGACGCGTACTTCTACGCCTGGCGCGTGGTCGGCGCCATCCTCGGCGTCGACCAGACGGCCGTCCCCACGACACTCGACGAGGGACGCCAGTTCCTCGACCTGTACATGCTGCGCCACATGGGCCCCTCCGAGGAGGGCGCCCACCTCACGCGACAGCTGATCGACCTGTACGAGGAGGTCGTCCCGGGCACCCTCTTCGACCCGGTGGTGTCCGCGCTGATCCGCTACCTCGTCGGCGACACGTGCGCCGACTGGCTGGAGGTCCCCCGCACCGCCTGGGACACCGTCGTGAAGGCCGCCCCGCACCTCCTCGGCGTGCTGGAGACGATCGAGGACCGCTCACCCTTCGGCGCGTGGGCGCTGGACCGGCTCGGCCACCTCACCACGGTCCTGGAACTGTCCACCCTCACCCGCGGACGCGTCATGCACTACGCGATCCCGGAACAGCTGAGGAAGGAGTACGGCGTCACGGGCGCGGCCTCCCGCACCCGCCGCTGGACCCCGCCGCCCGCCACCGTCTCCTGAACACCGGGTGCGCGGCGGGGCGTCAGGCGATGGACGCCGATATGACGGCCGAGACGGCGAGGTTGCAGGACGCCGTCACCCACACGGCCGGGTGCGGCTCCGGCTCGACGAGCGTCGCGCCCAGCCGGCCCGGCGTGATCAGGTCCACCACCAGGAAGGCCACGGCCATCATCACGAGGCCCAGCAGCCCGAACGCCGCAGTCGACACCAGGCCCTTGCCGAAGTCCTCGTACGTCGTCCAGATCGAGGTGAAGACGATGCCGCCGATGCCGAGCAGCGCGGAGCTGAGCACCATGGCCGCGTTGCGGTTGCGCTGCTCCCAGATCTGCCGGCCGAGCTTTCCGGGCGTCAGCACGTCGACCAGGACGATGCCGAGGACCAGGAGGACCAGGCCGAGACCGCCGTAGGCGGTGGCGCGGCCGAGTCCGTTGACGATGTCGCTCATGGGGGTGCCGGCTCCGTAGCGTCGGGGATCGTGAGTGATCGCGGTCAAAGCGTGGTCAGGGTGATGCGAGATGCAGCGCGCAAAATGTAGCGCACGCGTTCGGTCCCCCGACCTGCGGTCCGGCGATCCGGCGGCCCGGCCGGACGCGGGGTCAGGACGCCGCGGCCAGTGCCCGGTTGCGGCGGACGGAGGACCAGAACGACGACCCGATCAGGACGACGCCGATGAGGCCCGTGACGATCTCGCTGATCTCGTACTGGATGGTCACCAGGAGGATGGCGGCGAGGGCGCCGATGGCGTAGTGGGCGCCGTGCTCCAGGTAGACGTAGTCGTCGAGGGTGCCCTGACGGACCAGGTAGACGGTCAGGGACCGGACGTACATGGCGCCGATGCCGAGGCCGAGGGCCATCAGCACGATGTCGTTGGTGATGGCGAAGGCGCCGATGACGCCGTCGAAGGAGAACGAGGCGTCCAGGACCTCCAGGTAGAGGAACATGAAGAACGCCGCCTTGCCCGTGAGGGCCATGGCCGAGCGGGGTCCGCCGCCGCGCGCCGCCCGCTCCTCGGCGGCCCGCTCGCGCTCCTCCTCCCGTTCGAGCCGCTCCTCGAAGAAGCCGGACAGGCCGCCGACGACCATGTAGGTGATCAGTCCGCCGACACCGGCGAGCAGCACCGTCTCCGCCTTGTCGACGTGGGTGCCGCCGTGCTGGTGGGCGTGGGCTCCGAAGGTGAGCGCGGACACCAGCAGCACGATCAGGGCGACGCACACCGACAGCATGTCGACCCTGCCGAGCTTCGCCAGCGGGCGCTCCAGCCACCCCAGCCACTTGATCTCCCGGTCCTCCAGGACGAAGTCGAGGAAGATCATCAGCAGGAACATGCCACCGAAGGCGGCGATCGACGGGTGGGCGTCCGTCACCAGCTCCTGGTAGCGCTGCTTGTCCGTCAGCGCCAGATGGACCGCGGACCACGGGCTCAGCCGGGCACTGATCGCGACGATCAGCACCGGGAAGACCAGGCGCATGCCGAAGACGGCGATCAGGATGCCGACGGTGAGGAAGATCTTCTGCCAGAAGGCACTCATCTTCTTCAGGATCCCGGCGTTGATCACCGCGTTGTCGAACGACAGGGAGATCTCCAGCACGGCGAGGATCGCCACGAGGCCGAAGGCGGTCCACCCGTCGTACAGCACTCCCAGGACCAGGCCGAGGGCGGTGACCGCGAAGGCCCAGCGGAACGTCTTCAACAGCACGGGCTGATCACTCACTCCTGTTGTCGGGTCGCGCCGGGACACGGCATTTCCTGCCAGTGCCCACCACCCACGTTGTCTACACGATCGTTCGGAGCCGACCCGGCAGGCCGGGCACGGCGGCGGCACACCGGCACCGGACGGTCACCGAAATGGATCGGTTCGTTTCCTTGAGTCGTTCGTGTTTGCGGGAGTAGGTTCACCGCCATGACCGCATCCCGGGATCCGGCCGTCGCCTCGGAACTGCGCGGAGCCGGTCTGCGAGTGACCGCCGCGCGCGCCGCGCTGCTCGAGACCGTCCGGCGGGGCGATCACCTCGACGCCGAGGCGATCGCGGCCGGGGTGCGCCGGCGCGTGGGCCACGTCTCCCTCCAGGCCGTGTACGAGGCGCTGCACGCGCTCACCGCGGCCGGGCTGGTGCGCCGCATCCAGCCGCCCGGCGGCCCGGCGCGGTTCGAAGGGCGGGTGGGCGACAACCACCACCACGTCCTGTGCCGGTCCTGCGGCGTTCTCGCCGACGTCGACTGCGCCGTCGGTGAGGCGCCCTGCCTGACCGCCTCCGACGACCACGGCTTCTCGATAGACGAGGCCGAGGTCATCTACCGGGGCCTGTGCCCCGACTGCTCCACCACCGGCAGTTCCCCAGCACCTTGATCCGCCCCGTTCGGAAGGATTCCCATGTCCGAGAACCACGACGCCATCGTCACCGACGCGAAGACGGAGGAGACGGGCGGCTGCCCGGTCGCCCATGGACGTGCCCCGCACCCCACCCAGGGTGGCGGCAACCGTCAGTGGTGGCCGGAGCGGCTCAATCTGAAGATCCTCGCCAAGAACCCCGCCGTGGCCAACCCGCTGGGTGAGGAGTTCGACTACGCGGCGGCCTTCCAGGCGCTCGACCTCCAGGCCGTCAAACGCGACATCGCCGAGGTGCTCACCACCTCGCAGGACTGGTGGCCCGCCGACTTCGGCAACTACGGCCCCCTGATGATCCGTATGGCCTGGCACAGCGCGGGCACCTACCGCATCAGCGACGGCCGCGGCGGCGCGGGCGCCGGCCAGCAGCGCTTCGCCCCGCTCAACAGCTGGCCGGACAACGGCAACCTCGACAAGGCGCGCCGCCTGCTGTGGCCGGTCAAGAAGAAGTACGGCCAGAGCATCTCCTGGGCCGACCTGCTGGTCCTCACCGGCAACGTCGCCCTGGAGACGATGGGCTTCGACACCTTCGGCTTCGCCGGTGGCCGTGCCGACGTGTGGGAGGCCGAGGAGGACGTCTACTGGGGCCCCGAGACCACCTGGCTCGACGACCGGCGCTACACCGGCGACCGCGAGCTGGAGAACCCGCTCGGCGCGGTCCAGATGGGCCTGATCTACGTCAACCCCGAGGGCCCCAACGGCAACCCGGACCCGATCGCCGCCGCCCGCGACATCCGGGAGACGTTTGGCCG
Organism: Streptomyces sp. AC602_WCS936; assembly: GCF_019049125.1. Classification (NCBI taxonomy): domain Bacteria; kingdom Bacillati; phylum Actinomycetota; class Actinomycetes; order Kitasatosporales; family Streptomycetaceae; genus Streptomyces; species Streptomyces sp. AC602_WCS936. Next base: position 312,056 of record NZ_JAGMUF010000066.1, on the reverse strand, counting down.
CATGGCGATGAACGACGAGGAGACCGTCGCGCTGATCGCCGGCGGCCACACCTTCGGCAAGACCCACGGCGCCGGCCCGGCCGACCACGTCGGCGACGACCCCGAGGCCGCCTCCATGGACCAGATGGGTCTGGGCTGGAAGAACACCTACGGCACGGGCAAGGGCGGGGACGCCATCACCTCCGGCCTGGAGGTCACCTGGACCTCGACCCCGACCCAGTGGGGCAACGGGTTCTTCAAGAACCTCTTCGAGTTCGAGTACGAGCTGGAGCAGAGCCCCGCGGGCGCCCACCAGTGGGTCGCCAAGGACGCCCCGGAGATCATCCCCGACGCGCACGACCCGGCGAAGAAGCACCGCCCGAAGATGCTCACCACCGACCTGTCGCTGCGCTACGACCCGATCTACGAGCCGATCTCCCGCCGGTTCTACGAGAACCCGGCGGAGTTCGCGGACGCCTTCGCCCGCGCCTGGTACAAGCTGACCCACCGCGACATGGGCCCCAAGTCCCTGTACCTCGGCCCGGAGGTCCCCGAGGAGACCCTGGTCTGGCAGGACCCGCTGCCCGAGCCCGAGGGCGAGACCATCGACGCCGAGGACATCGAGACGCTCAAGACCAAGCTCCTCGAGTCCGGTCTGTCCGTCCCGCAGCTGGTGTCCACCGCGTGGGCCTCGGCGTCCACCTTCCGCGGCAGCGACAAGCGCGGCGGAGCCAACGGCGCCCGCATCCGCCTTCAGCCGCAGCGCGGCTGGGAGGTCAACGAGCCCGACGAGCTGGCCCAGGTGCTGCGCGTCCTGGAGGGCGTCCAGCAGGAGTTCAACGCCGGTGCCGGAGGCAAGAAGGTCTCCCTGGCCGACCTGATCGTCCTCGGTGGCTCCGCCGCCGTCGAGAAGGCCGCCAAGGAGGCCGGCTACCAGGTGGAGGTCCCCTTCGCCGCGGGCCGCGTGGACGCGACGGAGGAGCACACCGACGCCGAGTCCTTCGAGGCCCTGGAGCCGACCGCCGACGGGTTCCGCAACTACCACGGCAAGGGCAACCGCCTGCCGGCCGAGTTCCTGCTGCTCGACCGCGCGAACCTGCTCACCCTGAGCGCACCCGAGGCGACCGTCCTGGTCGGCGGCCTGCGCGTGCTGGGCGCCAACTACCAGCAGTCCCAGCTCGGCGCCCTCACCCGGACGCCCGGCTCGCTGACCAACGACTTCTTCGTCAACCTGCTCGACCTGGGCATCACCTGGAAGCCGACGTCCGAGGACCAGACCACGTTCGAGGGCCGCGACGCCGCCACCGGCGAGGTCAAGTGGGCCGGCTCCCGCGCCGACCTGGTCTTCGGCTCCAACTCCGAGCTGCGGGCCCTCGCCGAGGTCTACGCGAGCGACGACGCGAAGGAGAAGTTCGTCCACGACTTCGTCGCCGCCTGGGTCAAGGTCATGAACCTCGACCGGTTCGACCTGGCCTGATCCGCGGGTGCCCGGGCCGGCCGGAACCGGCCGGCCCGGGCACCGCTGCTCCTACGCGCCGCCACGGAACGTGTTGCGGTACGCGCGCGGCGACACCCCGAGCACCTCGCGGAAGTGCTGGCGCATCGCCGTCCCGGTGCCGAAGCCGGCGAGGGCGGCGACGCGGTCGACCGGCTCGTCGCCGCGCTCCAGCAGCCGCCGGGCGTAGTCCAGACGCTGCCGGCCGAGCCACTGCATCGGCGTCACCCCGGTCTCCTGCCGGAATCTCCGGCTGAGGGTCCGCACACTCATCGCCGACTGCCGGGCCAGGTCCTCCAGAGTGAGGGGCTCGCCCAGCCGCTGGAGCGCGTAGGTGCGGGCGGCGGCCGTCGAGGAGTCGTCCACCTGCCTGATAGGGCGGTCGATGTACTGGGCCTGGCCGCCCTCGCGGTGCGGTGGCACCACGGTGCCGCGCGCGACGGTGTTCGCCACCTCGGCGCCGTGGTCGTCGCGGATCATGTGCAGGCACAGGTCGATCCCGGCGGCGACACCGGCCGAGGTGAGCACACCCCGGTCGTCCGTGTAGAGCACGTCCGGATCGACGTCCACCTCCGGGTAGAGCGCGGCCAGTTCGGCGCACGACTTCCAGTGCGTCGTGGCCCGGCGCCCCGCCAGCGCACCGGCCGCCGCCAGCACGAACGAACCGGTGCAGATGGACGCCAGCCGGGCCGTCGCGGGAATCCGCTCCAGGGCCGCGCGCACCGGCGCGGCGAGCCGCCCGCGCTCCTGCGGCGCGTAGTCCTCCACGGCCGCCGGCACGACCACCGTGTCGGCGCCTTCCAGGACGTCCGGCCCGTGCGCGACGTTCACACTGAAGTCGGTGTCGGTGGCGACCTCACCGGGCGCGGACGCGCACGTGAGCACCGAGTACAGCCGCCGGCCGTCGTCGTCGACCGCGGTCCCGAACAGACGGTGCACGATCCCCAGCTCCATCGGCAGCAGCCCGGGACGTACGTAGACCACCACACGGTGCACTGCCACACCCCTCAACCCTCGCCCGGCTCATGGCCGGATTCTTCCACCCGCTCGTCCCCGCCGGCCCCAAAAGCGCTGGCCGCCCAGGACACGTGGTGCTGAGATGACCGGATGCGCAGCGAGATCTCGGTGACCGTGGACCGCGGCCGGTTCCAGGACGCGGTGACGCCCTGGGACGACGACGTCTGGCGGGCCGACGTCCTCGACCGGGTGGCGACCTCGCTCGCCGCCCTGGGCGTGCGCCCGGCGGGGGAGTGGCGGGTGCGGTCGCGGCCGTGGTCCGTCCTGGCACGGCTGTCCGTCGAGGGGCGCGACGCGGTCTGGTTCAAGGCGAATCCGCCGGCCAGTGCCTTCGAGGGCCCGCTGACCGCGGCCCTGGCCCGCTGGGCGCCGGGGCACGTCCTGGAGCCGCTCGCGGTGGACGCCGGCCGCGGCTGGTCGCTGCTGCCCGACGGGGGGCCGCTGTTCAGGGACGTACTCGACCGCCGGGCCGCCGGCCCCGAAGCGTGGGAAGGGCTCCTGCGCCGGTACGCGGCCCTGCAGCACGCCCTGACGCCCCGCGCACGGGAGATCGAACGGCTCGGTGTCCCCGGCGTGCCCGTCACCGCCCTGCCCGGCGTCTTCGACCGGCTCGACGACACGCCGCTGGAGCCGGAGGAACGGCACCGGCTCCGCCGCCTCGGCCCCCGCCTCCTCAACTGGTGCGCCGAACTGGGCGCCCTGGGCGTCCCGGACTCCCTCGACCACGCGGACCTGCACGACGGCCAGCTGTTCCACGCCGGGCCGGGCGCGTTCACCGTCTTCGACTGGGGGGACGCCGTCGTCTCCCACCCCTTCTGCAGCCTGGCGGTCCCCGCCCGCCGTGCCCGCGAGTGGCACGGCCCGCAGGTACTGCCGCGTCTGCGCGACGCCTACCTGGAGCCGTGGATGGGCTCCGGCCGGACCACTCGGGAGCTGCGGCGCGCGCTCGCCCTCGCCTGGCGGCTGAGCGCCCTGCACCGGGCCGGCGCGTACGGCAGGGTCTTCCCCGCGTCCGGGGCCGCGGGCGCCGAGGTAGCGGCGGAGGGCGCCCGTTGCCTGCTGGAGCTGTTCGACGAGCCACCGTTCTGAGCCGCTGTTCTGCCGTTGTCAGTGGCGGATGCGAGGCTACGAGGCATGGATGAGGTGGAGTTCATGCGGGGCCGGGTCTACGGAGCGGAGCACGACGACCCCGGACCGCGCCCCGGACGCGCCTACGCGCAACTGGTCGGCGGTCCGCTGGACGGTCTGCTCCTGGACATCACGGACCTGACGGAGCAGGAGTACGCCCGGGGCGTCTCACTGGCGACGGAGATAGGCCGCTACGGTCCGGGCGGCCGTTCCGCGTACGCGCCGAGGCCGGACGGCCCCCGCCGCCTCGACTGGCGGGGCGACGCGCCCTGACGTCACGCCGCCGACAGCGGCGGGACCCCCGTCTGCGCGACCAGGGCCGCGTACAGCCAGTCGTGGGCGGAACCGGGCGTCGGTTCCGGCCGCCGGCCCGGCTCGGTGACGACCTCGGCCACCAGGTCCCAGTAGCGGTCGATCCGCGGGTCGGCCGCGAGCTGCCCGGCCAGCCGAAGGCGGAACTCCGGGCTGTCCCGGATTCCGTACGCGCCGGTGTACGCGTCGACGAAGCTGTCCAGCGCCTCCCCGGGCCGAGGGTCCCGGCCCCGCCGCATCTGGACACCCGCCAGCTCGTACGCCTCCGCGAGCCCCGCGTACAGCACGGCGGCCCCCCGGGCACCGGCGGCCCGGTGCGCCTCGGGCTGGGGCTGCGCGGTGCCCGGGCACGGCGCGAGGGTGAGGGCGTTGAGGTGGGCGAAGGCGAGTACCTGGGCCGGAGCCGGATCGTCGGGCGGCTGCGGCACCGCGACCTCCAGGAACGTTCGGACCGACCGGGCCGGCATGCGCGGCGGCAGCCAGCCGCGCCAGAACCGGACCAGCGGCTCCGTGCTGGGCGGCATGGACACGGCCCCGATCAGGTCCAGCCGTTCGGACCGTTCCCCGGGCGGACACTCCTGCACCAGGCGCAGCGCCGCCTCCCGCCAGCGCAAGGCCCTCATCTCGGAGCCGAGTTCGCGCAGCCGCCCGGCGACCGCGTCCTCCAGCGCGCCGCCCTCCTGCCCGCCCTCGGCGCCCGCCGCGTCCTCCTCTTCGAGGACTCGGCGCACCTCGGGGACCGACAGGCCGAGCGCGCGCAGGGAGCGGATCAGGCGCAGCCGGCCGAGCGCGTCGGAGCCGTACCGCCGGTGCCCGCCGGCGCTGCGGGAGGCCTCCGGCAGCAGGCCCCGGTCGGAGTAGAAGCGGACGGTCTTCACGGTGACGCCCGCCTGTGCGGCCAGGTCCCCGATGCCGCGCAGATCGTCGAACGACGTGATCACTTGAACCTCCCTCAGGGGGAGTTCCTACCGTACCGGCGAGCGCGGGCCGGTGATCGGGCCGGACCGCCGAGGTACGGAGGAGAGGCCATGACCGTTTTCGTCCTGGTGTCGGGCATGTTCACCGGCACACACGTGTGGCAGGACACGACCACCCGTCTGACCGCCGCGGGCGCCGAGGCACACGCGGTCGCCCTGACCGGGCTCGACGGACCGCCCGGCCCGGCGGGGACCCGCACCGACCTGGAGACCCACATCGCGGACGTCCTCACCGTGATCGACTCGATCGACGCGACGGACCGGAAGATCGTGCTGGTCGGCCACGACTACGGCATCCATCCGGCACTGGGCGCCGCCGACCGGAGGGCCGCGCGCATCGACCGGATCGTCTACCTGGACTCGGGCATGCCCGGCGACGGCGCCCCGGCCCTGGCCGCGGTGCCCGACCAGTCCCTGCGCGAGCGGCTGGCCGGGGCGGTCGGGGACGAGGCCGCCGACGACGTGCTGCCGCCCCCGGCCACCCACGACGAGTGGCGCCAGTGGGGCAGCACCGAGGGCGTACCCGGCCCGGCGCTGGACCGGCTCACCGCCCTCGCCGCGCCGCAACCGACGGGCACCCTGCTCCAGCCGCTCCGGCTGACCGGGGCGGTGGCCTCGGTGCCCACCACCGGCGTCCTGTGCACCGGGAACGGCACGAGCATCGAGATGGTCCAGATGCTGGTGGGCTTCGGCGATCCCGCGCTGCGGGCCCTGGTCGATCCCCGGGTTACCTTCTTCGAACTGGCCACCGGGCACTGGCCGATGCTCTCCCGCCCCGCCGAACTGACGGACGTACTGCTGCGGGCCGCGGCCGGCGAGGGACACCGGCTGGAGCCCGTCGAAGCGACGGAACCGCCCCCGCACCTGCGGCCGTTCCCGCTGGACGTCCCCGAAGCCCCGCGGGAGCGGCACGGAAGCGTCGACCTGCACCTGCCCGACGCCGAGGAACCCCGACCCGCGGTGCTGTTCGTGCACGGCGGCCCGGTGCCCGCCGACGCGCGGCCCACACCGAGGGACTGGCCGATTCTGACGGGGTACGCGCGCTGTGCGGCGGCGGGTGGTGTGGTGGGCGCCGTCGTCGACCACCGACTGCACGACCTGTCGGACTACGAGCGGGCCGCCGCCGACGTGGCCGCCGCCGTGGAACAGGTCCGGGCCGACCCACGCGTGGACGCGGACCGCGTCGCGCTGTGGTTCTTCTCCGGCGGCGGCCCGATCGCGGCCGACTGGCTGGACGCGCCGCCGCCCTGGCTGCGCTGCCTGGCGGCCACCTACCCGGTCCTCGCGCCACTGCCCAACTGGGGACTGTCCGGCGGCCGGTTCCACCCGGCGCGCGCGGTGGCGAACGCCGGCGCCCTGCCCGTCGTCCTCACTCGCGTCGGACTGGAGATGCCCGAGATCGCCGCCACCGTCGAGGAGTTCCTCGCCGCGGCCAAGGAGTGCGGGGCGGATATCGAGGTGGTGGACGTGCCACACGGCCACCACACCTTCGAGGCCGTCGACCCGACGGACGAGTCCCGCGAAGCGGTGCGCCACGCGATGCGCGCGGTCCTGGACCGCCTCGGCCGGCCCGGCACGCGGTAGGCACGCACCCACCCCGGCCCGCGGCACCGGATCGGTGCCGCGGCACCCGGGGGCGGTGCACGGCCACCACGTGCCGGTTCCGGTCTGCGGCTCGGGGGCCGGTGCGGTGACGCGTGGTCTCCGGGGTCGGTGCCGTGGTACGTGGTGGGTGCGGCCTTGGCGTGCGGGGGCGGGCCCCGACTCCGGGGCCGGTGGCGCGGTGTCTGGGCGGGTGTGGGGCCGCGCCGCGTGCCGGTTCCGGTCCGGCGGCACCCGGATCGGGTGCCGCGGGTACCTGGACGGCACAACACGGCACCCGCCGGCACCCGCGCACGGGCGCAGGCCGCTCGCGCCCGGGACGGGCGCCGCCGCACCAATCCACCCGGTGCCCGGCCCCGGATTACCGGCGTGAGCGACGAAGAGAACGCACCCCGGCAGAACCCCCGGACGACCACACGGCTCTCGCTGGGGGCGCTGAGCGGACTCCTGGCGGGAGGTGCCGCGCTCGCCGTCGCCGAACTGGTGGCGGCGGCGGTGCGTCCGCAGGCCGGTCCGGTCGTCGCGGTCGGCGGTGCCGCCATCGACCGGACCCCGGCCGCCGTGAAGGACTGGGCGATCCGCACCTTCGGCACCAACGACAAGCTGGTCCTCCAGCTCGGCATCCTCGCCGTCCTGGCCCTGTTCGCCGTGGCCCTCGGCGTCCTCGCCGCCCGCCACCGGCGTACGGGGGCCGCGGGCGTGCTGGTGTTCGGAGCCGTCGGGGCGGCGGCGGCCGTCGGCCGTCCCGACTCCACGAGCCTCACCGACGCCCTCCCGTCCGTCGTCGGGGCGCTCGCCGGCGCCGGGCTCCTGTACGTCCTCGTCGGCCGCCTCCCGGCGGCGCCCCGGGGCGGGGGGCAGGCGCCGGGCGAGGGCTGGGACCGGCGCCGTTTCGTCCTCGCGGCGACCGCCGCTGCCGCCGCCTCGGCCGGGGCGGGCGCAGTGGGCCGGGCCCTGAACGGCGCCGGCGGCCAGGAGGCCGTGGCCTCCCGCAAGAACATCGACCTGCCCCCGCCCGCCTCACGGGCGCCCGCGGTGCCCCGGGGTGCACAGGTCAGGGTCGCCGGAGTCAGCCCGTTCATTACGCCCAACGCGGACTTCTACCGGGTGGACACCGCCCTGGTGGTCCCCAAGGTGGACGCCACCGCCTGGCGGCTGCGCGTCCACGGGGACGGGGTCGCCCGGGAGAAGACCCTGACCTTCGACGACCTGCTGCGCCGCGAACTGATCGAGCGCGACATCACCCTCACCTGCGTCTCCAACGAGGTCGGCGGCCCGTACGTGGGCAACGCCCGCTGGATCGGCGTCCGGCTCGCCGACCTGCTCGAGGAGTGCGGGGTGCGGCCGCCGTCGAAGGGCGGCCCCGCCGACCAGCTGGTCGCCCGCTCGGTGGACGGCATGACCATCGGCACCCCGGTTGAGGACGTCATGGACGGCCGCGACGCGATGCTGGCCGTCGGCATGAACGGCGAACCCCTGCCGTTCGACCACGGCTTCCCGGTCCGCATGCTGGTCCCGGGCCTGTACGGCTACGTGTCCGCCTGCAAGTGGATCGAGGACATCGAGCTGACCACCTTCGACGCGTACGACGCCTACTGGGTCAAGCGCGACTGGGCCCGCGAGGCCCCGATCAAGACCCAGTCCCGGATCGACACCCCGAAGCCGTTCGCACGGCCCAAGGCGGGCGCGGTGATGGTGGCCGGCGTCGCCTGGGCCCAGCACCGCGGCATCGACAAGGTCGAGGTCCGCGTCGACGACGGCCCCTGGCAGGAGGCCACCCTCGCGGCCGAGGACACCCGCGACACCTGGCGCCAGTGGTCCTACGCCTGGCAGGCCACGAAGGGCGGCCACACCCTCACCGTGCGGGCCACCGACCGCACCGGCGAGGTGCAGACCGAGAAGCGCACCCGCACCGTCCCCGACGGCGCCAGCGGATGGCACTCCGTCGTGGTGACGGTGGAGTGACCCACCGGCCTGCCCCACCGGGCCGCCCTCCCGGCGGCCACCCGCTGAGACGGTCGCTCAGCAGGCGAGAAAACCCGGAGTAAATCCGAAGTCCGCTCATACCCCCGCTCCCCGGCGACGAATACCCCGCAAGAGAGCACGACGCCCGACCGGGAGCAGCCCAGGGGGTTCTCATGACGGTTCAGCAGTCAGCGGTGAGGGAGACCGGCCCCGCACTCGACACGGGCGAGACACTCGCCCTGTTGCTCGCGGATGTCGCCCACGTGGACGAGGTGCCGCTCGACAGCCACTTCTTCCACGACCTGGGCGCGGACTCCCTGATCATGGCGCACTTCTGCGCCCGGGTCAGGAAGCGGCCGGACCTGCCGTCGGTGTCGATGCGCGACATCTACCGGCATCCGACCATCCGCGACCTGACCGCCGCCTTCGCGGACACGCCCCCGCCCGCTCCTGCCCCCGTGGCGATCGCCCGCCCGCACAGCCCCGGGCAACGGGCGCCCGAGCCCACCGGCCGCCCCCACCACCTGCTCTGCGGAGCCCTGCAACTCCTGGGCTACCTCGGCTACGCCCTTCTCCTCGCCTTCGTCGGCGCCCGGGGCTACGACTGGATCTCCGGCGGAGCCGGCCTGCTCGACGCCTACCTGCGGTCCGCGGCCTTCGGCGCCGTGCTGCTCGTGGCCCTCTGCGCCCTGCCGGTGGCCGCGAAGTGGCTGCTGATCGGCCGGTGGACGCCACGGCGGTTCCGCGTCTGGAGCCTCGCCTACGTCCGCTTCTGGCTGGTCAAGGCGCTGATCCGGTCGAGTCCCCTCGTACTGTTCGCCGGTTCGCCCCTGTACCCGCTCTACCTCAGGGCGCTGGGTGCGCGCATCGGACGAGGGGTGACGTTCCTGTCGCGCGGCGTGCCCGTCTGCACCGACCTGCTGACGATCGGCGAGGGCACCGTCGTCCGCAAGGACTCGCTCATCAGCTGCTACCACGCCCACGACGGGGTGGTCGAGACCGGGCCGGTCACCCTGGGCCGCAACGCGGTCGTCAGTGAGGCGACGGTACTGGACATCGGCTGCCGTCTCGGCGACGGCTCCCAGCTCGGCCACGCCTCCTCGCTGCACACCGGGCAGACGGTCCCGGACGGCGAGCACTGGCACGGGTCACCGGCCCAGCCCGCCGACGCCGACTTCCAGCCCGTGGCGCCCGCCCGCTGCGGCACCCTGCGGCGGGCGGTCAACGGAGCCCTGCTGCTGCTCACCGCGGTCCTGGCCTACGTACCGCTGACGGTGGGCCTGCTGGACGCGCTGCTCTCCCCGGTCCTGGAAGGTTCCACGGTGCTGAGCCGGGGACGGGCGACGCCGGCCGGCTGGGTGCTCTACGCCGACGTACTGGTGATCACGGCCGTGACCTTCTTCGGCGGCCTGCTCGCCGCCCTCGCCCTCGCGGGAACCGTCCCGCGCCTGCTGGGCCGGTGCGTGGTCCCGGGCCGGACGTACCCGCTGTACGGCCTCCACCACGCCCTGCACCGGGCGACCCTCCTGATCAGCAACCGGGCTTCCCTGACCCGGCTGTTCGGCGACAGCACCTGCATCGTGCACTACCTGCGGTGGATCGGGTACGACCTCTCCCGGGTGGAGCAGACCGGCTCGAACTTCGGCACCCGAGTCAAGCACGAGAGCCCTCTGGTGAGCGTGATCGGCACCGGCACCATGGTCGCGGACGGCCTCTCGATGATGAACGCCGAGTACTCCAGCACCTCTTTCCGCCTGTCGCGCACCTCCCTGGGAGCGCACAACTTCCTGGGCAACCGGATCGCCTGCCCACCGGGCGGCCGGACCGGCGACAACTGCCTCCTGGCGACCAAGGTGATGATCCCGGTCGACGGCCCCGTCCGGCACGACGTCGGACTGCTGGGCTCCCCCTCCTTCGAGATCCCGCGGTCGGTGCTGCGGGACAGCACCTTCGACGAACTCAAGGAAGGGGACGGGCTGCGCCGCCGCCTCGCGGCCAAGAACCGGCACAACGCGGTGACGATGGCCTGCCACCTGTTCACGGGATGGCTGCTCTTCTTCGGCGTCACCGTGCTCTACGCGTGCGCCGCGAGCCTGTACCCGCAGTGGGGCACGATGGTGCTCGCCCTGGCCAACGCCGTCCTGCTGCCGTTCACCCTCCTGTACTTCGTCGCCGTGGAGCGGGCCGTCACCGCCCTGCGCCCCCCGGGACCGCTGTTCTGCTCGATCTACGACCGTCGTTTCTGGCACCGCGAGCGGTACTGGAAGGTCCCCTCGGAGACGTACATCCAGGCCCTCAACGGCACCCCGTTCAAGCCCGTCCTGTGGCGGCTGCTCGGCGTCCGCGTCGGGGCCCGGGTGTTCGACGACGGCTGCAGCCTGACCGAGCGGCCGATGGTCGCCATCGGAGACGGCTGCACCCTCAACACGGGCAGCGCCGTGCAGTGCCACTCGCAGGAGGACGGCACGTTCAAGTCGGACCGCAGCGCGATCGGCGCCGGCTGCACCCTCGGCGTCGGCGCGTTCGTGCACTACGGCGTGACGGTCGGCGACGGGGCGGTCCTGGCCGCGGACGTCTTCCTGATGAAGGGCGAAACCGTGCCCGCACACACCCGCTGGGCGGGCAATCCGGCCCGCCCCGCACCCGACGACACCGACACCCGCGACGGAGGTGGGCTGTGATGGCGACGGCAGTGACCGGCGAACACACCCCGGTGGACGAGAACCCGGAGACCGAGGGAGGAGGCCGTACGACCGTCCCGCGCTGGACCCGCACGCCCGTGCCCGGCACCGCGGAGCACGCCGTCGTCCTCCCCGACGGACTGAGCGCGGACCTGCGACAGCGGGCGGGCGAACTGGACGTGCCGCTCACCGCCGTCCTCCTGGCGGCCCACGCGAAAGTGCTCGCCGCACTCTCCGGCGACCCCGCCGTCCGCGGCGGCCGGCCGGCGCCGAACGGAGCCGGGCCGCTCCCCTGGGAGCTGACGGTCGCCCCCGGCTCCTGGCGCCACCTGGTGACCGCGGCCACGAGGGCGGAGACGGAGGCGCCGCCGCCCACGCGGGCCGCGGCGCACCCGGCTCCCGAGGTCGTCTTCGACCCGGGCGGGCGAGCGCCCGTCACCCTGGCGGACGGCACCGTCCTCACCGTCACGGCTCAGGAGCGCGGCGGCCGGCGCGTCCTGCGCCTGCGGTACCGGACCGACGTTCTGGACGCCGCCTGCGCCGCCCGGATCGGCGGCTACCACCTGGCCGCACTCGAACGGATCGCCGCCGACCCGGACGCCCCGCACGACCGGCACAGTCTGCTGTCCTCCGAGGAGATCCGCTTCCAGCTCGACGGACTCGCCGGCCCGCGCCGCGCGCTGCCGGACCGCCGCGTCCACGAACTGTTCGAGGAGCGGGTGCGCCGCCACCCCGACGCCGTCGCGGCCGTCCGCCGCGACCGGCGGTGGACCTACCGGGAGCTGGACGTACGGGCCAACCGGCTGGCCCGCGCCCTGCTGGTGCGGGGCCTGCGCCCCGAGGACACGGTCGCCGTGGTGACCGGACGCGACCTGAACTGGACGGCCGCCGTGCTCGCCGTACTCAAGGCGGGCGGCGCCTACCTGCCCGTCGACCCGCACTACCCGCCCGGACGCATGACCGCCATGCTCACCCGTGCCGACTGCGCCCTCGTGCTCACCGAACCGGGCAGCTCCGCCCACCTGGACCGGGCCCTCGCCTCCCTGCCCGGCACCCGCAAGCTGCTCGTCCCCGAGCTCACCGAACGGCCCGCCGACGGCACCCGACTCGGCCTGGACATACCGGCGGACCGGCTCGCCTACGTGTTCTTCACGTCCGGCTCCACCGGGGAGCCCAAGGGCGCGATGTGCGAGCACGCCGGACTGCTCAACCACCTCCACGCCAAGATCGAAGACCTGGGCATCGGCGAGGGCACGGTGGTGGCGCAGACGGCGTCGCAGTGCTTCGACATCTCCCTGTGGCAACTGCTGGCCGGACTCCTGACCGGCGGACGGACCCTCCTGGTCGAGCAGGACGCGATCCTCGACGCCGACCGGTTCCTCGACACGATCACCGAGGGCCGCGTCAACGTCCTGCAACTCGTGCCCTCCTACCTCGACGTCCTCCTGACCGCGCTCGAACGCACCCCGCGCGACCTGCCCGACCTGCGGTGCGTGTCGGTCACCGGGGAGGCCCTCAGGACCGAACTCGTCCAACGCTGGTTCAGCGGCGGGCCCGGCGTCCGGCTGGTCAACGCCTACGGACTGACCGAGACGTCCGACGACACCAACCACGAGGTGATGGACACCATGCCCGCCGGCGACCGGATACCGCTCGGCCGCCCGGTACGGAACGCACGCGTCCACGTCGTCGACGACAACCTCGTCCCCGTCCCGCTCGGCGCCCCCGGCCACATCGTCTTCTCCGGCGTCTGCGTCGGCCGCGGCTACGTCAACGACCCCGAGCGCACCCGGCTCGCCTACCGCGACGACCCGCACTGTCCCGGCCAACGGCTCTACCGGGGCGGCGACTTCGGCCGCTGGCTGCCGGACGGAAAACTGGAGTTCCTCGGCCGCGAGGACGCGCAGGTCAAGATCCGCGGGTTCCGCATCGAGATCGGCGAGGTCGAGAACGCGCTGCTGCGGGTCGACGGCGTCCGCGACGGCGCGGTCGTGGTGACCGGCCCGGAGGGCCGCGGCCGGCAACTGACCGCGTTCTGCACGGGCGGCCCGGCCCTGACCGCCGGCCGGCTGCGGGAGGGGGTCGGCGAGCTGCTGCCCGAGTACATGGTCCCGGCCTCCTTCCACCGACTGGAGAGCCTGCCGCACACGGCCAACGGCAAGACCGACAAGAAGGCGCTGGCCGCGCTCGCCGAGTCGCTCGCCGCGCGCGACGACGCCCAGGACGGACACCGGCCCCCGCGGACGCCGACCGAACAGCGGCTCGCCGCGGCATGGGCGACGGTCCTGGGCGTACCGCGCGAACGGATCGGCCGGGACGACGACTTCTTCGCCCTGGGCGGCACCTCCCTGTCGGCCGTACGGCTCGCGGTCCGCCTGGACCGGGTCGTGTCCCTGCGTGACCTCACCGGCCACCCGACCCTCGCCGACCTGGCCCGCCTGCTCGACACCCGAACGGGCACGGGCGCCACCGCGTTCCGGGCCGGGCCCTGAAGAAGCACCCTCCGAGGAGTACCCATGCTGTCCGCACTGTTCCGCAAGCACCCGGCACCCGCCACACCGGCTCCGCCCTTCGGGACCACCGCACCACCGGACGCGGGCCCAGCCGTCGTCGACGCGCCCGGCACCCCCGACCCGGCCGCCTGGGCGGACGAGCACCGCGAGACGCTGCTCGACCTCGTCGCCGAGCACGGCGCACTCACGGTCCGCGGCCTCGCGCTGCGTGCCCCGGCCGACGTCGCGGCGGTCCTCGACCACCTGGCCGACCGTCCCGCGACCGAACGGGAGGCGTTCGCCGCCCGCGACGTCCACGGGGAGGGCGTCTACTCGTCGTCGGTGTGGCCGCCGAACCAGCCCATGTGCATGCACCACGAGCTGAGTTACGCGACCGAGTGCCCCGGCCTGCTGCTGTTCGCCTGCCTCCGGCCGCCCACCCGGGGCGGCGCCACCGCCCTGGCCGACTCGGCCGCCGTACTGCGGTCGCTGCCCGCCGAACCGACGAGCCGCTTCGAGCGGGAGGGCTGGCTGCTCACCCGCACTTACCACGACGAGATCGGCGCCACACTGACCCAGTCGTTCGGCACCGAGGACCGGGGCGCCGTAGAGGCGTACTGCCGCGCCCACGCCATCGACTGGTCCTGGCAGCCGGACGGCTCACTGCGCACCCGGCAGCACCGCCCCGCCGTGGTCCGCCACCCGGTCTCCGGCCGGCGCTGCTGGTTCAACCAGATCGCCTTCCTCAACGAGTGGACCATGGCCCCGGAGGTACGGGAGTTCCTGGTCGAGGAGTACGGCCCCGACGGCCTGCCCTTCAACACCCGCTACGGCAACGGCGATCCGGTGCCCGAGGACGTCGTGGAGCAGATCAACGGGGCCTACGCGGCACACACCGTGCGCCGGCCCTGGTCCGCCGGAGACCTGATGGTCGTCGACAACATCCGCACCGCACACAGCCGGGAGGCCTACGAGGGGCCGCGCGAGGTGCTGGTGGCGATGGGCAACCCCGTGCACCCGCACTCCGCACACCCCGAACACTCCGCCCCGCGAACCGGGAGGACAGCGGCATGACCCCCGTACACCCCACCACAGCCACACCCGCGGCCGGTGCCGCGACCGTGCCGCCCTTCGCCGTCATCCCCGGCGCCCAGGTCAAGAAGGTCCTCGAAGGCCGCGAGAAGACCGTGACGGAGGTGGTCGAGGAGACCTACCGCCTGCACGGCGCGGGCCGCTCGGTCAACCCGCCGTCCTCCTTCCTTCGCTTCCACGACCGGCCGACGGCACGGATCATCGCGCTGCCCGCCTCCCTGGGCGGCGAGAACCACGTGGACGGCCTGAAGTGGATCTCCAGCTTCCCCGCCAACGTCGCGTCGGACATCCCCAGGGCGTCGGCCGTGCTGGTTCTCAACGACCACGACACGGGCTACCCCTTCGCCTGCATGGAGAGCTCGATCATCAGCGCCGCCAGGACCGCCGCGTCCGCCGCGGCGGCCGCCGACCGGCTCAGCAGGGGGCGACCGCGCCCCACCCGGCTGGGCTTCGTCGGGGCGGGCCTGATCGCCCGTTACATCCACACCTATCTCGAAGGCACCGGCTGGTCGTTCGACGCCATCGGCGTGCACGACGTGTCCGCCGACAGCGCGGCCGGCTTCCGGACGTACCTGGAGCAGTCCGGGGCCGTCGGCCGCGTCACCGTGCACCACGGCGCCGAGGAACTGATCCGCAACAGCGACCTGATCGTCTTCGCCACGGTCGCCGACCGGCCGCACATCGACGACCCGGCATGGTTCCACCACAACCCGGTGGTCCTGCACGTGTCCCTGCGCGACCTCGCGCCCGAGGTGCTGCTGTCCGCCACCAACGTCGTCGACGACATCGACCACTGCCTGCGCGCCGACACCTCACCGCACCTCACCGAACGCCTCACCGGCGGCCGGGACTTCCTGCTCGGCACACTCGACGACGTGACGGCCCGCCGGGTGACGGTGCCGGCCGACCGGCCGGTGGTCTTCTCCCCGTTCGGTCTGGGCGTGCTCGACCTGGCCGTCGGCAAGTTCGTCTACGACGAGGTGGCCGGCTCGGGCGAACTGCACGTCATCGACGACTTCTTCCACGAACTGCGGCGCCACGGCTGAGGACGGCCCGCCGTCCACCATCCGGTCCCACGCGAGGAGACCATCGTGCCAGTCATATCCGTCCCCCAGGCCTTCAACGAGGAGGACCTGTACGTCGACCTCGCGCCGATGTCCGGGCACCGGCTCTTCCTCAAGTGCGAGGGCTTCAACTTCGCCGGTTCGATCAAACTGAAGGCCGCGACCGAGATGGTGGAGTCCGCCGAGCGGAGCGGGACCCTGAAACGGGACTCGGTCCTGGTGGAGTCCTCCTCCGGCAACCTCGGGGTCGCCCTGAGCATGATCGCGGCGAGCAAGGGCTACCGGTTCGTCTGCGTGACCGACTCCCGCTGCAACCTCACCACGCGGCTGATGATGGAGGCCCTGGGCAGCCAGGTCCACGTCGTGTCCGACGAGGGCGCCGCCGGTGGCCTGCTCGGTGCCCGGCTGGCGTACGTGCGCGCGCTGTGCGCGTCGGACGACCGCCACGTCTGGCTGAGTCAGTACACCAACCCCGACAACTGGAAGGCCCATTACTTCCGGACGGCTCCGGCCATCGCCCGCTGGTTCCCGCAGCTGGACGTGCTGTTCGTCGGTGTCGGCACCACGGGCACGCTGATGGGCTGCGCCCGCTGGTTCCGCACCTGGCACCGCCCGGTGCGGATCGTCGCGGTGGACAGCGTCGGCTCCGCCATCTTCGGCGACCCGCCGGGCCGCCGGATGATCCCGGGCCTGGGCATGAGCGTCCGGCCGCCGCTCCTCGACGAGGCGTACGTGGACGAGGCGGTGCGCGTGGAGGAGGCCGACACCGTCCGCACCTGCCGCAGCCTGGCGAGGCGCGGGTTCCTCTTCGGCGGGTCCACCGGCACGGTGGTCAGCGGCGCGATGAGCTGGCTGTCCCGGCACGGCGGGCGGGGGCTCACTCCCGTGGCCATCGCCCCGGACCTCGGCGAGCGCTATCTCGACACCGTCTACCAGACCAACTGGGTGCAGGGCGTCTACGGCGACGACGCGCTCGCGCCGCAGGCACCGCCCGGCCGCGGCG
Organism: Streptomyces sp. AC602_WCS936; assembly: GCF_019049125.1. Lineage (NCBI taxonomy): Bacteria > Bacillati > Actinomycetota > Actinomycetes > Kitasatosporales > Streptomycetaceae > Streptomyces > Streptomyces sp. AC602_WCS936. The sequence goes on along the minus strand of NZ_JAGMUF010000066.1, from coordinate 295,249 downwards.
TGTCGGCGCCGTAGCGTGCGTCGGCCCCGTCCCCGTCCCCGTCCCCGCCGTCACGCGGGGACGGGGATGACGCTGAGGGGGTCGGTCGTGGGCTGCTCGGAACCGCCGGCGGGCTCGACGGTGATGCCGACGGCGGTCGCCCCTTCGAGCGGCCCGTCGAGGACGTGCGCCTGACGGCCGCCCGCCCCGGACAGCAGTCCGGCCGGCCGGAACTCTCCCGACTCGGCGTACCACAGCTCGTACACCTGGTCGTCGGTGAGCGGCTGCAGGCCGGACGCGATGAATGCGGCCTGGCCCTGGGCGCGCGAGGCGACCACGCTCGCCGTCGCACCGTGCGGCAGTTCCGCGGTGCTGATCGTGGCGTCCGGAGCGGCCAGCACGTCGGCGAGCGCCCTGGCGCCGGTGTGCAGATCGGCGGCCTCCTCCCGGGCGCTGTCGGCCTCCGTGTGCTGCCACCAGGCGACACCGCCGAGCGCCGCCGCGGCCGCCACGGAAGCGGCCAGCGCGAACCCGAGAATCCGCTGCCGCCGCCGGGGACGTGCCCCGGCCGGGGCACCCTGGGAGCGCTCCTGACGGACGGTGGAGATCTGGCCCAGCACCCGCCGGCGCAGCTCCGGGGACGGCTGACGGGCCTCGCCTGCGCCCAGCATGCTCGCCGTCCTCGTCAGTTCGTCGGCCTCGCGCCGGCACTCCGCGCAGCTCGCCAGGTGGTTCTCGAAGGCGGCCTCCTCGTCGGGCGGGAGAGCGTGCAGCGCGTAGGCACCGACATCGAGATGCGCGTCGTCGCCGGTTCTCATGATCCCGTCTCCAGACACTCGCGCAGGCGCCGCAGCCCCTGACGCATCCGCGACTTGATGGTGCCCGCCGGAGCGGCCAGCGAATCGGCCACTTCCGCGTACGTCAGTCCCTCGTAGTAGGCCAGCACCAGGGGCAGCCGCAACTGTTCGGACAGCTCGGCCAGGCAGCGGAAGACCACACGGTGCTCCTCGCGCTCCTCGACCTCCTCGGCGACCGTGTCGAAGGGCCGGTCCTGGTCCCGTGCCCCGGTGCGCAGCTCGCGCGCCCGGCCCGCGGTGACGGACCGCACCCGGTCCACGGCCCGGCGGTGCGCCAGGGTGAGCACCCAGTTCCGCGCGGCGCCGCGCTCCGGGCGGAAGCGGTCGGCGGTGCGCCACACCTCCACCATCACGTCCTGGGTCACCTCCTCCGCCTGCGCCTCGTCCCGCAGCACCCGGCAGGCCAGCCCCATCACCGGTGAGGCCAGGGCGTCGTAGACCCCGGCGAACGCCTGCTCGTCGCCGCCGGCGGCACGGGTGAGCAACTCGTCCACCCGGGCATCGCCGGAGGACCGCCCCGGGCGGGTTCGCGCGCCGCTGCGCGTGTCCGCTTCGCCATGCTCCATCGTCGCTCCTCAGCTCTGCTCGACACTGGTCCCTCCGCGCGTGGAGCGCACGCGGTCAGGAGCCGTCCGCGTGAGACCGGTGGGCGAGTGTGGGGGACAGGCCTTACTGACTGTTCGTAGCCGAGGCCCCGGAGGGTGCGCGCCGTTCGCGTCTTCCTTCGACCAATCCGGCGGCCCGGGCGCTCCGGATTCCCCGTACCAAGCGGCTGCCCGGCCTCCCGGCCGGGCGCCGCCCCAGCCGTCCACCTCCGGGTGGGCCGTGAGAAGGAAGTGATCGCGTGAGGAACCGACGCCTCGCACGGATAGCCGCGCTCACCGCACTGCCCGCAGCCGTGGCCTTCTCGGCCGCGGCACCCGCACTGGCCGCCGACGGCCAGGCGTACCAGATCGACCTGAAGCAGCTGAACGACTCGGGCGCGAGCGGCACCGCGATGGTCAGCCTGGAAGGCACGAAGCTCACGGTGAAGATCCAGGCCGAGGGCCTGACCCCCGGAGCACCGCACGCCCAGCACATCCACGGCTCGACCAAGGGCATGGACTTCCACTGTCCCGACGCCGGCGCCGACAAGGACGGCGACGGCATCGTCTCCACCGTGGAAGGGCTGCCCGCCTACGGCGACATCAACATCTCGCTGACGACCAGCGGGGACACCTCCAAGGACAGCGGCCTCGCGGTCGACCGGATGCCCACCGCCGACAAGGACGGCAAGCTGTCCTACGAGCGCACCCTCACCGTCTCTCAGGACGTCGCCGACCACTTCAAGAACCTGCACATCGTGCAGCACGGCATCGACGTCAACGACAACGGCACCTACGACATGGACGCCGGCAAGAGCGAGCTCGACCCGAAGCTCCCGCTGGAGGCGACCGCGCCGGCCAGCTGCGGCATGGTGCACGGAGCCTCCATCGGTGAGATGCCCGAGGGCGGGGTCGAGACCGGCACCGCGGCCACCGGGGGCGACGACGCCGGACAGATGATGGCTCTCGGCGGAGCCGGCCTGATGGCGGCCGCGGTGGGAGCGGTGGTCGTGCGCCGGCGTGCCGGTGAGCGCTGACCGGGCCGCCCCGTGAACCGCGGACCGACCTGGCGGCGCCTGCCGCTCGTCGTGGTCGCGGCGTTCGCGGTGCTCTCCGTCGCCCTCCTGGCCGCGGGCCTGTGGCGCGGCGCGGAGCCCCGTACGGCACCTCCGGCCCCGTCGGTGACCGCACCGGCCGGGCCGGAGGCCGGCGCCTCGACCGCCTCCCCGTCACCGGAGCACCGGCACGAGGCCGGTCACGGCCGGCCGGCCACCGCCCTGTCCAGATCCGCGCCGACCAGGGTGACCGTCCCGGCCATCGGCGTCTCCTCCGCACTGGAGGACCTCGGCCTCGACGACGACGGCGCGATGCAGACGCCGCGCGATCCCGACCTGGCCGGCTGGTACACGCCGGGACCGGCACCGGGCGAGCGCGGCCCCGCCGTCATCGCCGGGCACGTCACCTGGGACGGCGACCGCTCGGTCTTCTACCGCCTGGGCGAACTCGTCCCCGGCGACACCGTCACCGTCGACCGGGAGGACGGCCGCACGGCCACCTTCACCGTGGACCGGGTCGAGCAGTACCCGAAGGACGCCTTCCCCACCGTCGAGGTCTACCGGAACCTGGACCACGCCGGCCTGCGGCTGATCACCTGCGCGGGCGACTACTCCGCCGCCGAACGCCGGTATGCCGACAACATCGTCGTCTACGCGACGCTCACCCGGGCGGAGTAGGCCCAGGGTCTCGCCCTTCCGCTCATCCGCGCCGCCGACGGCTTCGAATGGCTTGTGCAAGGACGCGTTCGACACCGTCTGTGAAGGAGGTGATCCGGATGGCGTCATCCCTCGGCATCCGCCGGGCCGTCGTCGGCTTCGCGGCGACCGGGCTGCTCGCCGGTGGCGCCACGCTGGGCATGGCGGGTACGGCGAACGCCGCCCCCGCGCCCACGTCGGCGACCACCGTGGCCACCGGTGACCACCACGACCGCTGCGAGTGGAAGAAGGGCCACTGGGAGAAGAAGTGGGTGAAGGGCCACTGGGAGAAGAAGTGGTACCAGCACAAGACCTGGGACCACGGCAAGTGGGGCCATGAATGGTCCTACAAGTGGGCCTACGCGCACGGGCACTGGGACCACGTCTGGGAGAAGGGACACTGGGACTGCCGCCACTAGCGCGCCCTCCGTCATGAACCGCCGGGGGCCGGGCAGCGATGTCCGGCCCCCGGCGCTCCCGTGCGCGCGGCGCGGTGACCGCGCGCACTCACTCGATGCACCGGCCACTTTGTCCCGTGGCGGGAAAAAGATTCGAGATCTTGTGCGGAATGGGTTACAGGTTCGGACCAAGCCCGCTAACTTCCTTGAAATGAACCGGTCATGAGCGTCTCCCGACCGGCGTTCGACGGCGCGACGGCGCGCGCCCGTACTCCCTCACGGCAGGCCACGCACGCCTGCCGCCACCCCACACTTCCCGGGAGAACCCTGTGCGCACGAGACCGCTCGGACACAGACGTGTCCGCTCCCTGCTGCCGGCCCTGGTGTGTGCCATCGGCCTGGTGCTGCCCATGAGCCCGGCCGCCGCCGCCCCGGCGGCCCCGGGCGGCGACGGGACCGGTGCCGCCGGCGTCGCCGTGGCCGCCGAGGAGTTCCAACAGGTCACCCTCGCCAAGGGCGTGGCCGAGACCGGCGAACCCATGACCCTGGCGGTCCTGCCGGACCGTTCGGTGCTGCACACCTCGCGCGACGGCACGCTCCGGCTGACCGACTCGGCGGGGAACACCGCTGTGGCCGGCAGGCTCGACGTCTACAGCCACGACGAGGAGGGCCTGCAAGGCGTCGCCGTGGACCCGGGCTTCGCCACCAACCGCTTCGTCTACCTCTACTACGCGCCCAAGCTCGACACACCGGCCGGAGACGCACCCGCGGACGGCCCGGCGTCCGACTTCGCCCCCTTCGACGGCGTCAACCGGCTCTCCCGCTTCGTGCTGCGCACCGACGGCACCCTGGACGCGAGCAGCGAGAAGAAGATCCTCGACGTGCCCGCCTCCCGCGGCCTGTGCTGCCACGTCGGCGGCGACATCGACTTCGACGCGGCGGGCAACCTCTACCTGTCGACGGGCGACGACACCAACCCCTTCGCCTCGGACGGCTACACCCCCATCGACGAACGCGCCTCGCGCAATCCCGCCTACGACGCCCAGCGTTCGTCCGGCAACACCAACGACCTGCGCGGCAAGATCCTGCGCATCAAGGTGAACGCCGACGGCTCGTACTCCGTCCCGTCCGGCAACCTCTTCCCGCCCGGCACCGCCAGGACCCGGCCCGAGATCTACGCCATGGGCTTCCGCAACCCGTTCCGGATGAGCGTCGACAAGGCCACGGGCACCGTCTACGTGGGCGACTACGGCCCGGACGCGGGCACCGCCAACGCCTCCCGGGGCCCCGCCGGACAGGTCGAGTTCAACCGCGTCACCGAGGCCGGCAACTTCGGCTGGCCATACTGCACCGGCGACAACGACGCCTACGTCGACCACGACTTCGCCACCGGCGGCTCGGGCGCCGCCTTCGACTGCGCCGCCCCGAAGAACACCTCGCCGCGCAACACCGGCCTCACCGACCTGCCGCCCGCCCAGCCCGCCTGGATCCCCTACGACGGCGGCTCCGTGCCGGAGTTCGGGGGCGGCTCCGAGTCACCCATGGGTGGACCCGTCTACCGCTACGACCCGGACTCCACCTCCGACGTGAAGTTCCCCGAGGAGTACGACGGCGACTTCTTCGCCGGTGAGTTCGGCCGCCGCTGGATCAAGCGCATCGAGGCCGGCGGCGACGGAACCGTGCAGTCCATCAACGCCTTCCCCTGGAGCGGGACCCAGGTGATGGACATGGCCTTCGGCCCGGACGGTGCCCTCTACGTCCTCGACTACGGCACCGGCTACTTCAACGGCGACGCCAACTCCGCCCTCTACCGCATCGAGCACATCACCGGCGGCCACGCCCCGGTCGCCCAGGCCGGGGCCGACACCACCTCCGGCACCGCACCGCTGACGGTTGCCTTCTCCTCCGCCGGCAGCTCCGACGCGGACGGCGACGCCCTCACCCACACCTGGGACTTCGGCGACGGCGCCACCTCCACCGCGGCGAACCCCACCCACACCTACACCGCCAACGGCCAGTACACGGCCACGCTGAAGGTCACCGACACCACGGGCAAGTCCGCCACGGCCTCCGTCCACATCACCGTCGGCAACACCGCGCCCAGCGTGCGCATCGACCTGCCCACCGACGGACGCGTCTACGACTTCGGCGCCGCCATCCCCTTCAAGGTGACGGTGACCGATCCCGAGGACGGCACCGTCGACTGCGCCAAGGTGAAGGTCACTTTCATCATCGGCCACGACAGCCACGGCCACCCGCAGACCTCCGCCACCGGCTGCACCGGCACCCTGCAAACCCTGGCGGACGGCGAACACGACCCGAACGCCAACATCTTCGGCGTCATCGACGCCGAGTACACCGACAACGGCGCGAACGGCCAGCCCGCCCTCACCACCCACGACCAGCACATCACCCAGCCCAGCCACCGCCAGGCCGAGCACTACGGCGACTCCTCGGGCGTCCAGGTCGTCAACCACACGCCCGCGCACGGCGGCAGGACCGTCGGCCACATCGAGAACGGCGACTGGATCTCCTTCCAGCCGTACGCCCTCGACAACGCCACCGCCTTCACCGCCCGGGTCTCCTCGGCCGGCACCGGCGGGACCATCGAGGTGCGCGCCGGCTCCCCGACCGGCACCCTGCTCGGCACCGCGACGGTACCGGTGACCGGGGGCTGGGAGACCTTCCAGGACGTGACGGCCGTCCTGAGCAACCAGCCGGCCGGCTCCACGACGCTCCACCTCGTCTTCAAGGGCGGCCCCGGCTCCCTCTTCGACGTGGACGAGTTCTCCTTCACCACCGGTGAAAACGGTGCGCGGACCGGCCCGGTGCGGGGGGTGAACGGCAAGTGCCTGGACGTGGACAACGCGGGTACGGCGGACGGTACGGAGGTGCAGGTCTGGTCGTGCAACCAGTCGTCCGCGCAGGAGTGGACGGTCGGCGGTGACGGGACACTGAAGGCGCTGGGGAAGTGCCTGGACGTGTCCGGCGGCGGCAGCGCGGACGGTACGCGGATCCAGTTGTGGACGTGCAACGGGACGGGTGCGCAGAAGTGGGCGGCGCAGTCGGACGGTACGGTGCGCAATCCGCAGTCGGGCAAGTGCCTGGATGCGTCGGGCGGTACGTGGAACGACGGGACGCCGGTCCACCTGTGGACCTGCCACACCGGACCCAACCAGAAGTGGACCCTGCCGTAGCGAGGAGGCGACCTCCATGCGCAACCATCTGAAAGCAGCCCTGGCACTGCTCGCCGGCGCCGTACTGTGCGCGGCGCCCCAGGCCACCGCCCTGCCCGGCGTCACCCCCGACGCCGCCACCGCCCGCACCGCCGTCCAGGCCGCGGCCGACCCCCCGTACGAAGTGCTCGTCTTCTCCCGGACCGCCGGTTTCCGCCACTCCTCGATCGACGACGGCATCGCGGCCCTGCGGGATCTCGGCACGGCGAACAACTTCACCGTGGACGCCACCGAGGACCCGGGGGCCTTCACCACCGCGAACCTCGCCCAGTACGAGGCGGTCGTCTTCCTGTCGACGACGGGCGACGTGCTGGGCGACGCCCAGCAGACGGCGTTCGAGAGTTACGTCAACGCCGGCGGCGGATACGTCGGCATACACGCCGCCGCCGACACAGAGTACGACTGGCCCTTCTACGAAGGGCTGGCGGGCGCCCTCTTCCACTCCCACCCCGCCATTCAATCCGCCACCGTAGAGGTCGAGGACCGGGCGCACGACGCCACCGCGCACCTCGGCGGCACCTGGCAGCGGACCGACGAGTGGTACAACTACCGCACCAACCCGCGCACCACCGCCCACGTCCTGGCCTCGCTCGACGAGTCCAGCTACACGGGCGGCAACATGAACGGCGACCACCCGATCGCCTGGTGCAAGGACTACGAGGGCGGCCGGGCCTTCTACACCGGCGGCGGCCACACCGACGAGTCCTACGCCGACGCCGCCTTCCGCCGGCACCTCCTCGGCGGCATCCGCTGGGCGGCCGGCATGACCAACGCCGACTGCCGCCCCGAGAGCGGCTACACCTCCCTCTTCGACGGCTCCGGCACAGCCGGCTGGCAGCAGGCCGGACCCGGCGGGTTCACCCTCGCCGACGGCACCCTCACCTCGCACGGCGGACTGGGCATGCTCTGGTACGCCGCCGAGGAGTTCACGGGGGACTACTCCCTGAAGCTGGACTGGAAGGCGGCCGGGGACGACAACTCCGGCGTCTTCGTGGGCTTCCCGGCCTCCTCCGACCCCTGGTCGGCGGTGGACAACGGCTACGAGATCCAGATCGACGCCACGGACGCGGCCGACCGCACCACGGGCGCCGTCTACGGCTTCCAGTCGGCGGACGTCGCCGCACGCGATGCCGCGCTGAACCCGCCGGGGGAGTGGAACACGTACGAGATCCGGGTCACCGGGGAGCGGCTGGAGGTCTTCCTCAACGGCGTGCGGATCAACGACTTCACCAACACCGATCCGGCGCGGAGTCTGCGGCAGGGACACATCGGCCTCCAGAACCACGGCGACGGCGACGAGGTGGCCTTCCGCGACATCCGCGTCAAGCACGCCGGTACGCCGGGGCCCGATCCCCGGACCGGCCCCGTGACGGGC